>JAZREF010000001.1:0-27113 GCA_045660625.1 Acutalibacteraceae bacterium
GAAAGCAATACCTTTTTCACGCATTTCTTCTGCTGATTCAACAATGTTTACAGCGTGGTCGGATATACGTTCAAAGTCACCGATTGCTTTGAGAAGCATAGATGCCATCGCACCTTCATTTTCATTAAGCTGTTTGGTGCTGAGTTTTACAAGGTAACTACCAATTACATCTTCAAGGTGGTCGGTTTTATCTTCTGCTTCTCGAATTGCTTCGGCTTTAGCTTTATCATAAGTACCAAGGCATTCAATACTGCTTCTTAATGCATCAGTTGCAATCTTTGCCATATCAAAGGTGAGGCTATGTGCACATTCAAGTGCAATCGCAGGAGTGGCAAGAAGTCTGTCATCAAGTTCGGATACCTTTTCAACCTGAGCAGTATCGGGAATAAGTTTGTATGCAATCTTTTCAAGAAGTCCAGACATAGGAAGAAGAAGCAAGGTGCACACAATATTAAATATGGAGTGTGCAGTTGCGATACCTGCATAGTTTGCTGCTTCGTTAAGAAGTGCGGGAGCAAATATTGCTCTGATAGCTGCGAAACCACCAAGGCACACAACAGTACCTATTACATTAAAAGATAAGTGTACAAGTGCTGCACGTCTTGCATTCTTGGTTGTGCCAACGGAGGAAATGATTGCGGTAATACAAGTACCAATGTTTTGTCCCATAATAATCGGGATTGCTGCACCATAGGAAACAGCACCAGTCGCTGCAAGAGCCTGAAGGATACCAACAGATGCAGAGCTCGACTGAATAATTGCAGTAAGAATTGCTCCGACAAGAACACCAAGGATGGGATTCTTAAACATAAGGAACATTTCCTGGAATGCAGGAATATCCTTAAGACCGGAAACCGCATCAGTCATTGTTTCCATACCGAACATAAGGGTTGCAAAGCCAAGGAGAACAACGCCGATATCTTTTTTCTTATTACTCTTTGTAAACATTAAAAGAGCAATACCGATAAGAGCAAGAACTGGTGTAAAAGAAGAAGGCTTCAAAAGTTTCAGGAACATATTGCTTCCCGAAATACCGCTAAGGCTCAAAATCCAAGCGGTAACGGTTGTACCGATGTTGGCACCCATAATAACGTGGATCGCCTGCTTTAATGTCATAAGTTTTGAGTTTACAAAACCAACGACCATAACCGTTGTTGCAGAAGAACTCTGAATGACAGCGGTAACACCAAGACCTGTAAGAAGTCCTGCAAGTTTGCCGGTAGTGAGTTTACCGATCATAATTTCAAGTTTACTGCCTGCGCTTCTTTCAAGCGCATCGCCCATAAGGTTCATTCCAAAGAGGAATAAACAAAGTCCGCCTATGAGCGTAAGTACGTCAAAAATGTTCATTTACATAACCTCGTATCTACAATATTCTTTACATGCAGTCCGTTTTACCCGCATTTTACTCATATTTTACATTAGGGGTGTAAAATCGGTAATCACATCCGTGTAAAATCGATGTAAAATAAAAAAACGGCAGAGAGAATATAATCTCCCTGCCGCCGTAGTCGCTTAGCTGTAAATTATATCGGCATTGACGATTTCTGTGGCTCTGCTGCGGATGTTATTCATCCGTGCAACCCACTCCATTTGATTCTCCGCTTTAAGATGTTCAGTAATATTATCAGCAGTTTTGTATCGCGTGATAAGTGTATCAAACATTTCCTCCGCTTGCTTATTAACATCAGCAAGGTAACGATTAAGTTCACATCCTATAAGCAATGATGTATAAAATCCTTTTCGATGGTGCTTGATATACTCCAAATGTCGCATACCCCATACACCAACCTCAACCTGTTCCTCATCCGGCAGTTTTAAGCACGGGATATAATAATCCCCCTGCAACTCATACCATAAACCATTCGATTCATCATAAATATACTTTTCCATAGAAAAACCTCCTTGTATTTGGTACAACCATTTTACAAGGAGGTTTTAATTTAGTCCAATATGCGGATATTAATAAAAATTATGTTTTATCTATTATATTATTTAATTGTTTTTGTGTCGAATTTGTTTGCCTATTGAAATTTGATTAAAAAAATTGTAAAATAGAGGTAGAAAATTGAAGAAAGGTGCGACTTTTATGAGTATTTTAATTAAAGAATATATCGTGCATGTTATGGACAGTACAATAGACATGCCTATTTTGAGCGACTCTTTAGATTGTGGCAATCAACAATTTGAAGAATATCTAACTAAAACTATAGAGAAATCGTTTTACAGTGATGATATTAAAACTTGCTTTTTAAATCCTAACTCTAATGTACACCAACTTTACCAAAATAACCATTTAGATCTGAAAACTATTTCCTCTGCCTTTGCTAAAGAAATTTTCTTTATAATGCATCGAAATGTAGAAATTCCAAAAGCGGATTGTGTTTTTGGAATTGCAGATATCCGTGGGGAGCAATTTCTTTTTATGCTCAAACTAGACCACAAAGCGTTGTTCACCCACTATGTTGAAACCAATGACAATAAACCCACTGTTCGTATCATTTCTAACACATCTCTTTTTCCTGCACTTCCGCCAAAGGTATCAGAAGGATTTTTCATTTCTATAAACAGCCCCGTTGTCAAGGTGCTTGAGGAAAAATATTTGGTAGACGGCATTAAAGATCACTACTTATCAACGCAAATACTTCAATGTGCAGAAAATGCTTCTCCAAGACAAAAGGCTACGCGGTTACTTCGCGTAGCAGAGAAAGTAGCGAACCTATATTATTCGGAAGAAGATAATATGGAACAGCATATTTCTTCTACTGTTTATAACGAATTGCAAACCGAGGAATCACTTTCTGTAAAATCTTTAGGAGCTAAGTTTTTTGTTTCAAACCCCATTGCTCAAAAGGAGTTTTTTGAAAGACTTTCCACTTTTGATATTTCCGAAGACGAGACTTTATCATTGTCTGAAAAATTCCAAAAAAAGTTTCAAAAACAAGCAATAAAATCTAAAAGTGGTATCGAAGTCAAGATACCTACTCAACTATATTCCGATGAAAATGAGGTGGAATTCATTAACAACCCCGATGGAACTATTTCTCTTCTCATTAAAAATATAACTATATAAACAACCTACGAAAGGGGTGCTTTTATGTCTACAAAGAACATATACATGTATAAAGTTATCATTCGTGACACTGAGAACAATAATGAGGTCGAGGTTTCACGTTTTAAAAGTTTATTCCAAGAAGTTTTTAACGCAAATAGCCAAAACAATGCTTTAAAACTAACATATGAAGATGCCGAACCCATAATGCTAGATATTCTTCAAGACAATGACGAATTTCTTTTTGCACGGTTAAATAGGAAACGACCAAATAACAGTTTACAGAAAAGAAATTACAATACATATGAAACAACCGATGTTCTTTCGCCAGACGAAATTGGCGCAAATGGAGTGGAATTATTTACTTATTGTATATTGGGTTATAGCCACGGTATACTTTCTATTGTAAATTCAAAAGGCGCACCTAGCGAAGGCGCTTTATCAAGAATTTTTTCAAGGTTTAATAATCGTTATTCTTTGGAAACGGAAGGGATTCCAAATCAAAATTTAATACGAGAATTACTTGATGGAGAAACACCAGAAATAAATAGAGTCCAAATAGGCATTGCTCAACCCAATGCACAAATGCTTCAGCATTTGTTTGGTTTTAATGATGACGAAGTTTTACAAGCAGTTAGCACAAATTCTGCAAGTCTTGTTTTTGAAGTTAAACCAGACTTGAGAGGTTCTTTAACAAATGATCCTTCTCTTATAGAACGATTAATAGATGCATTTAGGACGAATCGTAATCACTATCATTCAGTTATTCTTTCTGGAAAAGCCGAGTCAGGTGACCGCCAAAGGCAATATGATTTGTATGAAGAGTATTTTAAGTATCCAATAAGTGTTTCTGAATATAAGCAGGAAAACGGAAGAAAAATAGAAGTTGAAAAAACAGAATTACAATCAAAATTCCGGTCAGAAATGATGCAAGTTTATAACGATTATAAGGATGTAATTTTAGCAGTTAGCAATCGATAATTAGTGAATAAAGGTGGCATTATGAAACATTTAAGAAAACTTTGCTACTTTCTTCCAATAATATGTTCTTTTATAGGATGGATAGTAACTATCGTTTCAAAAGAGCTTTGGTTTGATTTGCCATGCGATACGTCTTTTCACTTTAACTTAATAACAGTTAATGCTCTGTTTGGAGGTTTTCTATATACCAACTACTCATTGCTAATTGGCATTTTGGATCACCCGATAATTAAGAAAGTTGAAAAAACGGATATAATTAAAAAACGGAATTCTCATATTTTAAAAGGTATAGTTTGTGCAGTTGTTTCTGCTGTTAGCGGAATTTTAATTGTATTATTTCCCCAAAAGTGCACTACCCTTCAATTTGCAACAATATCTTTTTTAGAGAATGCAGAAATTGTTTTTATGGCGTTTTTAATACTCTATTTTCTGCTCTCATTATATGAAATGCAAAAAATAATCAAAGTGATACATCCCTCGTCAAATACTAAAGAAATCAAAGAAATAGAACGACTGAAAGAGCGAATAAAAGAAGATAAATAGCAATAAAGAAGGTTGCAACAACGCAACCTTCTTTATTTGTATATACGGTTTAGGTTGTATATACATTTTAATTTATTGTTCTTGAAAACATCAATGTGCTGATTAGATACGGCGGAGATATATGTGTGATTGTCGGTTGTTTTAAGTTTGGTTTCTCGAATCCGTTAAGAACAACCGCACCATATTGGAACGCAAGTATGGATACGATACTTGCGTTCCTTTTCTTTTTATCAAAAAGTAAACTCCTTGACTTTTGAGGCGATTTTCGCTATACTGTGTGTGTCACCGGAGGCTGTGTACCGTAGTACCGTAATGCCGGATTAGGTGTCCGAGTGAGCTCGGGTTGTTGCGTATGCAATAGCCGGAGCTTTTTGCTTTTTTAGGAGGTAAGTATGAAGCATACGAAGGTGGACTTGGTTCCCTTGACCGCGGAGGATCGCGAGCAGTTTATCCTGGACAATCAGTGGGCGTTTAAGTACGGCGCGATCGAAGAGTTCGGTCAGCGGGACGACCACCTCGATTTTGACGGCGAGATCATCTCCCGCCGCACCATCGAGCGGTGTATCGACGCCGCTGACAGCGAAACCTACCGCATCGTCGCAGACGGCGAAAAGGTGGGCGGCGTCATTCTCAAAATCGACCCCGTCACCCAGGTGAACGAGCTGGAAATCCTGTTCGTCCTGCCCGAGGCGCACACCAAAGGCATCGGCTACGGCGCGTGGCTGGCCTGCGAGGCGTTGCACCCCGAGACGCGGGTGTGGAAGACCTGCACCCCCTATTTTGAGAAGCGAAATATCCATTTTTACGTCAACAAATGCGGATTTCACATCGACGAGTTCTGGTGTGAGTATTTCGCTCCCTCCGAGCCAATGCCGGACGACGACGAGCACGACCCCAACGAAGGGGACGGCGAGATGTTCCACTTTGTAAAGGTAATGAAATAAGAAAAACGGCAGAGGAATCTCCTCTGCCGTTTTTTATTCGATATTTCCCAGCAGCTGCGCCCATTCGTCGGCGGTGACGGTGGTGTTCACCAGCTCCAGCAGACGGTTGGCGGAGAGATAGGTAGGCACACCCAGCGCCGTGGCCAGGCGGTCGCGGCGGCTCTGGCTATCGGCGGTGCCGGAGAGCCCCAGCGCCATCCAATCCGCCTTGGTAAGACCCAGCGATTGGTGGACGGGGGCGTCCTCGTCCTCAAAGGTGGCGCCGGCACGCTCCAGCGCGGCCACCACGGTGGCGGCGTCCATACCCTCCACCCCCAGCAGGCCCTCCTTGGACGGGGCGGACTTGCGCCGCTCCTTGCCCGCGACTGGGGGGATATACGCCTGCCGCACCTGATCGGCAGGGATGCAGGAGAGCAGGTGATTGCGGATGACACCGCCGGCGGAGTCACTGTCGGTGAGCACAATCAGTCCCCTCACCGCCGCCAGACGGCGGAGCATCGCCATCTTCTCTTTATCCTTAAAAATGCGAAAGCCATCGGTGGGCACCACCAGGGCGTCCACGGCGGACTGCACGCGGATGACGTCGTGCTTGCCCTCCACCACGATGGCCTGGCTCACCCGCCTCATCCCAGCGCCTCCATCAGACGGGCCACCGTCTGCTCCAGCAGCACCCACTCGTCGCCGCTGCGCAGTTTGAGGGTGGTATCGGCCTGTGCCAGCACCTCCAGGCACCGGCGCAGGGCGTCGGTGCTCAGGCGGGCGCCGTCACGGGCGGCGTTCTTCAGCTTCCATTCCTTGCCCTTATACCCCTTGAAGTGGGAGGCGAGGCTCTCGGCGGACATACCCGAGGCGGTGGCCACCTTGCCGCGATAGAGGTCGGCGAAGGCGTTGGACAGTACGCCCAGCACCGCCAACGGCTCCTCCCGCTGGACGCGGAGCTGATAAAGCAGGTCGAATGCCTCCTGGCGGCGGCGATAGAGGATGGCCTTGGACAGGTCAAAGACCTTGGCCTCCAGATTCTTGGGGCAGGCCACGTCGATCATCGCCTTGGTGACCTCGCCGCCCTCGCCCGCCAGGGCGCAGAGTTTGTCCAATTCGTGAATCAGCAGGTTCAGGTCGTTGCCCACCTGCTCCACCAGATAGCGGGCGTCCGCCACGTCCAGGCGGCAACCGCGGCGCTTGGCGCCGCCCGCCAGCATCTTGGCGGCGTCGGTGGCGTCCTTGCGCTCAAAGTTCATCACCACGCCCTGTTTCTCGGCGATTTTGAGAAAATCCTTCCAGCCGTTCTTGCGCTTGTCAGGCTGGACGGTCATCTGCCAGAACACCAGTACGCAACTGTCGGGCACCTGCTCCAGCAGCCGCATCAGGCGGTCGGTGTCGCCGTCGCAGGGGTTGTAATCCCGCACCAGCACGCACTTGCGGTCGGTCATCAGCGGCAACGCCTCGGCGGCGTCCTCCAGCTCGGCCACCGTCACCTCCTGCCCGTCAAAGCGCTGGAGGTTGAAGGCGTCAAAGCCCTCCTCCACCGTCTCGCGGGCGATCATACGGGCGTACTGCTCGACGAGGTACCCCTCCGCGCCGTAAAAGACGTAGAGATTGGCGCCGCCGGCCTTGATGATCTCCTTCAATTGTGTTTCGGTCATAGCCATGGTAATACACTCCATTCTCCCATCCGCGGGACGAGGGTGATCGAATCTTGGGTCACGACAGTCTCACGCCCGGTGAGGGCGGGGCTGTGCCGCCGCAGCCAGCCACTGCTGCACGCGACGGTATAGGGGGTGGCGGGCGGCACATCGGGGGCGCCGCCCAGATAAACACAGGTAATACCCCTCACGGGGCAAGGCACCGTGGGGTCCACGCAGACCGCCACCAGGCTGTCCCACGCCTGCAACAGATACCAGGCGTCGTCCAGCACCGCCACGCAGCCGTGGCGCCACGGGGTGATGGTGCCGCCTGCGGGGCAGATGGGGAGGCCGGCGTTCTCGGTGGTGGCGGCACCCACCGCCACGTAGGTGGTGTCCGCCCACTCGTCGGACAGGTCGGCGTCGCTGAGGGCACCATTGGCCACCAGCACCACCTCGGCAGGAGAATCCAGCGAACTCTGCAGGGCGGGCAACTTACTGCTATGGGACACCAGCAGGATGCTGTGCGGACCCTGCTGCAACCACACGCCGCCACCGTCGCCGGCGGGCAGCACCGTCATACGCACCGACACCAGGGTCAGCGGCGAGCCCACGCCCGCCGTCAACACCAGCAGGGTCAGCAGACCCGCCAGCAATTGATGCCGCGGCACGCGGCGCAGGACGCCGTATACCGCCACGCCGCAGACACAGCCGACCAGCAACCACTGCCACATCCGATCGGTGGAGATCCATCCCCAATCGGGGGACATCCACCGAGCCACACGGCACATATATTTGGCCAGCGCGCCCGCCACCAATAGCGGGCCGTGGCTCAACCACGATAAGAAGGGAACCAGCCCCAAAAGGGCGCCCAGCCATCCGGCCATCAGCGCCACACCTGCCACGCCCACCGCCAACAGATTGGCGGGGATGGCCAGCAGCGGGAATCCGCCGAAATGATAGCAGGCGATGGGGACGGTGAACGCCAGCGCCGACCCGCTGACCGCGGCGGCGCTCCACGCGGCGCGCCCAAGGCGACGGCACAGAGCGGCCACCCGCGACTCCTCGATATAGCGACGGGGAGGCGGCGACAACCGCCGCGCCAGCAGCAGTACACCTGCCGTGGCGGCAAAAGAGAGCTGAAAGCTCACGTTATACAGCGTATAGGGATTGGACACCAGCAGCACCAGTGCCGCCAAGCCCAAGGAATTCAGGCCGTCGGAGCGGCAGAAGAGGGTATCCCCCACCAGCCACAGGGTGCACATCATCGCCGCACGCAACACCGACGGGGTCGCACCCACCAGCAGGGCGAACAACCACACGGCGACGATGGTGGTCAGGGCGGCGGCTCGCTTGCCCAACAGGCGGCGCAGCAGACGGGGCACCGCCAGCACCACCGCCGACAGGTGCAGACCCGACACCACCAGGATGTGGCTCAGGCCGCTGGCCTGAAAGTCGCGGTACAGACTTGGGCTCACGTAATCCCGCTGGCCAAAGCACAGGGCGGCCAGCACCCCACTCTCCCGATCCGTCAGGTGACGGCGTAACACATCCACCAAGGCGGTGCGGCAGGATTGCAATCCGTAATAAAGCGACGCCGACGGAGGCGGCGACGCAATCTGCAGAGAATCCTCTGCGTAGGTGTCCAGATAGGCATAGACGTACACGCCCTGGGCGGCGTAATGCCGCTGATCCCGCCGCACGGCGTACATCTGCACGCGGGCGGTGACCGTTTCGTACAGGGCGGGGGTCTGGCTGTCGGTGATGTTCACCGCCACCCGCGTGCCCGCCCGCAAATAGGTGGAGTCGGTCACCCGTATCACGTAGGTGTGTCCCTGGGGCGCGGTCACCACCTGACCCACCACCAGATCGGTCTGTCCGTCCAGATGGGTGGTGGCGGACACGTAGGCATAGCGGTAGCCGCCCATCAGCACCGCCAGCGCCAACGCCACCGCGCCCAAACGGCGGGTGCGGCGCCAGACCGGCATCGCAATCGGCGGCAACAGGCACAGCCATATCCCCCACCCCGGCAACCACAGCACCAACGCCGCCGTCACCAGAGCCAGCAATCCGCCCGCCAGCAGCGGGCGCTTGCACCGATTCGGTTGTGCATCCTGGGGGAGATCCATCCGTGTCACGTCCCGTTTTTTACTCATTCTCCGTCCATTGTATCACACAATCCCACGGGTGACAAGTTTTTGCGGGATAATTCTTGCCCTAATCTGCGGAATGTGATATGATGGGGTCAGAAAGAGGTGACCGCGATGAAAGAGGTGCGCATCACCGTGCTGCGCCGCACGGAATATCCCGACCTGATGGCGCTGTACGAGAATCCCTTAGACCATCCCTGCGACCACACCATCGGGCAGGTGTTTATCAGCCGCGACGGGCAAAAGCCCGAGGGGCTTTGCAACGAGGCCTGGGCGTCTATGCGCCGCTTTGTGGAGGCGCTGGCCGCCGGCGGCGGCGATTTCTTCGACGGGTGGATGAAGAATCCCCACTCCGCCCTCATCAGCTGCAACGACGGATTTCGCCCCGTCAGCTTTTTATTGGAAGCTGAGAATTGACTTTACGCTGCCGATGCGGTATACTAATTCCATCACATACGAAATGAGGACAAACCTATGAAACGTGTATTCCTGATCGCCCTGTGCGCCCTGCTGGTCATCGGCACCACCGCCTGCGGTAACAAGCAGGTGGACGACGGTGGTAACACCTCCTACACCGACGAGGAGAACAAGAACCCCACCTACGCCGCAGACCCCGTCATCAACCGCTTTTTCGTCGACTTTGTGAACAAATACAGCGGCAAAATGCTGGACGCTCAGTCCATCCGCCGCGGCGCCGGCAACGCAAACACCAAGCCCGAGGACCTGACCAAGGAATACGAGGCGGTGATCAACGGCTGCGACATCACCCTGCGCAACGCCACCTATGAGACGGAGAATGACAAGGGTGAAAAACTGACGATGTACCAGCTGCGCATCATCATCCAGGGCGGCACCACCGACAAATCCCGCGACAACCTGATGCACACCTTCTCCCTGATTGCTCCCGTGGCGGACGCCGATGCCAGCGCTTCGGAAATTGAAAACGCCGTGGACGCTATGGAAAAGATGACCGCCACCGACGCATGCCGTGTCAGCACCTACCTGAAGGTGGAATCCTACACCCCCATCATCAAGGAGTACGGCGTCCCCTGCAAGATCGAGATGGTGGCCTACAACTACGTTCCCTTGGACGCTGAATAATCATAATAAAACAAAAAGGAGTGTGCCGTGAGGCACACTCCTTTTTTATTCTATCGATTACAGACGGCGCAGCTTCATCTTACGGGCCACCAGAGTCAGACCCAGCATCACCAGGTACAGACCACCGATGGTGATGAAGCCCAGGTCCCAACCACGCAGGGAGATAAAGCCCAGGTCGACGATACCCATCTTACCGAAGTTACCGAAGACACCCTCCTGCAGAGCAGCGCCCATATACACGGCGCAGTCCAGGGTGCCAACCACAGTAGCGGAGAAGGCACGACCGCCCATATCGCCGGCGATGGCCCAGATCACACCGGTGACCATGCTGAACACGCCCACCACAAACAGCATCACAGACATCACAGCCTGGCTCTGGATGAAGGGGAAGACCAGCAGAGAAATAAAGGTGGCGATAGCCGCCAGAGCCAACATAGGCTCACGCTTACCCTTGAACACCTTGTCGGTGATGAAGGGGAAGACGAACATAGCACAAGCCTGACCCAAGGGCAAAGCGATGTACTTGAACAACTCGTTCACGCCGGCACCGTGCACCTCTTTGAAGTAGGTGGGCATCCAGTTGAGCAGACCGTAACGGCCAACACCGGCAATAGCGGAAATGAAGCAGAACACGATGAACTTGGGCTCGCTGAACAGCTTGATGTAGGGATACAGGAAGCCTTTGCCCTTAACCTCAGCAATCAGAGCGGCGTCACGAGCGGCAGCCTCTTTGTCCTCCTCCTCGAAGGCAGCCAGACCGGCCTTCTCAGGACGCTCCTTGAACAGGACGATGAAAGCAATCAGAGCGATCACCAGGGGAACAATGGGATAGTTGAAAGCGGCACGCCAGCTGGTCTCGTAGTCGCCCTCCTTGACGTGCTGAATATTTTGGCTCAGCATCACAGAGAAATAGGTGACAACCTGACCCACGCCGGAGAAAGCGGTAGCCAAACCGGAGGAGAAGCCACGCTTCTTCTTGGGCCACCAGCGGTTCAGGACCTCCAGGCCGTTGGACCACACCATAGACTGAGCGAAGCCGTTGACACCCCACAGCACGGCGAACATCCACATCTCGCTGACGAAGGAGATGGCCACGTTACAGATGCAGGAGATGATGACACCGATGGTCATATAGCGCTTGCAGCCCACAGCGGAGCCGATACGGCCATTGACCAGCTGACCCAGAGCGTAGCTCCAGAACAGAGACTGGGTGATCAGGCTGATACCGTGAGTATCGGGAGTACCATCCGCTTTGAAGAAGCCGAAGAAACCGGCCACGTCGGTCTTAACCAGGTTGATGTTCTGGCGGCCGTTGTAGAAGAACATGTACATCAGGCCGAAGGACAGCAGAACGGTCCAGGCCAGGCGCACAAACTTCTTATAGTCGGCGTTGTTATAGCCGTAAGTAAAGCTATTTTTCAATTTAGCACTCATAAATACCTCCGTAAATTAGCCGAAGATCTTGGCGTCAGCCTCGTCGAAAGCCAGGATATCGGCGGTGACGCGGGCGTGATCGTCCAGGTTGTCGATCTCGTCGATGTAGTAGCCGTCGTAGTCAAAGGCACGGACGTCCAGAGCGGGGAAGATCTCGTTCAGGGCGTTCTCGGCGTAGCACTTGTCCTCGCCCTTGTGGATAAACTCCACCACCTTGCCGATCCAAGCGGAAGCGGTGGCCTTAGACATCTTGTAGAAGGGCTGGAAAGCGTAGCAACCCTCGTCGAAGATGTGGATGGAGACCTCGTGCACCTTGCCGTCCACGATGCGGCCCTTGAAGTCCTTCTCGGGCAGAGCCTTCTTGAAGTTGACAGTGGCGCAGTTCTTGTGCTCGCAGGTCAGCATATCGTGCAGCAGACCCCGGTTGAACACCAGATCGCCGTGGAAGAACAGCAGATCGTCGTTCATGTGCTCACGAGCCAGGAACATGGAGTAGATGTAGTTGGTCTTGTCGTAGATCTCGTTGCGGACAAAGGTGAAGTTCAGGTGGGGGAAGTCAGCGGCCTCACCCTTCAGCTGGTCCTCGAAGGGGCCGGTGGTGATGATGAAATCGGTGATGCCCTCAGCCTCCAGCAGACGGATCTGACGATGGAAGATGGTCTCGCCGTTCTTCAGAGGAGCCATAGACTTGTGGTTGTTCTTGGTGAACTCGCCCATGCGATTACCCAAACCGGAGTTGAAGATAACTGCTTTCATTGTGAAGCTCTCCTTTCAAAATTAAACCAAATTTATTTTCGTGCATAGTAAAAGGCGAGTCATTGCTCGCCCGATCCTTGGAAATTATAGCACCAAAACGCGAAAAGTCAACAAAAAATCACACTTTGCCGGATCTATTTCCCGATTTGGTCTTGAAAATCACCAAATGTTGATTTATAATACACATATATCGTGATTTTCGAGGAGAATGCGCTATGTCGGTTGGTTCCAATATCAAAAAGAGGCGATTCGAGCTGCGTATGAGCCAACAGGAGCTGGCGGACGCCATGGGGTACTCCACCCGCTCCACCATCGCCAAGATCGAGTCGGGAGAGAACGACGTCTCCCAGAAGAAATTGCAGAAATTCGCCGCCGCTCTGGACACCACGGTGGAGGCGCTGGTGTCCGGCTATGCCGCCCCCTCCCCCCACCTCGTGGCGGTGGTGGACAGCGGCGACCATCCCCGCGCCCGCGGCGCGGTGATCATCCTGGCCGGCGGCAAGGCGGGACAAAACCGCCAGAACGTGCCCACCCAGTTCGTCAACGTCCACGGCAAACCCATCCTGGTGTACTGTATGGACGCCTATCAGGCGCACCCCTCCATCGACGACATCTACGTGGTGTGCCTCAAGGGCTGGGAGAACATCGTGCAGGCCTACGCCGAGCAATACGGCATCACCAAACTGCGGGGCCTGATTCCCTCCGGCAGCAGCGGCGTCGGCTCGCTGAAAAACGCGCTGGATCACATCCGCGGCCTCTACGGCGTCAGCGACACGGTGCTCATCCAGGAGGCCACCCGCCCGCTGGTGCGTCCCGAGACCATCTCCCGCCTGCTGCAGGCCTGCTCCGAGCGGGGCAGTGCCACCGCCGGCTATTCGATGAAGGAATTCGTCCAGTTCACCACCGACGGCGGCAAGGCGGAATACATCGACCGCAACCGCATCATTGCTCTGCAATCCCCCGAGGCGCACCGCCTGTCGCTGCTCAACGAAATCTTTCTCAAGGCGCAGGCTCGGCAGCACCCCCTCACCGAGAGCTGCCTGACCATGCTGATGCACCACCTGGGCTATTCGGTGAATTTTGTGGAATCCCCCATGGACAACCCCAAACTGGCACGAGAAGAGGATATTGCCGCCTTCTCCGCCCTGGTGAGAGAATAAGGAGGACGTTATGTTCAGAAAGTTTATTAGCTATTACAAACCCCACAAGAAACTGCTGGCGGCGGATATGGCGGCGTCTATGACCATCTCGCTGCTGGGTATGGTGTACCCCTTCATCACCCGCCAGATGCTCAACGACTACATCCCCAACGCCAAGATCAACGCCATCGTCACCGCCGGTCTGGTGGTGCTGGGGCTATACGTCCTGCGCTGGGCGCTCAACTATTTTGTGCAGTATTACGGCCATATGATCGGCGTGCGGATGCAATCCCAGATGCGCCGCGACCTCTTCGCTCATCTGCAGAAGTTGCCCTTCTCCTACTTCGACAATAACGAGACCGGCCGCATTATGACCCGCATCACCAGCGACCTGTTCGAGATCTGCGAGCTGGCCCACCACGGCCCCGAGAGCCTGCTGACCTGCTCGGTGATGATGATTCTCTCCTTCGCCTACCTCTGCTCCATCAAGTGGCAGTTGGCGCTGATCGTCTTCGCCTGCGTGCCGGTGCTGGTGGTGGTGTCCTTCTTCCTGCGCCGCAGTATGAAGCAAGCCTTCTCCGATCGCCGCAAGTCCAACGCCATCATCAACGCCGCGGTGGAGAGCAGCATCACCGGCATCCGCGTCACCAAGGCCTACACCAACGCCGACACCGAAAAGGTGAAGTTCAAGACGGGCGACGACACCTTCGTGGACTCCTCCCGCCGCGCCTACAAGGCGATGGCGCGATTCCACTCCTCCACCGCCTTCATCTCCGACGTGTTCAACGTCATCGTGCTGATCGCCGGCGGCCTGTTTCTCTACTTCGACCCCGGCTTTGAGTTCGGCGATTATTCCGCCTTCATCGTGTCGGTGAATCTGTTCATCGGGCCTGTCAACTCCCTCATCTTCTTTATGGAGTCCTTCCAGAACGGCGCCTCCGGCTTCCAGCGATTTGTGGAGCTGATGGAGGAGCCCGCCGAGGTGGAGCACCCCGATGCTACGGAGCTGACCGACGTGCAGGGCACCATCGAGTTTGAGAATGTCAACTACGCCTACGTGGACTCCAAAGAGGTGCTGCACGACATCAACCTCAAGTTGGAGAAGGGCCGTAAGCTGGCGCTGGTGGGTCCCTCCGGCGGCGGCAAGACCACCCTGTGCCACCTGCTGCCCCACTTCTACCGCGTGGGTGAGGAGTGCGGCACCATCCGCATCGACGGCGCCGACATCCGCACCCTGACGCTGGATTCTGTCCGCCGTAATATCGGCATCGTCCAGCAGGACGTGTTCCTCTTTGTGGGCACCATCCGCGACAACATTATGTACGGCCGCCCCGACGCCACCGAAGAGGAGATGATCGAGGCCGCCAAGCGGGCCAACATCCACGACTACGTGATGACGCTGGAGAAGGGCTACGACACCGAGATCGGCGAGCGCGGCGTCAAACTGTCCGGCGGACAGAAGCAGCGTATGTCCATCGCCCGCGTGTTCCTCAAAGACCCCGCCATCCTGATTTTGGACGAGGCCACCTCGGCGCTGGACAACACCACCGAGGTGCTCATCCAGCAGGCGCTGGACGAACTGTGCAAGGGGCGCACCACCCTGGTGGTGGCACACCGCCTGTCCACCATCCGCGGCGCGGACGAGATCGCGGTGGTGCTGGACGGCCGCATCACCGAGCGCGGTACCCACGAGGAGCTCATCGCCCAGGGCGGCAAGTATAAGGAACTGTACGCATTGCAGTTCAGAGATAACGATTACGTGGAATAAAAGAAAAGCCGAGGTGGCCAACGCCACCTCGGCTTTGTTGCATATCCCTCTCCGCGGCACACATACTACCTCAAAAGGAGGAATGGCGATGTGCACAGCGATGAAAATCGGCGGTCTATTCGGGCGGACGCTGGATTTGGAATACGGCTATGCCGAGCAGGTGGTGCTGACCCCGCGGGAATTTACGCTGGCGATGCGGCATCGACCCGACCTGACCGAGCATTACGCCATCCTGGGGATGGCCACGGTGGCAGAGGGGTTTCCGCTCTACTACGACGCGGTCAACGAGCGGGGGCTGGCGATGGCAGGGCTCAACTTCCCCCACAGTGGGGTGTACGCCCCTGCTCGGGAGGGGGAGGTGGCCAGCTTCGAGCTGATTCCCTACCTCTTGGGCACCTGCGCCACGGTGGCCGAGGTGCGGGCGATGCTGACCGAGGTGCGGGTGTGTAACACCGCCTTCTCCGCCGCCTATGCCCCCACCAAACTGCACTGGATGGTGGCGGACGCCACGGAATCCATCGTGGTGGAGTCCACCGCCGCGGGGTTGCGGGTATACCGCAACCCCATCGGGGTGATGGCCAACGAGCCTACCTTTGACCGCCAACTGGCGCATTGGGCGTCCTTCGCCTACCTGTCCCACCGCGAGCCCTCCCCCACCCCGCCCTCACTGGGGCGGGGCAGCGGCAGTCTGGGATTGCCGGGAGATTTTACTTCCCCCTCCCGTCTGGTGCGGGCGGCCTTCGTGGCCGCCCACAGCGAGGCGGCGGGCGACCCCGTGGGGCAATTCTTCCACGCCATCGGGGCGGTGGAGGTGCCCCGGGGGTGCCTGCGGCTACCCGACGGGCGGTGGGTGACCTCGCGGTACACCTCCTGTATGGATATGGGGACGGCGGCGTACTATTACCGCACCTACGACTGCCACCGCATACAGGCGGTGCGGCTGGCCGACCCCCACGGCGACGCCCTGCGCACCTACCCCCTCCCCCGTGGTGAGGATATCCGTTGGCAGGCGTAAATGCCCCTTGATTTCGCCGCGGATATTTGGTACAATAGCGGTAATCTCATTCTTCCACAGAAAGGATGTTCAAAATGAAAAAACTGCTCGCTTTATCCTTGGTCGTGCTGATGCTGCTGGCGACGGGTTGCACCGCCGACCTGAGCGACACCAATAGCACCGCCTCCACCACCACTACTACCGAGGCGACCACCACCACGACCGAGACTACCACGACTACCACGACTACCACCACCATCCTGCCCACCATCGTCACCACGAAGCTTGACGACATCGTCATCACCATGGCGCCCACCACCATCACCCAGGCTACCCAGTCCGGCGAGCAATTGGTGTGGATCCCCACCCGTGGCGGCACCAAGTATCACAATAACAACACCTGCAGCCAGATGATCGAGCCTATGGAGGTCACCCTCAGCTACGCGCTGGAGGAGGGCTTCACCGCCTGCAAGCGCTGCTACGGCTAAATAACACAAAGAAGTCCACCCACAAACTGTGGGTGCACTTCTTTTTTTACCATACTATGGGGGTCAGGCCATGTTTTTCCAGCAGGGCATTGGCCTTAGAGAAGTGGCGGCAACCGAAATAGCCGCGGTGGGCGGACAGGGGGCTGGGATGCACCGTGGCCAGCTTGTAGTGGATGGGATTGGTGATCAGCTGCGCCTTGCGCTGGGCGTGGGCGCCCCAGAGCAGGAACACCACGGGGGTCTGCTTGTTATTCAGCTCTGCAATGACGCGGTCGGTGAACTGCTCCCATCCCTGCCCCTGATGGCTGGTGGGCTGCCCCTGCCGCACGGTGAGCACCGTGTTGAGCAGCAGGACGCCCTGCCGTGCCCAGGCGGTGAGGTCGCCGGTGGGCGGGGTGGGCTTGCCCACGTCGGTGGCCAGCTCCTTGAACATATTCTTGAGGCTGGGCGGGGGCTCCACCCCCGGCTGCACCGAAAAGCACAGGCCGTGAGCCTGGCCGGGGCCGTGGTAGGGATCCTGACCGATGATCACCACCTTCACGTCGGCGAAGGAGGTGTATTTGAGGGCGTTGAAGATATCGTGCATATTGGGATAGACGGTCTGCGTGGCGTATTCTCTCTTTAAGAACTGCCGCAGGGCGAGGTAATAGTCCTTGCCCCACTCGTCCGCCAGGATGGCGTCCCAATCGTTGCCGATGTGTACCATACCGTCACCGTCCCTTCGCCTTCTCGATGGCCTGCGCCCACTCGTAGGGGATGCGCAGGTTGCCCTGCCCCACCCCGATGCGGATGTGGGGCTTGTTGCCGCCGTGGTAGTCGCTACCGCCGCTGGGCAGTAGGCCGTTCTGCTCCGCCAGGGCGAAGGATTTGGCGGTGGTCTCCTCGTCATAGAGGGAGTAGGCGCACTCCATACCCACCAGACCCCGCTCCTTGGCGCGGGGCAGGAAGGCGGCTAGCCGCTCCTCATCCAGATTGAGGAAGGGGTGGGCCAGCACCGGCACCGCGCCGATGGCGCGGATAAAGTCGATGGTCTCCCACACCGTCAGGCGGCGTGGCTCCACGTAGTAGCCGCAATTCTTGCCCAGCAGGGTCTTGAAGGCCTCCTTCACCGACACGGTGTACCCCGCCGCGGTCAGCGCCGCGGCGATGTGGGCGCGGTTGCATTTGCCGTTGGGGGTGGCCGCCTTGATGGCGGCATAGTCGATGGCGTAGCCCGCCGCGTTGAGCGCCGCCACCAGGGCGACGTTGCTCTGCTCCTTGAGGTCGTTGTAGTGGCGCATCAGGTCGGCCACCTGCCCAAAGGCGGCAGGCGGGATGTGCAAACCCAGCAGGTGCAGTTCGGTGCCGTCGTAGTCCACCGAGAATTCCGCGCCGGGCACCACCTCGATGGGTTGCCCCTCGGCGGCGGCCAGCAGGTCGGATAGGCCGTCCACCGTATTGTGATCGGTGAGGGCGACGGCGGACAGACCGCAGGCGACGGCGGCCTCCACCAGCTGGGCGGGGGTACAGGTGCCGTCGGAGTAGACGGAATGGGTATGTAAATCGCAGATTTTCACGAGAAATCACCTCTTGGCATCAGTGTACCACATTTGGCGGAAAAAGTAAACAGCGGAGGGTCACCCGCGGGTGGCGATTTGGCGGGCGAGGCACTGGCGCAACCGCCAGCTGAGGTGGTGGGCGAAGGTTTCGCTGTCCTGGGCAAAGTTAAACCCCTCCACCCCCTGCTCCAGGGTGTGGAGGCAGGCATACACCGTGTCCAGCGTCTGCAAATCCCGCGGCCAGCGGCGCATCACCGCCGCCACCATCGGCAGATACCCCTCCACCAGCCGTTGGCGCGCCGCGGGGTCGCCGGCGTCCTTGCGGGCGGCCAGCGCCCGCTCCTCCTGCCGCGTCAGCGGGGGCATCTCCCCCGCCTGCGCGAAAAAGTCCTCTGCCGTCACAAACAACATCCGCTCGCCCCCATTTCGCTATGCTATACGTATATTATACCACAAAATCTACGATTTGTAAACGAATCCGCGGCAAAACACCGCCAACCGCCTTGCCAACAGGGGAATTTTGTGCTATTCTATGGGTATATCAACCGAACGGAGGGAATCCTATGGCCGGATTTAAGAAGGGCGAGATCGTCGTCTTGGAAGATCAACGAGAATTCATCTGCTTCAAAAAGGTGCCGGACGGCGACAAGACCTACCTGCTGATGCTGTCCAACTTTAAGCCTGTGGAAATGTTCTTCGCGGAGGAAATCGTCCAAGACGGCCAGGTGTGCCTGCGCAAGGTCGGCGACCCTGAGGTGAAAAAGCGGCTGGCCCCGATTATGGGGCTCTATCAGCAGCCCGCAGAGTCCCCCGCCCCCGCCCCTGCCGAGCCGGAACCGCCCCGCACGCCGGCGGGCGACGTCAGCGACGAGCCCCTGGGGGTCGGCGAGACGATTGAGCTGGAGAATATGGGCAGCTACGTCTGCTATCGCACCATCAACCTCGATGGCAAGGAATATCTGTGCCTGATGTCCACCCACAAGCCCCGCGAGCTGCTGTTCGGCCTCGAGACGGTGGTCAACGGCGTCCTCAGCGTGAGCATCGTCAAGGACGCGGCCACCCACAACCGGCTGGCGCAGATCATCAAGAAGAAGCCGCTGGGTCATCTGAAGCAGATGTTCGCCCGCAAATCGAAAAAGAAATAACGCGTCGCAAAAAAACAGCGGAGGATGCACCTCCGCTGTTTTTGCGTTTATTCCGTGTGGTTACTGCACCGGGTAGAGGGATTCCTTAGCCTGGGCGTGCAGTGCCTGCTGAGCCACCGACAACACCAGCGCGGTGTCGGTCAGGGCGTACTTCCAGCAAATCTGATCGCCCTGCACCTGCAGCAGCACCTCGACATTGTCCTTCTTCACCTTGTCCAACGGCTGCAAGTCGGCCCACTTGCCCTTGCCCTTGTTCCGCCACTGGATGGTGGAGCCGTTGAGCCGCAGTTCCACCTTGGCGTTGTTCATCGTGAAGGTGTCATTTTTACCCACCGCGGTCCACGTGTCCTGATTGGCGTTGAGAGACACCAGGCTCTTGTACAACGGCTCGGACATAACCGCCAGAATCGTGCCCCAGTTCTCCTCCATCAGCTTCACCGCGGGGTCGTAGTGGTATGCCTCCTCGTAAACATCCTGGGAGAGGCGATAGTTCTCCGCGGCATCGCCCACGGCAGAACCCAATTCGTAGATGGCGGAGAGGAAATCCTCCGTCTCCAGCATCTCGCCCATAGCGCCGCCAACCAAACTCACGCCGGCGCCTTTGGCGTCGCCGATGGCACCATCCATAATACCCGCGTACTGGCTGAACACCACCTGATTGAACACGCCGCCAATCAGGGAGTCGGTAAACTCTTGATAGGAGATTTCACCCGACTGGATGCGGCGCAGGGTGACGTAGCCGTACACGTCCTGCAGATAGGGGTACAATTCCACCAGCGCGCCGCCCTCGGCATTATCGACCGCGGCGTCCACCGCTGCCGCGCCCTTGCATTTCAGCCAGCCCGTCGGGCAGGGCGTCATGGGATGGACGGAGTAGGCGGTGCACACCTTATCCTCAAACAGGCGCACCACGTAGGTGGTGGTGTGGACGCCCAAAGAGGCCCAACTGCGCTCGTGGTAACGAGAAATCACCAGCGCCTCGTTGCCGACGTAGGAGATAAAAACGTCCTGCAAATCCTCCTGAATCAGCTCGTCGTAGGGGTAGTTTTTGGCCAGCCATTGAGCGGTCATATTGCGGTTAATCTGCTCCTGCGTTTGCTCAATGCCCTCTTCGATGATGTTGCCGGTGTCGGCGTAGGTCTGCAAAATGTCCGTCGTGGTGCAGCCGGCGCAAAGGCTCAGCAGCATACTCGCGACCAAGATGGCACTCAGCATTCTCATGTGTTTTCTCATTACGCTCACCTCTGACGATATTCTATCACACCCGCTGGAAAAAGTAAACACGCCCAGTATAAATCTCCTTTTTTCACAGATAATAACAACACAAATTGTGACATTCGTGTAGGGGCGGATGCCCACATCCGCCCGGTTGGATTTGCGAAATCTTGGCGGGACGATGTGGGCATCGTCCCCTACGATGCTGATCGAAGGAGTGCGTGGCAATATGAAAGCAACAGGTATTGTGAGAAGAATAGAGGCTCGTGTTATAATAACACAAAAGTGTGATAAAGCCTTGTAAATACTAGGCTTTTGGACGATTTTAGAGCAAAAATTTTTGACAAAAAATAGCACATTTTGACCTATACATAATAAAAGCGAGGTGAATTTTCACCTCGCTTTTGCATTAAAAATTGTCCAAAATATATTGTTTGGTAGATGGGGTTGTTGGTGGTGTATCAATCATGAAAAACTCTTCGGCGGGAACAGGGTCTTTTTCATAATCAACAAGTTTTGCTCTGCGTTTTTCAAGCGGATTGCGTTTTTCCCATTCTATAAAAGCAATCAATCGTTCTTTAATTAAAGACTTGTTCGTCCATTCTTTACACCATTGTTCAAATTTTTTCATTATTTCTTCAGGTGTTGTTTGCTCGATTTGTGTCATATAGTGACCGTGGACTAACATATCAGAGGGAAGCGCATTGATACGAATACTTGGTCTTATATAATATGTTTCTTTTGAAAAACAACTGCCTTGCACATAAAAATAAATTGTAAAGTCACCGATATCTTTTGTCCAAGTTTTATTCTTTTTCTTAAACCCTTTTGCTTTCAAATAAGGTTTTACATATTCAATTAGTTCTTCTTCGGGTAAAAAGTGTTTCACAAAATCACCGCCTTTAATTAATTATAACATATTTAATTTCAAAAGTAAATTCAAGCAGTATAAATCTCCTCAAAATACAGATAATAACAACACAATTTGTAATTTAAGGAGAAATGTATATATGAAAGCAACTGGGATTGTGAGAAGAATAGATGAATGAGGTATAATAACACCAAGAGCTATAAAGCCGCATAAACACTGGGTTTTTCGCTGATCATGTCCAAACAATTATCGAGAAAACAGGCGGTTTTATGCCTTAGTTTCTACGGAAATGAGGTGTTATTAGTATAATTAATACTGGATGGGCAGATCCCTCCTCCCTTAAAAACATATGATAACAAGGGAAAGAAAAAAGAATATTCAAACTGTCACATGAAAAGCCGAATGGGTATATGAAACTCATTTGGCTTTTCTATTTTCACAGAAAGGATGATTGGCTTATGAGAGAAGGTGTACTTGTTTATGATCACGAGAGTGGTCGAATGGACATCCGGTTTGACTTGCTGGATTACTACGGTGGATTGCACTGTGGCGAGCCTCTTGAGGTCAAGATCGGAGATGTGTGGGTACCAACCACAATTGAGCTTGGTGACTTCTGGTATCTGAAAGGAGTCTACATAGCAAAGCTGAACGGCTTACACGTAAGAATTAAAGATTGAGGGTATTCCCTCACCTACAAAACTAAAGAAAGGAGTTGTCCCTTATGAAATGCTTGATGAAGTATCAATGGGTAAAGTTGCCTCGCAACCACCTGCCTGAAGGCAAAGGCGTAATGGGTGCCTGGGCGAAGCTGGCGTCTCGTGCTGCGTTCCGTAAGGGACAAGCCTCTTATTGCGGCCATATTAACGCTGTAAGGCCCGGAATGTGGTCTGGTGGTGTTGTGGGGCTAAAGAGCATTCTCGGCCTCAGAAGCCGCGCACAGAGCCTTGAGACGCTAAATAAATTGACTGAGCTTGGATTTGTCAGTTATAAGCTCGACAGCAAGACAAAGAAACTCAATTATGAAATCAAGGATTGGGTTATCAACTGTTCCGGAGCTGAGTGCATGGATGGAACAGTATACGCCACTGAGGGTTATGGCTTCCTCTGCCTCCCTCGTGGCATCACAGACAGACTTGTACAACAGAATTATGTATTTGAGGAAGCAGACGCATGGCTTGACCTCTGGTGCCACACGGTATCCGAGGACGAGAACAATGCGTTTTCTTTTTTGGCACCGACAATTCAATTTGGCAGATACGGTGCCGTTATGACATTGGAAACCCTGGGCCGACGTTGGAACTGGGAGAAGACTAAAGTGTGGCGCTTTTTCAAGAAGTATGGGGATGCTTTTGTGCTGCACCGACTTCCCGGATCTTACGGCTGTCTCATTTTTAATATGCTGTATCCCACGGATACAGAGGTTTCATTACCCGAGTCTGAGAAAATTGAGCGTATAATTGCCGAAATACGCATTTTGGGCAAGAAAACGCAGAAAGTGGGCTCTGATAGCGAACATATCGGCAGACTAATTGCTCTTTACAGCTATCAGCTTGTTTCTGAATGCGCTTTCGAGACTGAAGAAATGGTATCGCAAAATCGCGTTGCACTTTTCGACGTATATAAATTACGCGCGTATTTTTCTCACTCGAATTGTAAGAACTGTATATATGACTGCAGGAGTAATTATATATACCCTCCTGTAGTTAGTGATACGAGTAAAATCCGTGGGCCATGTGCGCCCGTGGATATAACCCAAATAGCAAAGGAGATGTTTACATATGAGCCCGAAACCGGACGAAAATTCGCTGTATGAACAGCAAGAGAATAAAATACTTCAGCAGTCAGACGCTTTTATCTCACTTCTTACAAAGCGTGGGATATTGGGTGATCACGAGATAGACAACACAAGAGTTCGTAATGCTCAACAGAAAAGGCGCAGAACGGCTTTTCACAACACACAGGTTCTTCTGCAACACTACCGTTCTTTCAAGTGGATCCTTGAGATGATGCCGGAAACCATCGCTGAAGAACTGGATAAACCATTCGAAGGGATCGATATGCTGCTTGAGCACGTTGATACCGAGCTTGCCCTGGGCAATAAAAAGCTTGCAGGAAGATTGGAAGGCGTGGAAAAGTCGAGATTGCTGATTGATAAGCTCGAAATGGCTTTAACTGTGCTCAAACAAAAGCCTGGCAATGGTGAGCGCCTGTATGAGTTGATTTATCTCACATATCTTGGACCGGAAAGATACTTTCACACCGAACTGCTTGAAAAGCTAAAGATGTCGTCACGAACCTATTACCGTCTTCGTCAGCAGGCAATCACAATTCTTTCAATTCGTTTGTGGGCAGCCCCCATCGCAGAGGTTGATATGTGGTTCGATATTCTCACATTGATGGAGAATTTAGACTGACTTTTAGGGGCGCCTATTTCGTGCCTATTTTTTGCCTATAAAAAGACGATTTTTTGCCGATGACAAGGGAATGTAAATGTGCTATACTTGTATCGTGCAAAAGTGTAGATAGACACGGGCACGGTATAAATAACGTCTTGAGAACTTCACTCTCCGAAGTTTTTAAGGCGTATTTTTTATGCCATTTTTTCGAAAGGAGGTACACAGGCATGGTAAAGAAACTCAGACTGGGCGGAACTCAAATGAAGTCCGCTTACTGGTCGCTCGTCGGTATGGCATCGGCTATGATTTGCTCGATGCATCCTGTCATGGCCGCAACGATCTGGGATCGCTTCTCAGCGATTATGCAGGACATTTACGGTCAGATTGTGGCGATCAGTACCATTGTGGCAGTCACAGTGGGTGCCATTGCTCTGATTATTCGAATGGTTTCGCGTAATCAGCGTGCAGTGGATGAAGCAACCCAGTGGCTCAAGAGAATCGTGATCACTTGGATCATTCTCAACTCTTTGGGCTTCATCGTTGCTTACTTGCAGCCTCTCATCGCCGGCGGTAACTATTCGCCCGGTGGTGGCGGTGGTGGTACGACAACCATCTAAGTATCCGTGTCAAGCAGGAATGGAGGTGAACACATATGCTTGACTGGATTTTTGAAGGGATAATCACATGGGTCAGCAGTGTTGTGACTGATCTTATGGATGCCGTATCTGGATTGTTCCTTCAAGCGCTTGGAACAGATATGACAGCGATGGAAGAATATTTCCCGTTTGTCACAAAGGCGTTTACAGTCATGCAGTACACAGCATGGGCTATACTCTTTTTGATTACGGTCTGGCAGCTGTTCCGTATTTTTGGTGGACCATTAACTGATGCGGAAAACCCGTGGGCACTCCTTGCCCGAAGTGCATTGATGGCACTGCTCATCGGTTATTCGAAACCTATCTTTTCAATGGTGCTCAATATTGCCAGGGCACCGTACACAGCCCTGATGGACATTCAATTAAGCGCAGAGGATTTCACCTTTGCGGGAATTGAGGCAATGCTAATGAACGGATTGACGACGCTCATCGCCACGATATCCGTTGTTGGACTATTGCTCCTCGTTATTTTGGAACTCTGTCTCGGTTGGAACTATTTCAAACTACTGCTTGAAACAGTAGAACGGTATATCGTAGTCGGAGTGCTCTGCTATACCTCGCCTCTTGCATATTCCATGGGTGCCTCTAAAGCAACGACACCGGTGTTCAGAAGCTGGTGTCGTATGGTCGGATCACAGATGTTGTTGCTCGTGATGAATGTATGGTTCCTGAGAGGTTTCAATTCCTCGATGGGTGCCTACATAGGAAACGGCGGCGCACTGTCAACAGGACAAGGAAGCGTATTCCTCTGGATGTTCTGTGCGCTCGCGTTCCTCAAAACCGCCCAGAAGTTCGACTCCTATCTTGCATCGATAGGTCTCAACGTGGCTCAGACCGGCTCCGGCATGGGAATGGAGCTTCTGATGGCAGCACGCGTCGTTACGGGTGCTGTTGGCGGAGGAATGAGAAGTGCCGGTCGAGTCTTCGGCGGAGGCGCTGGTGCTACTGCCACAGGTACCGGTGCTGCAGCAACTGGTTTTGCAGGCGGGTTTGCCAATATGTTCAAGGGCAACTCTTACGTGCGAGATGCAGTTGTTAATGGCGGTCAAAGAATGGGCGCCGGCGGAACGATTGGTTTTGTAGGTCGTACATTCGGTGGAATCGCCGCAAGAAACGGTGCTCAACTTACGGGCGACTCTATTTCGTCCGTTGCATCAAGACCCCCTGCTGTGTCCGGTTCAATAGCCGGAGATATTGCAGACAGAAGCCTTGGAAACTACATGCCGCATCTTAGCGGAATGCAGGTTTCCGGCACCGAAATCACCGGTGGTCAGATTACTGCCAAGGTTGTTGGTGCAGATGGCAAAGAAACCTCTGTCGGTCTTTACAGCACAGGTCAATTTGAAAAGCCTGAAGGTCCGTACTCAATGGTTACGGCCTCTGACGGAAGTCAATGGTATCAGATTGCCAATGGTCCTGGTGCAGGAGCATTTTACGATGCACCTCAGTTCAACGGAGCTGTTGGAGAAGCTGCTATGGTTGCTGCCACATTCCCGGATGCAGCTGAAGGCACAACTCTCAGAACAGTTGATGACGGTGTTATCGAAGCCACTCAGGGCGGTCATAGCTCGATGTGGTACAACAGCGCGTACTACGATGAACCGGATGCGCCTCATACCATTATGCAGGCGTCCAACGGTGTTGAGTGGTATGCAATGCAGCAACACGCTGAAATGCCCGGATTTGAGCCGGGAGACGAAGCACAGGCATACAATCAAGCTACATTTCAAAGCTTTATGCCTGGATACGATCAACAGGTTTACTCGGTCGATGGCTCTCAGAGAGCTGAGAACGGCTACTTTGAAGTACGACACGAGAATGGCTCCGGCACAATGTTCTACGATACCTCTCAGTTTGCTCCCCCACGTGGAGATTATCAGGTATACGAGGACGTTAATGGAAGCCAGTGGTATGCAATTCACGGTGAGGCTGCTGTGGAGCGCAAACCTGTCTTCGAAAACGGAAAGCCCGTTTATGATGGAGACAATGTACGCACGGTCAATACTGAGACCGTCAGGTACAAAACAACTCCTTCTCGTTATGCTGAACCTGAAGCCCGCGATGGCGACAGCAAAGCACCGAGAAGAAAACGCTAACATAGGCGACAGCCGAATCGGACTCTTTTCCGGTTCGGCTGTTTGCTTATCTAAATTTGAAAATAATACTGCCAATGCAGTTGAATATAGGAGGTGCAGATAATGGCAGAACCGAATAAACAACAAATCGGTGATGGCGCCGATAATTACGGTGCCGCAGCGCAAAATGCCGCCAAAGCCGCGAAATCTGCGGCAAATGCGGGTAAGGAAGCAACCAAATCCAT
>JAZREF010000002.1:0-20046 GCA_045660625.1 Acutalibacteraceae bacterium
GGACAGGAGGGTTGACTGCGGCACACGGACATCGACCGCTTAATGCTGCTCGGTTCCCCGCCTGACATGGTTCACGGCGCACCGTCGCACAGGACCCGCCTGCCCGTATGCCCCAAAGGGTACGGTTTCAAGTGTCTCCTAATATTATACTATAAAGAATATAAGAAATCAACCGCTTTTTCTCTATTACGGGGATTTCTTTTTTCTTGAACGCCAACCACAAGAAAGGAGACGCCCAAATTGAGCGTCTCCCCCGGTTTTACGTCATCGGATAGCCGTTAATCACCAAATTGTCAAGGCGATTAACCGTCGTTAAAGGTTGTTTTTCTTCAAATCGCACAATGAGCCGATTCAAATGCCCCGGCATCGGCACGTGCCGATATTTCAACGCGCGTTTCAGCATGCCCAATCCTCGACGAGCAACAAATTTTGCATTCACCATACGGTTTTTAAAAGGCACGCGAAAATCCCGATGCAAACCATGGAGAATCTGTAAAAACAAAGCCTCCATCTGCTCGATGGTATATTCCTGCGTGCGCTGTGTGCCCAGTTTAATGGACAAACAATAGGCAAAGTAATCTTTGATGGATTGGTCAACGGGCAAGGAACGCACTTGCTCCAAGCGATTGGAAAACCCACTGGTCAATTGGCCATTGTGTAGCAACAATACCGTCATCAAATCCAGCGAGTTTTTCGCCAAACAGCAACGATATTGCTCCCACTCCCCCGCCTCTTTCAGCGGATAGCCGTAGTACAGAACCGCAAACATACGGTGAGTCAAGATGTCGCGAATATCCGCCCAGTTGATGTTTTCCATCGTCACTCTGGGCAATAACGGACGAACGTCCTCGCCCATCACAATCTTACCCATATTCATCGCGTCAAAGGTCAGTAGTTTGCGTTCCATCAGCGGCAATTGGGTGCGGCACACATAGCCGTTATCGATGTGAAATAGCGTGGAGGTGAAGGCAGCAAAACATTTCTGTGCCGCCTCGTCCATCGCTGCGTCGAATTCGGCAAAGCGGTCAAAGCCAACGGGATACACCGTAAAAAACTCAATATCGCTGGCCATAACAGGACCCGCCGCGGTATCGACCCACGTAGCTTCGCCGCGAGACAGGCTGCCCAACAAAAGAATGGACAAACAGCCGTCAAAATGAGCGTCGTTGTACGCTGCCAGTGTAGCGAAATATTCATCAATGGCCTCGCGCAGTGCGGGATTGTCGTGATAGAAATACTGCATATATCCATTCCTTTCCCGTTCATGCGGCACCGAAAGTGCCGGAACGCAATTTAATCAAACAGAGTGCGATACCCGGTGTTTTTAATCGACGTGTCGACTTTGTCTTGAGCCAATGCTACCGCATTGTCAGCCATCGTGGCAAAGGTGTCCGTTTCCAGATTGGCCAAGCCCTCAATAGCTCGAGCAAACGCGGAGAGGTCGTCCAAAGGCAGAACAAAACCGGCGCGGCGATCTGCCATCGCTTGCCAAGGAGTTTGATCACTGATGACGGGGATACAGCCGGCGGATAGTGCCTCGAAGATCACGTGACCGTAATTTTCGCCCAATGTGGGGAATAAGAATACGTCGTGTTGCTGGAAGACGCTCTGCACATCGTCGGTATGCACCACGCCTTCGTAGCTCCAGCGGACGTTATCCGGCAGGGTTGCCAACCGTTTTTGACACTCTTCCCAGTAGGAGACATCTTCGGCGGGGCCATAGATAGAGAAGGCGACGGGCACCGTTACCTGTTTCAGAACATCGATGGCGCCCAGCAGGTTTTTCATCGTGCAGATGCGAGATAGGAACAGGACGCGAAGCGGTGTCTGTATATCTCGCGAAGCAGAGCGACCTACCACATTGACGCGGGGTAAATCTTCGGCGATTACGCAATCAGGTGTGCCGTGGATGTGCCGCTTAAGATCCGCCTCCTCCTGAGGAGAGGTAACCGACCAACGGATATTTTTCAATAATCCAAAAACCTGCAGCAGACCGATAAACACCTTTTTCTTGACCGATTTCTGTGCAATAGCGCCCTGAGAAAACGTACCCATCGGTGCTACCACCACCGGAACGCCGCCAAGTTTTCCAAAACGATTCAATAACAAGGTGGTATAGCCATAGTTGTCGTAAAAACCACAAGAATAAATGACATCCACATCACGGGCTAGGGTGCGAATCAATTTAGCCGTGAACTGACCGGGTTTGACATACCACACCTTAGCCTTGCCTACCGTGTTCCAAGTATCGTATTGAATGTTGGGATAGGGATATTCATCGTCACGATCCCGATCCTGGGTGACGATGTGGAATTCATATTCGTCACCCAAAGCCTCGGTTACGTTTATCCACGTACGGATGGGGCCGCCGTCCTTGTAGCCGGGCAGATAACGGCCAATCAAAACAAGAACTTTTCTCATTCTTTTGCTCCTCGGGATTTTTCTTGCTCATACAGTTTGGCATCGATTACAAAGCGGTACCAATACGCCTGGAGGTAGTAAAAAATCTTTCCCTCACGGCCGTCCAAGAAGCCCAACTGCAAGTAGTAACGATACCAGTAATAGAATCGGGCACGCCAGAAAAGCGGCAACCGATAGTAAAAACCGCGCTTTTTCTTCTGTTTGGTGCTCAAATCGCCGCCCAACGTATCGTCGGCGGCATCAATCATCTGGATTTCACGACCGCTATACCAGACGTGCTTGTTAAGCCAGGCGTCTAAGTCTTTGTAATCGTAATGGATCAAACTGTGCTTCAACAGTTGCACGGCGCCCTCCACCACGGTATGTTCATCCATCGGCTTATTCTCCACGCGACCTTTACCAAAGCGGAACAGGCGGAGAATGACTAGTTTTCTGGTTCCACCAAACCGCAAATGCTTATTCATAAAATAAATGTGGATTCTCATAGTGTAGCCGTCAATGTCCTTAGCTTGCGGTGCGTGCAACGCCTCGTAAATTTCCTCAGCCAACTCTTCCGAAACACGCTCGTCGGCATCCAAACGGAACACCCATTCGGTGTTAATGTTGCAATTCTCCAGGCCCCAGTTGAACTGATCGGCATAACCGCTCCAAGGATGAGTATACACCTCGGCGCCGTTGGCCTCGGCCAGCGCGACGGTATCGTCCGTGCTGCCGCTATCCACAATCACTACGCGCTTAGCAATCTGCTGAGCGGAACGAATGCATTTTTCGATATTTTTCGCTTCGTTTTTAGTGAGAATGATAAACGTAATGTCACAGGGAAACTTTTTCTCCATACTACAAACCTCCTGCACAATGGTATCCATCATTGCGGATGCATACATTTATTTCATTATAACTAACCGAACCAAAAAATGCAACCCCAAGAAATCAACCGCTTTTTGCGTTTTTCAGCCCTTTTTATGCAGTTCGGCGGGACGCTTGCTTTTCACAGGGCATCCATGCTACAATTTATGCACCGAATGCAATAAAACGCCGCGGTGGTGCGTTAATATGACGAGAGGGGGAGAAAACATGTTAACAGTATTCCTAACAATCGGGGAATCTGCACCCGTCAAGCGGCCGATTGACGAGGCGTGGATCGCTCGGATTGCCACCGGAGATATGGACGCCCTGCGTCGCCTATACGACGCGGTGGGTGACCAAGTCTACGGCTTTGCCCTTTCATTGGTGCGCCACCCGCAGGATGCCGAGGACGTATTGCAAGAGACTTTTGTGCGCATTCACGCCTACGCTCCGCAATATCGCCCCCAGGGCAAACCACTGGCGTGGATTTTTACCATTGCCCGCCATCTTGCGCTGGACAAACTGCGTCAACGAGGTCGCACACAACCGCTACCCGAGTCCACGGACATCATCGACCTATGCGACATCGCCAATGCCGACCATCGTCTGCTGCTGGACTCGTTGCTCAATCACCTGTCGGAAGAAGACCGACAAATCCTGATTCTCCACGCTGTGGTGGGGATGAAGCACCGTGAGATTGCCACCGTGATGGGTTGGCCGCTGAACACGGTGCTCTCCCGCTATCGCCGTGCGCTGAATCGTCTACAATCCATCGTAAAGGAGGATTCTCTCCATGACCAATAAGCAACTGGAGCGCCGCTTGGCCGACGCCGCAGAGTCTCTGACCACCGACCTGCCCTTTGAGCAGATCGCGCAGGCCATCCCCGCGACCTCCGTCGCCCCCATTCCCCTGCCCCGTCGTCGTCGCCCCTATCTCGCAGTGGCCGCCTGCATCGCGGCCGCACTGGCAGTGGGCGGACTGTGGTATCACCTTGCCACCCCCGACCCTATCGATCCTACCAATCCTCCTGCAACCAACCCGCCTATTGTGGAAGTGAGCGGTGCGGTCATTGATATCGACGTCAACCCCAGTGTAGAGATTACGGTGGACACCGCCGACCGCATTTCCGCCGTCACCGCCGTCAATACCGACGCCGCCCTGCTTCTCTCCCGACTTGACCTGACGCAGCAACCCTTGGCAGAGGGGGTCAAAACCCTATTTGGCGCCATGGTGGCGCAAGGCTACGTGTCCGACGGCAACAACCAAGTGCTGGTCACCGTGCAGAGCGGCGACGCCACCGAAGCCGACCGCCTCCACGCTCTCGTCAACAACGGCGTGGACGCCGCTATGGCACAGCACAACCTGACCGCCTCGGTAGCCAATCAGACGGTGACCACCTTTGACGAGGTGGCGCAGTTTGCTCAAAAGCACGGTATTTCCAACGGCAAGGCCGCCTTTATCCTCAAACTGGCAGAACAGGATCCCAGACTGGAAGCGGAAAAACTTGCCGACCACGCCTTTTCGGTGCTGGCGGCCATCGCCCAGCACGAAAACGTCCCTCTGGGCGAGCTGGTGGACTATGACGCCACCGATGGCTTGTGGGAGGATATTCTCAATGCCCTCGCCGCCGAATTGACCGAGGCAGAGCACCGCTGGGGTTCGATGCTGTCCGTCTCGGAGGTGAAAGCGCTGGCGTTGGATGCCCTCCCCAGCGACTACATCGCCGAGAATGCGCTGGTGGTGCGCATGGACTTCTCTTGGAATGAGGATGAGGAGCCTCTCTATCGCATCGAGTTGGTGTCGCTGGGATACCTCTATGAGTACACCATCCACGCCAGCGACGGCACGTTCCTGAATCCGGGTGACAGCACCACCTCCACCACGACAACCGCCGATCCCGGCACCATCCGCTCCACCTTGCAGGGTGGCGGCACCCGTGTGCCCATTGACGAACCCACGAAAAACCCGACCAAAACCACCACCGCTCCCTCTAAGACCACGGTGACGACGACCGTCACGCGTCCCACCGACCCCTCCGACACCGAATCCCTCGGCGTGGAACGGGCTAAGGACATCGTTTTCGGCCGTCTCGGCATCACCGAGGCAGAGGCGCAGAGTGTGAGCGTAGGACAGCACCCCACCGACCAAGAGATGTCCGTTTGGTTTATTTACGAAGGTTGCATTCATTGCGTTTATCTGAACAGCGTCACCGGAAACGTGACCAAATCGGTGTATCTGCCCCTCGATATTGCGGTGAGCAACTACCGCATCGACGAATGGGAGGCGTTACAAATCGCATTGACCCACGCCAACACGCCGGAGGCAGACAGCGAAATCACCATTATGTACTATGTCCAGAATGACGCCCCTTTCATCGACATCATTTGGATGACGGACAACACCTCCTACTACTACCGCATCGACGGTGTCGACGGCACCATTGTCACCCGCTCCGCCATCCCTCTCGGCGGTAGCGATGCCCCTCCCTCGATAGTGATCCCTTAACCTCCACTCGCGACTGAGTAAAAGAAAAAGGATGGACAAATTGTCCATCCTTTTTTTGAAAAACATTTACACAAAATACCATTGGCCATTTTGAATCACTATCTGCTCTTTACTACTATACAATTCAACCAAAACATAAGGCTCTTCTTCTGTTATTACACGCATCGTGTATTCTTTGCTAACAGAATCATAGAAAGATACGATATCGTGATGGTTGGCGACCAAACACGCATCCAATACAATTCTGCCACTTTTCTCATCATAATAAACCTTATCATACCTTGTTTCGTCAGTGGCATATTGGAAACTCACAATTCCGTTTTCGCTTCTTTCAGCTAATTCATTCAACATTCTAACGAACTTAATAGTTTCTATATTAATCATTTTATCTCTCCCTACACATCGTGCAATCATAGTAAAAACATACTCAGGTGGTTTTGCTATCCCTTGCTCCCAGTTTCGCAGAGTACCAACCGGTATACCAAAATATTCTGCAAACTCTCGCTGGGACATTCCTAAAATCTGCCGTATCGCAACTATCTGCATTTTCTGCACCTCCTTTCAAACTACACAATCTGTGTACTCTTTTTTAGAAGTATACACAATCTGTGTACCTTTGTCAAGCGTTTTTAACAAAAAAAGAAGATGAACGAGAGTTCACCTTCTTTTTCCTTATTCATCATCCAATTTAAGCACGGCCATAAATGCTTCCTGCGGCACCTCGACACTGCCCAGCTGGCGCATACGCTTCTTACCCTCTTTCTGCTTCTCCAGCAGTTTCTTCTTACGGGTAATGTCGCCGCCGTAGCACTTGGCCAGCACGTCCTTACGCATAGCGCGCACCGTCTCGCGGGCGATGACCTTGCGGCCGATGGCGGCCTGCACCGGCACCTCGAACAGCTGACGGGGGATGTTATCCTTCAACTTCTCGCACATCTTACGGGCACGGGAATAGGCGTTGCCGGAAAACAGGATGAAGGACAGGGCGTCCACCATCTCGCCGTTGAGCAGGATATCCAGCTTGACCAGGTCGCTCTTGACGTAGCCCTTCAGCTCATAGTCAAAGCTGGCGTAGCCCTTGGTGCGGGATTTCAGCGCGTCGAAGAAATCGTACACGATTTCGTTGAGGGGCAGTTCGTAGTGAATGTCCACGCGGGTGGGGTCGAGATACTTCATATCCTTAAACACACCGCGGCGCTCCTGACACAGCTCCATAATGTTGCCCACGTAGTCGTTGGGGGCGAAGATATGCGCCTCCGCAATCGGCTCCTCCGCCATGGAGATGGTGGTGGGGTCGGGGTAGTTGGTGGGGTTGTCCACCATAATCACACTGCCGTCCGACAGGGTGATGCGGTAGATAACGCTGGGGGCGGTGGTGATCAGGTCGAGGTTATACTCGCGCTCCAAGCGCTCCTGAATGATCTCCATATGGAGTAGACCCAAAAATCCGCAACGGAAACCAAAGCCCAGCGCCACGGAGGTCTCCGGCTCCCAGGTCAGGGAGGCGTCGTTGAGCTGCAGGCGCTCCAGCGCCTCGCGCAGATCCTGATAGTGGGCGCCGTCGGCGGGGAACACGCCGCAGTACACCATGGGGTTGACCTTACGGTATCCGGGCAGAGGCTCGGCGGCGGGTTTGGCGGCGTGGGTGATGGTATCGCCCACCCGAGCATCGCCCACCGTCTTGATGGAGGCGGCCAGGTAGCCCACCTGACCGGCGCGCAGTTCGCTGACCGGCTCCAAGCGACCGGGACGCATAATACCCACCTCGACCACGTCGAAGGTGGCACCGGAGGCCATCATTTTGATGGTGTCGCCGGCCTTGACCACGCCGTCCATCACGCGGAAATACACGATAACGCCGCGGTAGGAGTCGTAGTAGCTATCGAAAATCAGCGCCTTCAGCGGGGCGTTGTCGTCGCCACTGGGAGGGGGCAATTTGACGATCTCTTCCAGCACCGCCTCGATGCCGATACCCGCCTTAGCGGAGATGCGGGGTGCCTCGGAGGCCTCGATGCCGATGATGTCCTCCACCTCGGCGGCCACGCGGTCGGGGTCGGCGGCGGGGAGGTCGATCTTATTGATGACAGGCAGAATCTCCAGCCCGTGCTCGGCGGCGAGGTAGGTATTGGCCAAGGTCTGAGCCTCCACGCCCTGACTGGCGTCCACCACCAGCAGCGCACCCTCGCAGGCGGCCAGGGAGCGGGACACCTCATAGTTAAAGTCCACGTGACCGGGGGTGTCGATGAGGTTGAAGGTGTAGTCCTCGCCGTCCTGAGCGGTGTAGTTCAGGGTGACGGCGTGGGCCTTGATGGTGATGCCGCGCTCACGCTCCAGGTCCATGCTATCCAGCAGCTGCTCCTCCATATCGCGCAGCGCCACGGTGTTGGTCTTCTCCAGCAGGCGGTCTGCCAGGGTGGACTTGCCGTGGTCGATGTGGGCGATGATGCAGAAATTGCGAATATGTTTTTTGATGTCAGCCATCGGTTGGCACCTCTTTCGTAATAAATCGGTTTATTATAGCATTTTTCTTCCCCTTTGACAAGTAAAACCGTTGAAAAGTCGTGAAGATAATGGTAGAATAGGAAAAATGGCTGACAGCCCCCCAATTTTAAGGAGGATTTACATTATGGATTGGACCGAAGTATGCATCCGCGTGCCCGCCGCGGTGGTGGACGAGGCCGCCGCCATCGCCAACATGGTGGTGCCCTACGGCATCTACATTGAGGATTACAGCGATCTGGAGCAGGGCGCTCGTGAGATCGCCCGCATCGACCTCATCGACGAGGATCTGCTGGCTAAGGAGCGAGACACCGCCCTCATCCACCTCTACATCTCCCCCGAGGAGAATCCCGCCGAGGCCATCGCCTTCCTGCGGGAGCGGTACACCTCCGTGGGCATCGACCACGCGGTGGACTCCAATAACGTCCGCGAAGAGGACTGGGCGAACAACTGGAAAAAGTATTTTAAGCCGCTGCCCGTGGGCGAGAAGATTCTCATCTGCCCCTCTTGGGAGACGGTGGAGAACCCCGATGGCCGCGCGGTGCTGTCCATTGACCCCGGTATGGCCTTTGGCACCGGCGGTCACGACACCACCCGTCTGGTGCTGGAGACGCTGGAGAAGCACGTCACCGAGGGCGTGGATTTTCTGGACGTGGGCTGCGGCAGCGGCATGCTCTCCATCGCCGCCTGCCTGCTGGGCGCCGGCCGTGCCGTGGGTATCGACATCGACGCGCTGGCGGTCAAGACCGCTATTGAGAACGGTGAACTCAACGGCCTCACCGCCCCCAAGTACGAGATTCGCCTGGGCGATCTGGCCCGCGACGTGGACGGCACATTCCCGGTCATCGCCGCCAACATCGTGGCGGACGCCATCATCATGCTCTCCCCCGCCATCCCCGCCCTGCTGGCTGAGGATGGCGTGTACATCGTCTCCGGCATCATCGACACCCGCGAGCAAGACGTGCTGGCGGCGCTGGACAACTGCGGCTTTGCCGTGGTGGAGCGCCACGAGCACGGCGGCTGGCTGTGCATGGTGTGTAAGAAGGCGTAAAAACAACAAGGAGGCTTGTTTATGCCCCGATTTTTTATTGACTATACCCCCGAGGTGGGCGGCGCGGCCGTCATTGAGGGGGCGGATGCCCGCCACATCGGCGGCGCGCTGCGTATGACCACCGGCGAGGCGCTCACCCTCTGCGACGGACGCGGCACCGACTACGCCTGCACCGTCACCGCGGTGGAAAAAGAGCGGGTCACCCTGTCGGTGGACGCCGCCACCCCCTCCTCCTCCGAGCCCAGCTTGGCGGTGACCCTCTATATGGGTCTGCCCAAGGGGGACAAGATGGAGCTGATCATCCAAAAAGCGGTGGAACTGGGCGTCACCGCCATCGTGCCGGTGGCCACCGCCCGCTGCATCGTCAAACTGGACGGCAAGGACGCCGCCAAAAAGCAGGTGCGCTGGCAGAAGATTCCCGCCGAAGCCGCCGGCCAGAGTGGCCGCGGCATCATCCCCGTGGTGGAGACCCCGCTTTCGTGGAAGCAGGCGTTGTCTCGTTTTGAAACGGAGAAAACCCTCCTCTGCTACGAGGGCGGCGGACAACCCATCGGCCAACTGGTGACCCCCGCCGACAAGGCGGTGAGTCTGGTTGTCGGTCCCGAGGGCGGCTTTGACGTGGCCGAGGTCGAGGCGGTCACCGCCGTCGGCGGCAAGATTGCCACCCTGGGCCCCCGCATCCTGCGGTGCGAGACCGCTCCCCTGGCCGCCATCGCCGTGATGATGGAAAAAAGCGGAAATATGGTGTAATTTCGATTACAAACAGTATAAAAATAGAAAATTATACAGAAAAAGAGCCTACGGAGTGTTCCGCAGGCTCTTTTTTCGCTTTTCTTACTCAAATATCACCGTCAGGCAGGGGTTCTCCCGCTCGGCGTCTTCAAAGGTCTCCCAGAAGCCGTCGGCGTCGAACCCCACCCGATCGCAACCCGTCAGGGTGATGGTGGTGTCGTCCAAATCGGTGAGGCAATCCATCAGGGCGTCCAGATTGTTGCCGTACCAATCGGGGAAACAGAGCGCCTCAGCGATGTGCTCGTGCAGCTCTAGTTTGGTGGCGATGCCGCCGCAATCAATGATAATCTCCATAGTTATCTCTCTCCGTACAGTTGGGTGAAGGTCTCGTAATGGTCGCCGGTGTAATAGACGATGCCGCTCTTGGTCCACACCAGGCGCTTGGCGCCGCGGGAGGTGATGCCGTAGGTGTCGATGTCGCACTCGTAATAGATCTCGCCACTGGGCAGGCGACCCTCTTTGTTGTAGAAGCGGTCGCCGCCGACACACTGGTAACGGTCGCTTTTGTTGTACTGGCTCTTGGTGACGTAGTTCTTGGGCAGTTTGCCGTAGAGGTGGATGTACAGACCCACCTCTTCCTTACTGTCGTAGATGCCGTCCTCGTCAATGGTGGCAGAGCCGCCGGTGGGACGGGAGGTGGCTTTGGTGGTCGTGGTGGGAGCAGAGCCGCCCAGGTGGGTGTACTCGGCGGGGTAGAATTCGATGGTACCCTTATAGTTCTGGATGGTGCCGGTGAGGGACACCTGCTCGCCCACCAGCACGTCCACGCGGGCGGTGGCGGGTTTGACGCGGTAGCAATAGATGGTCTTGGCGCCGCTGGTTCCCTGCACCTGCAGGTCAAAGGTGGCGTTGTTGTAGCCCTCGTTGTAGCCCTGGCTGGAGGTGACGTAACCCGTCAGGGTGACGCCCTCAATCTTCTCGCCCGTGCCCAGTGCGAAGGCGCGATCCACCAGCGCCTTGTCCGCCGCAGAGGCGGTGGTGGCGGTGGTGGTGGGAGTCTTGGTGGTGGTGACGGTGGTCGTGGTCGCCTTAGTGGTCGTGGTGGTGCCAACCACAACCGTGGTGGTGGTCGTGGTGCCGTCGACGGTGGTGTCCGCCGCAGTATCCTTCGAGGTAGAGGCATCGGTGGTGACGCCGTTGGTCGTTGCGTCGATGGCGTCAGTGGCGACGGTGGTGCTGACCACAGATGTGGTGGATTCGCCGCCGATGTTCACGTCGATGTCAGCGCCGCAGCCCGCCGCAAACAGCGACAGTACCAGCACTAAGAATAAGGATAACAGTCTCTTCAATTTCATAACGTCCTCCAAAATGGATGTTTCGTTTTTTCCGTCTATTAGAATAGCACAGTTTATTCCATTAGTAAAGAGTTTTATATCCCCCGCGCCACATCCATCAAGGCGGCGGGGGAATAGGCAGGTTGGAGGGCGGCGTGGATGGTGCAGGCCAGCAGGCGGGCGGCACGGGCGATGAGCAGGTCGATCTCCCGCGGGGTCATCATGGCGGGGGTGTCGCACCCCTGGGTCACCGCGTCCACCACCGTGGGGACGCCGATGCCGATGACCGGCACCCCCAGCACCTCCCGATTGAGGGGGCGGCGGTCGTTGCCTACCCCGCTGCCGGGGGCGATGCCGCTGTCGCACATCTGCACGGTGCATCCCAGCCGCGTGGCGTCCGCCGCCGCCAGGGCGTCCACCGCAATCACCGCGGCGGGACGAATCTCGCGGCACACCCCCCGCACCGCCTCGCTGCTCTCGGTGCCGGTCTGACCCAGCACACCCGGCGCCATCACCGCCGTGGGGCGCAGATCGGTGAGTCCCGCGGCGCGGGCGAACTCGCCGCGGATGTGGCGGGTGGCCAGCACCCGATCCGCGGTGGCGGGGCCCAGGGCGTCGGGGGTCACAGAGCGGTTGCCCAGCCCCACCACCAGCACCGTGCCCTCCGGGGGAATCATCCCCGCCAATTGGTGGCCGAGGACGGCGGCGTGGGCGGCCAAATCCTCCTCGTGATCGGTGAGGGGCGGCAGCAGGGCGGTGATATACCGCCCCCGCGGCTTGCCCACCGTCGCCTCCCCTGCGGGGGTCAAAATGCGGGTGTGATGCAGGGTCATCGACCCCTCACGGCGGGTCTCGCAGGCCACGTCGCGGGGGTCAATGGGGTGGCGAACCGCCGCCTCCATAGCCAAATCGGTGCGAAAATTCATATAAAACGCCTCCTTTTCGGCTTATTTTTCCCCAAAAAGTAGGTAAATACGGAAAAAATCATGCTTTTTGAAAAATTTATGTTGCATTTTTATGACAAAGATGTTAATATATCAGGTGCGTGATTACTATAACTGATAGGAGGTGCACTTATGCCCAACATTAAATCCGCTAAGAAGCGCGTTAAGGTCATCGCTGTTAAGACCGCCCGTAACAAGGCTAACCGCTCTGCTCTGAAGACCGAGATCAAGAAGGCTAACATCGCCATCGAGTCCGGTGAGAACACTCAGGAGGCCGTTCGCGCCGCCCAGAAGAAGATCGACCAGGCTGTTGCTAAGGGTCTGCTGCACAAGAACACCGCTGCCCGTAAGAAGTCTGCCCTCGCTAAGAAGGCCAACGGCTAATCGTTCTGCACGAAACAAACAAGGACACCCGATTGGGTGTCCTTTTTGTTTTTTCATTATTCGGGAATATACTCTACTATATCCTCCAATCGACATTCCAATGCGGCGCAAAGCTTATCGAGCGTTTTGGTTTCGATATTCTCGCCCGCCTTCAATCGACGAATGGTTTTACTGTCAATCCCGGCCTTCTCGCGCAGATAATACGTCGAAACGCCCTTGCGTTCCATCGTGCTCCACAGTTTCTCAAATGAAATCATAATCGAACCCCCTTGACAGGTATTATTATGGGGGTTATAATCTTCGATATTAAGGGGATATAGCCCCCATATCGGAGGAACTATGAAAACGGTTGCAAATTGTCTGCGCCAACAACGGCGCAGACTGGGATACACCCAACAACAAATGGCAGATTACCTGGAAATCCATCGCACCACCTATACAAAATACGAAAGCGATGCAGCCGATCCGCCGTTAGCGACACTCTGCCGTATAGCAGATCTGTTGGGATGCACCACAGACTTATTATTGGGAAGAAAATAAAAGGAACATCCGCGCGGATGTTCCTTTTTTCATATTTTCCCGCGCCCGCACATATTCTGTACGGGTGATGGTATGAAACGAAAGAACATCAACATCGCGTTGCGGCGGGGCGCCGCCCTGCTGTGTCTGCCGCTGGCGGTGAGCCTGCTCACCCGCCACGGGCTGGGACGGCGGATGGCGCTGGCGGCGGTGGGACTGCGCAGTCCCGCCGAGGCGGTATCGCTGCTGGAGGGGCGGCTGGAGGATTTCTCGGGGGATACCCCGCCACCGCCCACGCCCCACGAGGGAGTGGGCGACACCACGGCGGTGGATATCCCCACCCTGGCGCCGCTGAGCGAAACCCCGCCCATCACCATGACCGATCCCCCCGCTAACCTTGGGGACGGCGGGCGCATCGTGACCCGACGGATGGACACCGGCAACCGCAGTAAGGGAATCGCCACCACCAACCGCAGCGGCACCACGGTGGACGTGGCCGCGGCGCTGGCGCGGGATCTGACGGTGGGGTGGGAGCAGACCGACGCGCCACAGGTGCTGATCCTGCACACCCACACCACCGAAGGGTATATGACCTACGAGGCGGACTATTACAACGCCACCGACCGCCAACGCACCCACGACCATACCCGCAACGTCTGCGCGGTGGGCGAGGCGGTGCGGCTGACACTGGCGGCCTACGGCATCGTGGCCATCCACGACACCACCGTTCACGACAACCCCGTGTATTCGGGGGCCTACGGGCGATCCGCCGAGGTGGCGCAGTCCTATTTGGAGCAATACCCCACCATTCGGGTGGTGCTGGACCTGCACCGCGACTCGGTGGCGGAGGGAGACGCGGTGGTGCGCCCCGTGGCCACGGTGGAGGGCAAGCAGGCAGCCCAGATGATGCTGATCACCGGGGTGGTGTCCACCGACGCCCTCCCCCATCCCCACTGGGAGCAAAATCTCACCCTCTCTACCCACTGGCAGGCGGCGCTGGACGCGGTGAGCCCCGACCTGATGCGGCCGCTGAATCTCACCGCCAGCCGCTACAACCAGCACCTCTCCCCCGGCTGGGTGCTGGTGGAGGTGGGCGCCGAGGGCAACACGGTGGCCGAGGCGGTGTACGCCGCCCAGATACTGGGACGGACGCTGGCAGAGCTCCTCGGTTGACAAGGGGCGAAAAATTGGGTAAAATGGGGATAATGTAATTACCGGGGTTAGGTAACACTCCTAACTCCTAACTCCTCATTCCTAACTCACCTCGGAGGTGCCCTTATGTCACACGTTATCGCTGCCATCTCGACCCCTGCCGGTGCGGCAGGGCTTGGTGTGGTGCGCCTATCCGGCGACGACGCCGTGGCGGTGGCGGCCAACCTGTTCCGCCCGCTGAACGCCGCCCGCCCCCTCACCGCCCTTGGCGGCTACACCGCCGCCTACGGCCACGTCTATGACGCCGAAGGCCACATCGACGACTGCGTGGCGCTGGTATTCCGCGCCCCCCACAGTTACACCGGCGAAGAGGTGGTGGAACTGTCCTGCCACGGCGGACGCTATATTCTCCAGAGGGTGCTGCGCGCCTGCTTCGCCGCCGGCGCCAAGCCTGCCGCCGCGGGCGAATTCACCCGCCGCGCCTTCCTCAATGGCAAAATGGACCTCTCCGCCGCCGAGAGCGTGATGAATCTCATCGGCGCCGAGGGCAAACTGGCGGCCCAGACCGCCCTGACCGCCCGTGAGGGCGGCATTTATCGCCGTCTGGCCGCGGTCAAGGACGACCTGCTGGGGATTGCGGCGCAATTCTCCGCCTACATTGACTATCCCGACGAGGATATCCCCGATCTGGACACCACCGCGTGGAGCGAAACCGTCGAAAATGCGATAAAATCCATTGAAAATCTGCTGAACACCTACGATACCGGTCGCATCCTGCGGGAGGGGGTCGACACCGCCATCGTGGGGCGCCCCAACGTGGGTAAATCCACTCTGATGAATCTCCTCTCCGGGTGTGAGCGCAGCATCGTCACCGACATTGCGGGCACCACCCGCGACGTGGTGGAGGAGACGGTGCTGCTGGGTGACGTGACCCTCCGCCTGGCGGACACCGCGGGCATTCGCGACACCGCCGACATCGTGGAGAACGTGGGCGTCACCCGCGCCCGCGCCAGAATGGAGCAGGCGGCGCTGGTGCTGGCCGTCTTTGACGGCAGCGAGGCGCTGACCGAGGAGGACAAGGCGCTGGCGGAGGCTCTGCAGGGTCGCGCCGCCATCGCGGTGATCAACAAGGCGGACAAGCCCATCGTCCTCGACGGGGATTGGGTCGCCGCCCGATTCTCCCACGTCGTTACCCTGTCGGCCAAGGAGGAGAGCGGCGTAGAGGCGCTGACCGCCGCCGTGGCCGCGGTCACCGGCATTGAGAAGCTGGATGCCGCCCAGCCCGTTCTATCCACCGAGCGTCAGCGGCAGTGCACTGCCGACTGCCTGGCCTGCCTCAAGGAGGCGCAGGCCGCCATCGCCATCGGGCTGACTCCCGACGCGGTGTCGGTGAGCGTAGACGGCGCCATCAACGCCCTGCTGGAGCTGACCGGCGAGCGGGCCACAGAGGCGGTGGTGGAGCAGGTGTTCGCCCGCTTCTGCGTAGGTAAATAATGAAAAAAGGCTGTTGCCCATCGGGCAACAGCCTTTTATTTTTTTAATTACGCCACAATCAGCAGCTTACGGATGTTGACGTCCCGCTGCATAATGGCCATGGCCACGATCTCCAGGCAGAACATACACAGCAGGGCGTAAACCAAGCCCTTGCCGCAGGTGGACTGACCCTGATCGGTGATGGCGCGCTTGAGCCGCTTGCCGCGGGTGTACCACCAATACAGGGGATACAGCGGCAGGAAGGACAGGCACAGCCACTCCACCCAATGGCCCTTGTGCTCGCCCAGCATGGTGCGGGTGTGCTTGACCAGCTGGTACTTCCAGCACACGGTATAGATGCCGCAGGTGAGGAACACCAGCGCCAGGCGGGTGGTGATGGGGGTGTTCTCCTTACGCACACCCCGCAGCAGTAGGGCGATAGCGTAGAAGAGGCTCATATACACCACAAACAGACCAATCACGCCGGCGGGGTACAGAATCGGGTGGCCGCCCACCAGATTATATAGCACCGAGTAGGGGGTGCCGTCGTGATTGCGCAGGAACATATAGTTGTAATCCAGGAAGTGATTGGCGGTCATCGCCGCGCCGCAGAAGGCAAACAGCAGGGCGAAGGTGCCCCAGATGTGCTTGGCGCGCAGGCCGGCCAGACCGGTGATCAGCACGTACAGCGAGGCGAAGCCCGCGATGCAGTGGGTCAGGCCGCTGACCACGTTGGGGAAGCTGAGCACGGGGTAGGCGTTGTAATTCTGCGCCGCGCCCACCGTGCCGAGGATGCCGCCCAGCAGACCGAACAGCGCCACAAAGTCAGCGGCAATCTCCCGCAGGTGGCCCTTAGTGAAGGCCGCCAGCGGGATGACGATGAGCTGGATGCTGCACAGGAACAGAGGCAACACGGTGCGCAGACCCACGTACCAGGCGTCACCCTCCAGCGTGCTCTCGTAGCAGGAGAGGCCGATCTTGATCAGCTCCAGGCCGTCGATGAGCAGAGCCGCCCAGATCATCACGCGATTCTGGGTGCGGTAGTTCCACTTGCGATTGCGCACGCCCAGCCAAATGGCCAGCGCGAACATCGCCGCCATCAGAGAGCCCACAAAGGTCAGGTGTTGCCAGGACCAGGCGCCCTCCGCCGCACGCTGAAAGCCGCCGATGCCGAAAAATTCTTTAATTGCGTCCATTTTGTATTCCTCCTCAAGGGCACAAAACGTCCTCGAAAATGATTAGGAATTGAGAATGCGCTGCAGAGCGCCCAGGTCGCGGTTGTTGACGCTGCCGTCACCGTTGACGTCCAGCGCCTCGATGACCACCACGATGTCCCAGTCGTTGAGATACTTCTGCATCAGACCCAGGTCGCGGTTGTTGAGGGAGCCGTCGCCGTTGAGGTCGCCCAGGGTGTAGGTGGGCACCTCAGGCAGTTCGCGCAGGTCGCCGCACTCGTCGCACTCCTCGTCGTAGTCATCCTCGTAGATGTGCTCGCCGGTAGGTTCGATGGCCTCGACGTGGGTGTCGCCGCACACCACGCAAGTGTAATGCCTCTCACCGTAAGCGCCGCAGGTGGGCTCGTAGGCCACCACGCCGTCGTCGTACTCGTGCTCACCGGTGGCGGGGATGGCCTCGGTGTAGACGTGACCGCAGTGGATGCAGGTGTAGGTCAGCTCGCCGTCGGAGCCGCAGGTGGCGTCGGCGGTGATGGCGGACTCATACTCGTGAGCACAGGGCTCGCCGGAATTGGTGAAGTAGTAGGTGGTGCCGCTGGCGCGCTTGTACAGCTTGTTGGGGCCGCCCACGTTGGTGTTGGTGGCGTAGCAGGCAAAGCCGATGTCGGTGTTGCGGCGCAGCAGGGGGTTGACGCCCTTGGCGTTGTTACCCACGTTGGTGAACTCGTAGCCGGTAGACTTGACCGCCGCGGTCCACTTGGCAAAGTCGGTGACAGAGGTCAGCAGACCGGCCTTATTCTTGACGCCGGTACCGCCGGCGTACACCTTGGCGGCGGCGTTGTACATGGTCCAGTTGGTGCCGTTGGGGGCGATGTGCCACACGATGGACTCGTCGGCGATGATGTTGCCGTTGGCAGTGTCCACGTGGGTCACCACCAGACGACCCTGGTCGGTGGTGGAGGCGGTCATGGCGCCGCCGTCAAACACGATGAGGTAATCGCCCTCCACCAGCGCACCGCTGTAGGGCTCGAAGATGTTGCTGTTGGACTCGCCGCTGCCGGCCTCGTTGCGGGAATACAGGGCGTACAACACGGTGTTGGCGCCCACGGTATACTTGCTGCCGGCGGCGTAGAAGGTGGGCAGGCCGGTGGTGTCCTCCACCAGGTCCTCCACCCAGCCGATGAAGGTGTAACCCTCGGGCAGGGCGCCGCTGTGGGCGGGCAAGGTGACCTCGTCGCCGCTGTAAACGGTCTGGGTGTTCACCACGATGCCGTCCTGGGCGTACTGCAGGCTCACCTGCTGGCGGGCGGCGAAGTCGATGCGGATGCTCACGGCGGACTCGGCGTTGACCACAAAGACGTTGCCGTTGCGCACCACGGTGGCGGTACCGCTGAGGATGGTGTAGCCGGACACGGCATAGCCGGCCTTGGGGGTGGCGGTGACATTCTTGCCGCTGACGGTGACAGAGCCGTAGGCGCTGTTGTTGACAGAGGCGATAATCTCATAGTCGTTGGCGGCGCCGTTGCCGGAGGGGGACTGATAGTCGGCGGGCACGGCGGTGCCGAACATAATGAAAATCAGCTCGGGATAGTCCACAAAGACGTTGCGGGTGCCGGTGATGGACTGGGTGGAGTCGTTACGACCCAGCTCCCAGGTGTCCACGGGGTCTTCCTCAACCCACTGCAGCAGCAGGGGCAGGCTCTCCATAACGCCGGCGGAACCCCACATCTTGCCGGTATTGCCCCAGCGGCAGTAGACGAACAGCATAATGCGAGCCACGTCGCCGCGCAGGTCATACTTGTTGTTGCTCTCGGAGTTGGGGTGGTAGTAGCCGCTGCTCTCGCCGTAGGCCTTGTTGCCGCGGGAGGAGTTCTCGCTGGTGGAGGTGGGACGCAGCATCATAATGTCGTTCTCACCGTTGCCGGAGGCGTCACCCTTACTGTTGGGCCAGGTGTGCTCGCGGTTCCAGGCGCCGTCCCAGGAGGGACCGATGGGGGTGCCGGAGTAGAAAGAGGAGATCTTGCCGCCGCTGTTCTCGCAGTCGGTGTAGCGGAACAGATCCTTGGTGGCGGAATAGCTGGTCTCATACTTGTGATTGGAGCTCATCAGGCTCTTCAGCTCGCGGTACAGCGCGCTGGAGGGCACACTGTCGCGGGAGGAGGAGCCGGACAGAGCGGACAACTCCTCGTAGGAGGTGTTGTTCTTCTCGTACCAATCCTCGGCCATGGGGGTCATAAAGGTGGCGACCTCTTCACGGGTGCCCCAGTTGTAGACGTAGTTGCCAGAGTAGACGTAGTCTACGTTGGCCGCCTCGGCGGGCAGGACGATGACAGAGGCCAGCACGCTGATGATCATCATCAGGGAGCACAGCCACGCCAAAGAACGCTTGTTGAGAATTTTCATTTCTGTTTTCTCCATTTCCTTAGATTTGCGCATGCGCATAATTACCATAATAGCATTATAATACATATATATAGGATGCGCAATAGGCAATTTGTACGAATATAGCGGGGGGTGAAGGCGGTAAGGTGGAAAGAAAAAGCCTCCTGACTGGGGGTCAGGAGGTCTGGATGGGTGAATGGGTCGGCAGGATGACGAAAAGCCTTCCCCTCGAGGCCGATTTCCCCCGATAGCGGGGGAAATGTCACCGCAGGTGACAAAAGGGGGCCGCTTCGCGGCGAGCGAAAAGGGGGACCGCCGAACGGCGGTGGATGAGGTGTTCGCGGAGCGAAAGAACGGGTCAATGAGGGCATCGACCCCTACAAGATCCACTGCACCTTAGATAGAATTCGTAGGGGGCGGCGCCCTCCACGCCCCGCACAAAAAGCCTTCCCCTTGAGGGGAAGGTGGCTGCCCGTAGGGCAGACGGAGGGAGTTTGGCGCAAATATTGTATGTCCGCCTTCGGCGTAGCCGAATGTCGGCGAGACTTGAACTCTGCACCTGCGCAAGATAAGGCGGTGCGTCTATGCGATGTGGCTGTTTGCGCAGTTGCTTGTAATTTTGCACCAA
>JAZREF010000003.1:0-16033 GCA_045660625.1 Acutalibacteraceae bacterium
AGACCCGCCACGATGTGGCGGGTCTTTTTGCTTGGTGCGAGGGAGGGGACTTGAACCCCCACGCCATATGACACACGCACCTCAAACGTGCCTGTCTGCCGATTCCAGCACCCTCGCATATAACAGGAGTTATTATAGCACCTACTCTCCCCCGTGTCAATGGTTTTCCACCCATTTCTTGACTAAAATCCAACGAAAGTCTTGACATTTTTACATTTATGCCGCATAATAGATGCGTTAGCCTTCTATGAATGTGAGGTGTTTTCCCATGGCGAAAGATTCTGCCATTTCCTTGCGCGTGATCCAGCGACTGCCCCGCTATTACCGCTTTCTGTACGACCTGAAAGAGAACGGCATCACCCGTATTTCCTCCCGCGAATTGGCCCAGCGTATGCGTCTGACCGCCTCCCAGATCCGTCAGGATCTCAACTGCTTTGGCGGCTTCGGCCAGCAGGGCTACGGCTATATGGTGGACCAGCTGTACGACGAGATCGGTCGTATTTTGGGTATGGACAAGCTGACCAAGACCATCCTGCTGGGCGTGGGCAATCTGGGTACCGCCGTGGGCAACCACATCGATTTCAAATCCCGTGGATTTAACCTCGTCGGCCTGTTTGACGACGACCCCACGCTGGTGGGCGACACCCGCGCGGATATGACCATCCACTCCACCGACGAGGTAGAGGAATTCTGCCGCCGCGAGAAACCGGAGATGGCGGTGCTGTGTATCCCCAAGGAGGCGGCTCCCCGACTGGTGAAGGTGCTGGTGGACTGCGGTGTCAAGGGGTTCTGGAACTTCTCCCACTACGACATCCTCAACGACTATCCCGACGTGGCGGTGGAGAACGTACATATGGGCGACAGCCTGATGACCCTGTCCTATCGCATGGCGAAAGAAGATTGATCGATACGGCGTGTGCGCGGCACACGCCGTATATTTTTTCGCCTGCGCCGCACAATAGGTGTGAGGTGATAAGAATGAACGAGCAAAAACGGCCACTCCCCCACCCCGACGATATGGAGATGCGGGTAAATCCTGTCCTCGGCGAACCGGTGGACGTGTGGGATCAGGTGAACAAGTACGGCACCTATGAGGTGCAGGACACCACGGATACGGACAACGTGTTCCCGTGCATTGGATATGAGGGTAGCGAAAACGCCTGTGTGGATGCGGCGAATAAGATGATAAAGAAAAAGCCTGAGCTGTAAGCTCAGGCTTTTTCTTTTATTTCACACGCTTTATAATGCATATCTTTTCTTTCTTCAGCAAATACAAAAACGCACCGAAAGAAACTACACTGTCAAACGCATTACCTATGCCGAACAACAGCGCAATGCCCATCAACGACGGTCTCCACGCACCCGTCGCATACAGCAGAAAAGCGATACCGTAATAAATCGTGTTCGTTACCACGGATTCAAACAACATATAATTGGTTTTACCCAGTCCGTAAAAAATCGAATCAAACACGTTTTGAAACGCGTACAACACGTAAAAACCAATCAACACCAGCACGAGGCGAAATAATTTATCTACATCGGTAAACCTCAAGACGTGCGTCATAAAAGGGTTCCATAACGGAACACTTACCAACCACAACGCCACAATGAGCGCCGTGATGCCGAAATAGCCAAGACTGTTCTTGCGAACATTCTCTTTATCGGCGGCGACTTCTTGCTTTATAAGTTCGCCCAGTTGCAAAACGGGCAAAAGCAGCCACCCCCAAATGAAGTTGTTTGCTACCCAATAAGTACCTTGCTCACCTACGACGTTGACCATACGAGAAATCATGAGCATATACGCTACATTACGCACGAGGGACTCAACACCCGAAATGCCGCCGATTTTCACGAATTGCTTTATCCAAGCAAAATGGAGAGGTTCCCTGGAAACAACACGGATATCCTCTTTGGCCAATAAAAGAAGGGAAACCAAAAGCAAAATGCTGTTCACAAGGATATTGGAGTAACCGATGCCGTTTACGCCAAGGTTCAAGGAGAATGATAATGTAGACACCAGAAACGCATCGCAAATCAGGCTTAGCACAAGGCGAGCAATGGTTAAAAGGTACAGATATTTACTTTTGTTGACGGTTACCAGCACAACAAGCACAAAATGCGATAAAATCAGAAAGATGTTTGCAACACTTTCGATGCGAATATAGGTTGCCGATGCATCGATAATCGTCCGATCAGCGGCCATAAAGGATAGGAGTGGCTTTGTAAAACAAAGGATCACGGCGGACAACACCAAATAAATGCTAAAAGATAGAATAAGACCTGTTCTAACGCGATTGGCAAATTCTTGTTTGTCGGTAGCGACTTTGCCGATGAAGAAGAAAAGCGGCAAGATGATAGCCTCGTTTAGGATTTCGTAAAGCAGATTCACCCACGACAGTTGCCCTGCTATGGAAAAGGCGTATTCTCCCGGTAATGCTCCGAGGAAAAACACACGTACCGTAGTGTATACAGCGGGACATAGGCCTAAAACGAGAAGTGCAAAGTAGAGTTTGAGATTGATATTAGACATTGACAGCTTAATTTTGGAAAACATACGGTTTTCCTCCCTTTTCAATATCAGTGAAAGGGACAAAAGAAAACGGCATCCGCACAAAGGTGCAGATGCCGAAAATAGAGACAACAATCCCGTGTTTGACGAGTCTGCGACCATAAGTGCACATTTCGCCGGAAGTTACCGCAAATCTGTCAATTTTGCAGTAAGTATCCCAGTTGCCGAAGCAACCGCCTAAAGTCACGATTCACTTGTTTGGTAAACTACTGTAATAGATTTCGTGGTTTATTTCACACGCTTCATAAAATCCAGGGAGAGGTTGCCCCACTGGCAGGCGCCGGGGAGCCAGCCTGCCATAGCGTTGCCGTGCTCGCCCTCGGGGAACAGATGGCACTCCACGTAGCGGCCTGCGGCAGCCATCGCCTTGGTCAGGCGGATGGAATGCTCAAAGGGTACCAAGGTATCGGGGACAGTGTGCCACATAAAGATGGGAGAAGTCTTCTCGGAGACGTGCTTCTCCAGGGAGAGAGTATCCAGGCGCTCCTGATCGGCGTCCTCGCCCAGGATGTGGCGAAAGGAATCCTGATGGCCGGCCTCTGGCTCGGCGCAGGTGACGGGATAGCCGAGAATAGCGCCGGTCAGGCGGGAATCGGTGGTAGGAGCGGTGGGGAGATAGTCGTTCACGATATCATCAAACACCGCCACGCAACCGCAGAGGTGACCGCCGGCGGAGAAGCCGACACCGAACACGCGATTGGGATCCACGCCCCACTCGGCGGCGTGGGCGCGGACATTCTTCACTGCGTACTGGGCGTCCAGCATCGGGGCGGGATGAGGATAGGGACGGACGCGGTAGTAGACGATAAAGGCGTTGTAGCCGTTGTCGTAGTAGAACTGGGCCACGGGGTCGCACTCCCACTCACCGTGGATGCAATAGCCGCCACCGGGGTAGACGATCATAGCCGGGTGTACCTCGCCGTCCTCGTGGAGGTAGGCGGTCATACGGTTCTCAAAGGGGATGGATTCGTCGTACAGGGGAATCTCGTTTTCCCAAATTTTCATTTCTTTAATCATAACCGGCACTCCTTTACAGTTCTTTCAAGCGGTTGCTGAGTTTGGTGAGTTTGGCGGCGGCGGTCAGTTCGCCGCTGTGGGTAAGGCCGTTGGCACGGCGCAGGAGATGCTCCGCCATCATTTGGCGGTAGGGTCTCCCCTCTTCGGCGGTGAAAAAGCCGCCGTAGATGAGCAGGTCGTCACAATCGGTATCGCCCGTATACTGCGCCGCCATCACGGGATAGAGGTGACGGCCGTCGATGATGAGGTGCTCCTCCAAGATGGCGAAGCCGTGGGTAAGCAACCAGCGGCGCAGGTCTTCAGCGCGGGTCATAGGCTGCAAAATCAGGCGGATGGCCTCGTTTTGCGTCCAGGGGGCGGCCTCCAGGATAGCGGCGATGGTTTCGCCACCCATACCGGCGATGGCGATGTCCTCCACCTCCCCTGCCGAGACGGTGCAAAGGCCGTCACCGAGGCGTAAAGTGATTTCACTTGTCAGCCCGTTTTCCGTGACGGTACGGCGTGCGGCGTCCAGCGGGCCAGCGCCAATATCCGAGGCGATGGCGGACGGGCACACGCCGGCCTGCACCAAGTGGACGGGCAGGTAGGCGTGGTCGGTGCCGATGTCCGCCAAGCGGCTGCCCTGCCGCACCAACGCGGCGACGGCGGACAGGCGTTTATCTAAAGTAATCATAATGTCACCTATGTGAAAACCGGCAGAGGGCATACCTCTGCCGGTTTCTGATTAGTTACCGAAGTGCTTGTTCAGCTTCTCCACCAGGTCGTCCACGGACACACCGTGCACGGCGCAGGCCTGCTCCAGGTTCTCGCTGCGGGCGCCGGGGCAACCCAGGCAGTGCATACCCATCTCCAGGAAGTAAGGAGCGGTGGTGGGATCGGCGTCCAGAATGTTGCCGATGATGCTGGTCTTAGTGATAATCATAATGAAATCTCCTTTCGTGTGATGACAAATACATTATAACGCATTGGGTGCGTATTGCAAGCGGAAAATATTAGGCGTTCTTCTCCACAGCCAGGGTGACGGTCTCGCCGTTGATGTTCCACTCCTTGACGTAGCCGGCGGTCTCGCCCACAGTCAAGGCGGTGGCCATCACATCAGCGCCGATGTCGGCCCAGTTGCGGCCAACCAGCTTCTCCACGTTCTCGTTGCCGGTGACGTAGACGGAGATGGTATCCATCACCTCAAAGCCGGCCTCCTTACGCATGGTCTGCAGCTTGCTGACCACCTCGCGGACGAAGCCTTCCTCAATGAGTTCGGGGGTCAGGCGGGTGTCGATGGCCACGGTGATGCCGTGGTCGGAAATGGTGTAGTAACCCTCGGTCTGAGTGGTCTCGATGAGCAAATCCTCGGTGGCCAACACCACGTCGCCGCTGGCGAGATTCAGGGTGATGGCACCCTTCTCGTTCAGTTCAGCCATGGTGGCGTTGCCGTCCAGCTCGGTGAGAGCGGCACGAATCTCGCCCAGCTGCTTGCCGTACTTGGGGCCCACAGTCTTCAGCTGAGGCTTGAAGGAGTAGCTCATAAAGGCGGCGGCGTCGGAGATGAACTCCACAGACTTGATATTCAGCTCGTCGGCGATGATGGCGGTGCAGAACTCGTCCAGAGCGCCGTCCATCTGGACGTACATCTTACCCAAGGGCTGACGGTTCTTGCAGGCGGCGCCGTTACGGGCGGCGCGGCCCTGCACCACGATCTGCAGGACGCTATCCATAGCGGCCTCGAGGGCGGTGTCGATGTAGGCCTCGTTGACCTCGGGGTAGGCGCACAGGTGGACGCTGGCGGGAGCAGTGGAATCGTTCTCGCACACCAGGTTACGGTAGATATCCTCTGCCATAAAGGGAATCATAGGAGCGGACGTCTTAGCCACCGTCACCAGAGCGGTGTACAGGGTCATATAGGCGTTGATCTTATCCTGAGGCATATCCTTGCCCCAGAAGCGCTCACGGCTGCGGCGGACGTACCAGTTACTCAGCTCGTCCACGAAGTCCTGCAGCACGCGGGAAGCCTCGGGAATGCGGTAGTTGGCCAGGTGGTCGTCTACGGCCTTGACCGCGGAGTTCAGCTTGGACAGCAGCCACTTATCCATCACAGACAGTTTGTCGTATTCCAGGCTGTACTTAGAAGCATCGAAATTGTCGATATTGGCGTACAGCACGAAGAAAGCGTAGGTGTTCCATAGAGTACCCAAGAACTTGCGCTGGCACTCCTGCACCGCCTTACCGGAGAAGCGGTTAGGCAGCCAAGGAGCGGAGTTGGAATAGAAATACCAACGGATGGCGTCGGCACCGTAGGTCTCCAACGCCTCGAAGGGATCCACGGCGTTGCCCTTGGACTTACTCATCTTCTGGCCGTCGGCATCCTGCACGTGACCCAAAACGAGGACGTTCTTATAAGGTGCCTTATTGAACAGCAAGGTGGAAATGGCCAGCAGAGAATAGAACCAACCACGGGTTTGATCCACGCCCTCGGAGATGAAGTCGGCGGGGAACTGCTTAGCGAAAATATCCTGATTCTCAAAGGGATAGTGGTGCTGGGCGAAGGGCATGGCGCCGGAGTCAAACCAGCAGTCGATGACCTCGGGCACACGCTTCATCACGCCGCCGCAATCGGGGCAACGCAGGGTAACGGCATCGATGAAGGGACGGTGCAACTCCACGTTCTCGGGGAAGTCGATGGCCATCGACTTCAGCTCTTCACGGCTGCCGATGGCGTACTGACAACCGCAGGAACACTCCCAAATGTTGAGAGGAGTACCCCAATAGCGGTTACGGCTGATACCCCAATCCTGCACGTTCTCCAGCCAGTCGCCGAAACGACCCTTACCGATGGACTCGGGAATCCAGTTGACGGTGTTGTTGTTGCGGATGAGGTCCTCACGCACAGCGGTCATCTTGATAAACCAAGACTCGCGGGCGTAGTAAATCAGGGGGGTGTCGCAACGCCAGCAGAAGGGATAGTCGTGCTCGAACTTGGGCGCATCGAACAACTGACCGCGGGAGTCCAGGTCAACCAGAATCTTGGGGTCGGCGTCCTTGACGAACAGACCGGCGAAGGGGGTGTCCTCGGTCATATGACCAGCACCATCCACCAACTGCACGAAGGGCAGGTCGTACTTGCGACCCACCTGGGCATCGTCCTCACCGAAGGCGGGGGCGATATGCACGATACCGGTACCGTCGGTCATGGTGACGTAGCCGTCACAGGTGATGTAGAAGCCTTCCTTGCGCTGCTTATCGGCCAGCACCTTGGCGCAGTCGTACAGAGGCTCGTAAGCCTTGCGCTCCAGATCACGACCCACGTAAGATTCCAGCACCTCGTAGGCGGGAGCATCCTCAGTGGCCAGTTTGCCCAGCACGCGGTCCAGCAGAGCCTCAGCCATATAATAGGTATAGCCGTCAGCGGCCTTCACCTTACAATAGGTCTCGTCGGGGTTGACGCACAGCGCCACGTTGGAGGGCAGAGTCCAGGGAGTGGTGGTCCAAGCGAGGAAATAGGCGTCCTCGTCGGCGACCTTAAAGCGCACCACAGCGGAACGCTCCTTGACGCACTTATATCCCTGAGCCACCTCGTGGCTGGACAGAGGAGTGCCGCAACGGGGGCAGTAAGGCACAATCTTAAAGCCCTTATACAGCAGCTTCTTGTCCCAAATCTGGCGCAGAGCCCACCACTCGGACTCGATGTAGTCATCGTGATAGGTCACGTAGGGATCGTCCATATCCACCCAGAAGCCAACGGTGCCGGAGAAACCTTCCCACATGCCCTTGTACTTCCAGACGCTCTCTTTACACTTCTCGATGAAAGGCTCCAGACCGTATTTCTCAATCTGCTCCTTACCATCCAGACCCAGCTGCTTCTCCACCTCCAGCTCGACAGGCAAGCCGTGGGTGTCCCAGCCCGCCTTACGAGGAACCATATGGCCCTTCATGGTGCGGTAGCGGGGAATCATATCCTTGATGACGCGGGTGAGCACGTGGCCGATGTGGGGCTTGCCGTTGGCCGTGGGAGGGCCGTCGTAGAAGGTGTAGGTCTCCCCTTCCTTGCTGGCCTCCAGAGACTGGGCAAACACGCCCTGCTCAGTCCAGAACTGCAGCACCTCACGCTCGCGCTGTACAAAATCCATATTGGTCGATACTTTCTTGTACATCTCAATACCTCCAAACAATAAAAAATCCTCCGCCCTGCAAACAGGACGAAGGTCAAACTTCGCTATACCACCTATTTACCACGTACCATCATACGCATTCCCAATAACGGAGGAAACCCGTCCGTGCCTAATAAGAAAATCCGTTCAGCCGGCAACTCCCGAGGGATATTCACGCAGGATGCCTACCGTCGGGCTTACACCCTCCCCGACTCGCTGTGGGAGCATAACTGCGCTACTGACTCGTTCACTGTTTTTAATTATCCTACAATATAATAGCGGATAGAAAAGAAAAAGTCAAGAGGGAAAAGGAAAACCGCCCGACAGGAGATGTCAGGCGGTTTCCTTGTTAGAGGGGGACGATGTAGGATGTTTATTACGAGGTAGCTAAATCCGTAATTATCCCCAAATCGACTCAACACTAAAGTTAATGCCAATTTCCGTTCGAGTATAAAGCAAAGATACTTGCGAACTACAATTTCCTCCTACCGTTCCATCACGCCAATATTCCGTTACCTCAATCCAAATGACTCCCGAATCTTTGGAGCATAATGAGAGCGGAACATAAATCGTTTCCGTATGGTTATACGACATACCGATGTAATTTCTGTTTTCATCTTCCAAGAGTTCTGCATAATACTCGGGAGTGGCCATATCTACCGGGTCAATTTCTCTTATGATAACCTCTTCTTTTGTGTCGGTTACTATGCGCAATACAAACTTTTCAACAGGATCCGATTCTCCAGGCTTCCAAGCGTGAGTTCCCCACAGACCATAACCTAAAAAAACTGGAACACATTCATCCGTTACACTGCATTCATTGGGAACTCTTGCGGACATCGCACCCAACGGCATCGGCTCACTGGCATCAATGGGATATTTGAATATAAAATCATTCCCTTGAGGTGGTGTTGTGGGGCGCGTGGTGCCAGTGGTTTGGGTAGGTTGTGTTTGGGTTGCGGTGGGACGAGTTTGGCTGGCGGTCGGTTGCGTGGGATTCGTCTTGGACGGTTCGGTTTTGCTCGGAGTAGTAGCGATGGGCTGGGTCTTGCTGGGGGTCGTGGTTACCGTTGGGGACTGGGTCTTGCTGGGGGTGGTGGTCTGGGACGGAACGGAAACCGACGTGGTGGGGGTCGTGGAGGCTACAATGCCGCCGTCGGTGGTGGCAGAGGGTGCGGCGGTGACCGTGGTGGTCTCTGCTCCCGTTGAGGCGGCGGTGGTGGTGGTGACGCCGCCGTCGGTGACGGGCGGAGCATCGTGGAAGGCATCGTTTCCCCACAAGGCAAAACCGGCCAGCGACACCAGCGCCACAGAGCCTACGGACACAGCAGCACGGGTGATGGTCTGTTTCTTCTTGCGCTGTGCAGCGATATACTGCTCTCGCCGTGCAAAGACGCTATCGGCGATTTCTCTATAACTCTTCATAGACAAAGTTCTCCTTTTCCAATTGTGCTTTGAGCGCCTGCTTCGCCCGATAGACCAGATTCTCAATCTGGCGGATGCTCTTGTTCATCGCCAGAGCCGCATCGGCGTTGCTAAAACCGTCGAAATAGGTGAGATACAGCACCTGTCGGTATTCGGGTTTCAGGCTGCGCATAGCGTGATGCAGGGCAATCTTTTGCTCTTCCTTCAAATAAGCACGTTCTACGCTTTCTTCCTCCAGCAGGCAATCCGCCACATCGTCCAGCGGGACGGTGGCCGTCCGCTTGCGGCGGCGCAGGTAATCCAGCGCCACGTTGCGGCCGATGGTATACAGCCACGTCTTAAAGGCATATTTGGCGGTGTATTTCGGTTTTTTGGTCACCAGTTTGACGAAGGTATCTTCCATCAATTCTTCCGCTACGAAAATGTTGCTGACGTATCCGTTTAGATAGAGAATCAAGCCATCTTTGTAGTCTCGGATGATTTCAACTATGCCTTCGTCGTCGCCATCAAGGAAACGGCGGTAGCTACTTGCACCGTTGTCCATGGATTACCTCCTCTCCGAAAGGGGGATTTTGCGCCCTTTCACTTATTAAACGCACAAGTTGGAAAAAACTCTCAGTTTTAGTGTAAAGGAATTTGCAATAAGTTGCAAGAGGGAAAAGAAAACCGGCCTGACAGGGGATGTCAGGCGGCTTTCCTTTGTTAGAGGGGTGTTTTGAGGAGGATGTACCCAGACTTTAGCGGCATTCGGGTGCGGCTCCCTCCTGCTCTCGGTGGGTACAGGCTTATCATAACAGGCAGATGTGAATATTCTGTGACAAAATCGTGAACGCATCGTAAGAAAATTATGAATTTTACAAAAAAGCAAACAAATGTTTGACTTTTCCGAACATATGTGCTATACTGGACGCGAGAATAGCAGAATTCTGCAATTTTAGGAGGTTTTTTATGAAACCGTTGAACGAAAAACAGCAAAAGGTATTGGCATTCGTCAAGGAGCGTTTGGGCGACGGCATCCCCCCCTCTGTGCGGGAGATCTGCGATGCCTGCGGCATCAAATCCACCTCCACCGTCCACGCCTATCTCAAGCGCTTGGAGGAGGAGGGCTACATCGACCGTATGGACGGTCTCAACCGCGCCATCCGTCTGCCCGGCGAAAGCGTCACCCGCGTGCCTCTGCTGGGTAAGGTCACCGCCGGTCTGCCCATCCTGGCGGTGGAGGAGGTAGAGGACTACGTCCCCTTCTCCGGCGGCAGCCAGTATCCCGCGGGCGAGTTGTTCGCCCTGCGCGTGACCGGTACCAGTATGATCAACGCCGGCATCCTCGACCGGGACGTGGTGATCGTGCGCCGCACCAACACGGCGCAGAACGGCGACGTGGTGGTGGCGCTCATTGGTGACGAGGCCACTGTCAAGCGCATCTATATGGAGTCCGACCACATCCGTCTGCAGCCCGAGAACCCCGAGTACGAGCCCATCATCGTCAAAGAGGTGGTCGTGCTGGGCAAGGTCATCTCGCTGGTGCGGTATTTCTGATGGCTATGTATAAGTATTTGATCAGCGCCTGTCTGTGCGGCGAATATTGCCGCTACGACGGTGGCACATTCGACTACCCCGCCCTGCGCAAGCTGGCAGAGGATGGGGTGGCTCTCCCCTATTGCCCCGAGCACTGCGGCGGTCTGCCCATCCCGCGTAAACCCTGCGAGATCGTGGGCGACAAGGTATTGGCGGCGGACGGCACCGACTGCACCGCGGAGTATACCCGCGGTGCTGAGGGCGCACTGGCGTTGTGTAAGCAGCACGGTATCACCGCCGCCATCCTCAAGGAGAGCAGTCCCAGTTGCGGCAGCACCCGCATCTATGACGGCACCCACACGGGCGTGAAAATTCCAGGAATGGGTCTGGCCGCCCGCCTGCTGAGCGAGAACGGCGTGACACTGTACAGCGAAAAGGCGCTCCCCGAAGGAATTGAAGAGTAAAGAAAAAGCAGTCCGTACCATCGGGTACGGACTGCTTTTTTATTTGGATTAAGCCAGAGAATACTTCTCTTTATATGCCGCAAAGGCGGTGGCGAAAGACTGGTCGCCGTGCTTGATATCGTGGAGGTAGTGGTGGGTGTCGAAGGCGTTGTGCTCCACCTCGATGACCGCCACCGCCACGTTGGAGCAGTGGTCGGAGATACGCTCAAAGTTGGTGAGCATATCCGCCAGCACGAAGCCCATCTCGATGCTGCACTCGCCGCTGCGCAGACGGCGCACGTGACCGGCACGAATCTTGGTGGTGAGGCCGTCGATGACCTGCTCCAAGGGCTCAACCTGCGCGGCCAAAGCCACGTCGTTCTCGGCATAGGCGCGGTTGGTGAGCGCCAAAATCTCGCGGATGGCGTCCGCCAGCACACCCAGCTCCTTCTTCGCCTCGGCGGTGAAGGACAGGCCCTTCTCGTTCAGCTCGGCGGCGCAATCCTTCAGGTTCAGGGCGTGGTCGCCCAGACGCTCGAAGTTGCCGATGGCGTGCAGCATCTTGGAAACCACCTGAGAGTCCTTCTGGGACAGGGCGCTGGAGGACAGTTTGACCAGATAGGTGCCCAACTTATCCTCGGCGTCATCCAGCTTGTGCTCCACCTCGCGCATCTGCTCGGCGACACTCTCGTCGTACTTGTTGAACAGTTCCAGGGCGGTCAGCACGTTCTCGCAGGCATCCTTACACATCGTGACGCTGGCGTTGTTGCTCTCAGACACGGCAACGGAGGGAGAATGGAACAGACGCTCGTCCAGGAACAGGCCCTGCTGCGTCTCGCTCTCGCCGGCCTTGTCGCGGATCACGACGTGAGCCATCTTCTCCATCAGCTTGCCGAAGGGCAGCAACAAAACGGCGGTGAGGACGTTGAAGACCGAGTGGCAAATGGCCACAGCGAAGGCGTCCGCCTTGGCGTAGTCGTGGAGGAAGGTGTAGATGAATCCGCCCTCGGTGAGGAAGGAATTGAACAGCATCAGCACGGGCAGCCACACGATGGTACCGATGAGGTTCATCGCGAAGTGCAGAATCACCACGCGCTTGGCGTTGCGGTTGGTGCCGATGGAGGAAATCAGCGAGGTGACGCAGGTGCCGATGTTGGCGCCCATCACCAGCGGGATGGACATATAGTTGGTGATGGCACCGCTCATAGCAAAGGTCTGCACGATACCGATGGTAGCGGCAGAGGACTGGACAATGCCGGTGAAGATGGTGCTGATGAGCAGCAGCAACAAGGGGTTGCTGTACTTGGTCACCAGGTCGCCGAACTCCTTAAGTTCGGACAGGGGTGCCACGGCGTCTCCCATCATCTCCATACCATAGATCAGCACCGCGAAGCCGATCAGCACGGTACCGATGCTCTTGCGCTGATCCTTCTTGGACAGCATCACCAGCACGGTGCCGAGCAACGCCAGCACGGGTGCAAAGTTCTCGGGCTTGAGCATCAGAACGCCGATATTATCGCTCTGGATACCGGACATAGACAGAATCCAAGAGGTGAAGGTGGTGCCGATGTTGGCACCGTAAATGACGTACAGCGTCTGGGACATGGTCATCAGGCCGGAGTTGACCAAACCCACCAGCATCACGGTGGTGGCGGAAGAGGACTGCACCGCAATGGTGATGGCGGCACCCAGGAACATACTGACCCAAGGATTGGCGGTGGCAGTCTTGAGGGTGCGCTCCAGCTTACCGCCGGACATCTTCTCCAAGTTGCCGGACATAACGTTCATACCGAACATAAAGAACACCAAACCCACCATCAGGCCGATGATGATCGGCAGCCAATCGGCGGCGCTCATCTGACTAATGCTTGTAATCTCAGGCATTGTGAAAATCATCCTTTCGTTTGATAACAACAAATGGGTGAAATATCGTCATCGGAGTAAATCCGTTGTTGTCGCATCTGAGGGAATTTCAAACTTCCCCAGTATGATTAAATGATAGCATACTTACCTTAAAATTTCAATATTCAGGCGGCAAAAAGTACCTCGTCAAATGTGATAAAGAAACTTTCACATTTTGCTCAAAATTGGATAAAAAAGGGAGGGATCGCATACACGATCCCTCCCCTATCGGAGTCAGATGAAATTAGTCGGCCTTGCGGGCGGCGATCACCTTGTCCGCCACCGGCTTGGGAGCTTCTTCATAACGCTCGAAGGCCAGCGTGAAGTAGCCGCGACCCTGGGTGGTGGAGCGCAGCATCACGGCGTAATCGCCCAGCTCGCCCTGAGGCACCTCGGCGTCGATGCAGGTCAGCTCATCCTCGGCAGGGTTCATACCCAGCACGCGACCACGGCGCTTGTTGATGTCGCCCATAATGTCACCGGTGTTATCGGTGGGCACGTAGACGGACAGATGCATCACAGGCTCCAGCAGGATGGGGTTAGCCTGAGCAATACCCTCCTTGTAAGCGATGGAGGCGGCGGTCTTAAACGGCATTTCGGAGGAGTCAACGGGGGGGTAGGAACCGTCCACCAGGGTGGCCTTTACGCCAACCAGGGGATAACCGGCCAGCACGCCCTCCTTGGAGCAATCCTGCAGACCCTTCTCAACGGCGGGGAAGTAGTTCTTAGGCACGGCGCCGCCGAACACCTTCTCCTCAAAGACCAGCTCGTCGCCCTCCCAGGGCTCGAACTCGATCCACACGTCACCAAACTGGCCGTGACCGCCGGACTGCTTCTTGTGGCGACCCTGAACCTTCACCTTGCGGCGGATGGTCTCGCGGTAGGCAACCTCGGGCTCGGACAGAGTGACCTCGGCACCGAACTTCGCCTTCAGGCGGGACACGATAATGTCCAGATGCTGCTCGCCCAGACCGGACAGAATCAGCTCGCCGGTCTCGGTGTTCTTCTCCACCTTAATGGTGGGATCCTCTTCGCACAGACGGGCCAGACCGGTGGCGACCTTCTCCTCGTCGCCCTTCTTGGTGGTGTTCACCGCGCGGGACAGGCAAGGCAGATCGAAGGGAACGCCGGGCAGAGTGATGGGACAGCTGGGAGCGCACAGGGTGTCGCCGGTGCCGGTATTGACCAGCTTGGCAACCGCGCCGATGTCGCCGGCGGTGATGTAGGGAGCTTCCTCCTGCTTCTTACCGCGGACGTAGAACAACTTGCCCAGACGCTCGGACTCGCCGGTGCGGGTGTTCAAGAGAGCCATATCGGGCACGATCTTGCCGCGAATGACCTTGAAATAGACCAACTTACCAACAAAGGGGTCAACCACGGTCTTGAAGACGGTGGCGACCACGGGGGCGTTCTCGTCCACCTCCAGCTCAATGGGATCACCATTGGCATCGGTGCCGGTTTCACCTGCCACAGACTCGGCCCAAGGAGCCAACCACAGCAGACCGGTCAGCAGCTGATCGATGGCCTCCAACTCCTGAGCAGAGCCGCAGAAGACGGGGGCGATCTCGCCGCGACGGACGCCGGTGGCGATGCCCTTGATCAGCTCGTCAGGGGTGAACTCCTCGCCGGAGAAGTATTTCTCCATCAATTCCTCACTGGTCTCGGCGACAGCCTCGTTCATAGCGGTACGCAGACCCTCCAAACGGTGACCCATATCGGGAATGGGAACCTGCTTAGCCTTGCCATCCTCATAGGTGTAGGCGCGGTACTCCAACAGGTTGACGTAGCACTCCACTTTGTGATCCACCACGTGGGGAACCACCATGGGACAGACCATAGGACCAAACTTGCCCTTCAGATCCTCAAAGACCTTATAGAAATCCGCGCTCTCGCGGTCCAGCTTATTCACAAAGAAGATGGTAGCGATGCCCTTCTTCTGCGCGGCGGCAAATGCCTTCTCCGCGCCGACGGTCAGACCACTCTTACCCGAAACGACGATAACCGAACTACCCGCGGCACGGATGCCCTCGCGCAGACCGCCGACAAAGTCGAACAGACCGGGAGTATCCAGCACGTTCAGCTTGGTATTCTTCCACTCCACGGGAACCAGAGAGGTGGAAACGGATACCTTGCGGCGGATCTCCTCGGGGTCGAAGTCGCTGACGGTGTTGCCATCCGCGATCTTGCCCAAACGGTCCGCCTGGTAGGCCAGGTAGTACATAGCCTCGACGAGGCTGGTCTTACCCGAGCCGGCATGACCGGTCAAGGCCACGTTACGGATGGTTTTTGCATTGTAGTTTTTCATGGATGCACGCCCTTTCTCATAACCCTCCCCCACCCTTTGGCTAAAATTCATAGCAAAATGGTGAGTTTTAGGATATTTTACACAAAAAAATTAAACAAAACCCGTAGGTTTTATACGATTATACTACATTAAAAGTGGTTTGGCAACACCTTTTTGTGAAATTTATGAAAAAATGTAGGATTTATTTTAGGTAATAAAAAATAAAAGAAAAGGCCACCCAAAATGGGTGGCCTTTTTAACATTATAGAGATTACAGGTCGCTGAACAGATCCTGCTCGTACTCGCCGGCGTCGATCAGCTCCTTGAAGCTGGCGACAACCAGGGGCTTATCCTCGGCGTAGGTGCCGCCAAACCACTTATCGGGGGTGGGCAGCACCTTAACGGATACCTTACCAGCCTTCAGCAGGTCACCGATGTGACCGGGCAGCGGGTACTCAGCCTTCAGCTCGTTTCCGGCAATGCCATCCAGGAACGCGGAGAAATCCGCCTCCAGCATAGGCAGGTAAGCGGGGGTCAGGCCCCAGAAGTTCATAGACACAGCGCCCTCGGCGTCCAGGGGAGTGCCGTTGGTAGCGGCGCCGCCGTCGGCGGTCTTAACGATGTCGCCGGTCTCCACCACGTCGGTCAGGTAGTTATCGGCATTGACCTGGCACACGCCACGGGTGACGCCGCCGTTGTCGCTCAGGGTGTTCTTCAGCTGGAAGCCGGCCATGCA
>JAZREF010000004.1:0-34949 GCA_045660625.1 Acutalibacteraceae bacterium
CGTTGGACAGTTCGATCTCGATGCCCTCCTCCTCAAAGAAGCCCAGCGCAATAGCGGCGTACTGGGGGGCGAAGAAGATGGAGTGGGTGACCTCGCAAACGCGGACTTTATCCAGTCCGCCCTCCGATTTGCCGCAACCTACACAACCTGCTAACAGCAATACCGCCGCCAACAGCAGAGAGACACCTCTGCGCAATCGTTTATTCAATGGAAAACACCCTTTCACACATATTGGGACCCGTGACCGAACCGTCGGTTCACCAGCTTTTGCGCCACCGCCACGCTCTCATAGAGCAGGGCCGCCGTCACCGCCAAGATGATGACCGACGCCATCACCAAATCCATACGGAACACCTGACCGCCATAGACGATGAGGTAGCCCAGTCCGGCGCGGGACACCGAAAACTCCCCTGCGATGACCCCCACCAGCGACAGACCGATATTCACCTTCAGCGAGGCGAAGAGGGTGGGGATATTGTAGGGCAACACCACCTTGCGGAAGATTTGTCCCTTGGTGGCGCCGAAGGTATGGGCCATCCGCAAAGCACCGCGGTCGGTATCCCGAAAGCCGGACAGCATCTCCAACACCGTCACCACCAGAGAGATGGCCAACGCCATAAAGACGATGGCGCGGGTGCCCGCCCCTGCCAGGATGATAATCACCGGTCCCAGGGCAATCTTAGGCAGGCTATTGAGCACCACCAGATAGGGCTCGCTGACCCGCGCCACCAAGGGGCTCCACCAGAGGAGAATCGCCAGCAGCACCCCTGCCGCCGCACCCAGCAGAAAGCCTGCCAGCGTCTCCCCCACCGTCACCCCCACGTGGCGCCACAGGTCGTACTCGCCCATCGAAAAATAGGTACGCAAAATGCGGGAGGGTTGGCTGAAAATGAAGCTATCGATGACCCCACACTCAGCCGCCACCTCCCACATCAGCAGAATGGCCGCCAGGAATCCCCACCGACACAGGCGCACGGTGAGCCGTCGCCGCCTATTCTGCCGCAGGTAGTGTGCCCTCTCCGCCGAGAGGGTTGACCGCATCGTGTGCTTCATACATCCCCAATTCCTTCCATATGTGATTGAAATAGGAGCCGAATTCGGAACAAGAGCGGCACCGCATCGGGGTGCGCTCCGACAGGTCAAAGCGGATGGGCAACTGCTCCCGTATCACCGCGGGACGCCCTGACAGAATCAGCACCTTATCCCCCATACAGATGCTCTCGGGGATGTCGTGGGTGACCATCAGCGCGGTCACCTGCTCCTGACGGATGATGCGGTAGACGTCCTCCGTCACCGCCAGGCGGGTCTGGTAATCCAGCGCCGAAAACGCCTCGTCCAGCAAGAGAATGTCCGGCGACACCGCCAGGGTGCGGATCAGCGCCACCCGCTGACGCATCCCGCCGGAAAGCTGCGACGGATGGCGGTCGGCAAATTCCGCCAGCCCATAGGTCTCCAGCAGGCGGTCGGCGTGGGCGCGGGTCGCAGGGGTGAGGCGACGGCGAATCTCCAGCCCGAAGAGCACGTTCTGCCGCACGGTACGCCACTCCAACAGGTTATCCTGCTGCAACATATACCCGATGTGGGGGCAGGGGCCGCACACCGTCCGCCCCGCCACCTGCACCCGCCCCGCCGTAGGGGACATCGTGCCCGCAATGATGGAGAGCAAGGTGGATTTTCCACATCCGCTGGGACCCACCAGACTGTAAAATTCCCCCTTCTCCATCGCAAACGAGATATCCTGCAACGCCACCGTCTCCCCCTGCGGGGTTTGGTAGGCCTTGCGCACCCCCTCCACGCTGAGCACCGTCATAACTGCCACCCTTTCTGTCCGATTTCAGTCTCCTGCTACCACTATATGCATCCCACCGTCGGTGGTGAGGAAACAAAACCCTAACGGAATTACCGATTTTGGGGAAAATGCCCTTGACAATCCCTCAATATATAGTGTAGTATAGTATCTGGTGGTATTTAGGGTTTTTACACCCTGTTGCCATCGTCGTTCCGTGTAATTTATGGCGACCCCGTGGGGGCAAACGCTTTTTTTATGAGGATTTTTGACAATCCACCTTTTGAAAATTGAAAAAAGTACCCCTGTCGGGTGCGCCTCACCGTGACCAAATTTTGAGAAAGTAGGTGTATCCCGTGATTGAAATGTTGTACGCCATCCTGATGGCTGTCGGCGCCCTGATCGTCGGCATCGCCGTGGCGGGCATCGTCTTCTTCCGCGCCGGTGTCAACCGCCGCAAGAAGGTGGCTGAGGCAGCCATCGGCTCCGCTGAGGCAGAGGCCGAGCGCATCCTCAAGGATGCCAAGGAGAAGGCTGAGGCCAGCAAGAAAGAGGCGCTGGTCAAGGCTAAGGATGAGATCTACCGTCTGCGCAACGAGTCGGACAAGGAGATCAAGGAGCGCCGCACCGAGCTGCAGCGCCAGGAGAACCGTCTGCACCAGAAAGAGGAAACTCTGGACCGCAAGATGGAGAACTATGAGAAAAAAGAAGAGAAATTGGCTGAGCGCGTAAAAGAGGTGGAGGACCGTATGGCCGACGCCGAGGCGCTGAAGAAGAGCCAGTACGAGCTGCTGGAGCGTCTCTCCGGCTTCACTCAGGAGCAGGCTAAGGAGTATTTGCTCAACAGCCTGAGCCAGGAGCTGGAGCACGAGAAGGCGGTCAAGATGGCCGAGTTCGAGACCCAGCTCAAGAACGACGCCGACCAGCGCGCCCGCACCATGATCTCCCACGCCATCCAGCGTGTGGCCGCCGACCAGGTGGCCGAGACCACCGTCTCTGTCGTGGCTCTGCCCAACGACGAGATGAAGGGCCGCATCATCGGTCGCGAGGGTCGCAACATCCGTGCCATCGAGACCCTGACCGGCATCGACCTGATCATCGACGACACCCCCGACGCCATCACCCTGTCCGGCTTTGACCCCGTGCGCCGCGAGATCGCTCGCATCGCCATGGAGCGCCTGGTGGCCGACGGTCGTATTCACCCCGCCCGCATCGAGGAGATGGTGAACAAGGCCCGCCGCGAGGTGGAGCAGACCATCAAGGCGGAGGGCGAGCGCGCCATCCTGGAGACCGGTCTGCGCGGTATCAACCCCGAGATCGTCAAGCTGCTGGGCCGTCTGCGCTACCGTACCAGTTACGGTCAGAACGTGCTGCAGCACTCTATGGAGGTTGCTTTCCTGTCCGGTATCCTGGCCAGCGAGCTGGGCATTGACCCCGAAATCGCCCGCCGCGCCGGTCTGCTGCACGATATCGGTAAGTCTGTGGACCATCAGGTGGAGGGTAGCCACATCGAGATTGGTGTGGACATCGCCCGTAAGTTCAAGGAGAGCGAGGCCGTCGTGCACGCTATCCAGGCTCACCACGGCGACGTGGAGGCCCAGACCGTGGTCGCTTGCCCGGTCCAGGCTGCCGACGCCATCTCTGCCGCCCGCCCCGGTGCCCGCCGCGAGAATCTGGAGAACTACATCAAGCGTCTGGAGAAGCTGGAGGAGATTGCCAACAGCTTTGACGGCGTGGAGAACTCCTTTGCCATCCAGGCCGGCCGCGAGGTGCGCATCATCGTGCGTCCCGACAAGGTCAATGACGACCAGATGGTCATCCTGGCCCGCGAGATTGCCAAGAAGATCGAGGGCAATATGGATTACCCCGGTCAGATCAAGGTCAACCTCATCCGCGAGAACCGCGCCGTGGACTACGCGAAATAATTGGTATAAGAAAAGCCGACCAACGAAAGTTGGTCGGCTTTTTTGTTTTTGTTGCGGGCGGATATGGAATCCGCCCCTACGGATTCTACCCCAGGTCGGATGGGGATTAAGGCTTCCCCTCGAGGGGAAGGTTTTGTTATTACACCCGATTGATCGGATTGCCGGCAAGATAGTGGCGGATGTTCTCCGCCACCACGCCCATCAGGCGACGGCGAGTCTCCACACCCGCCCAGGCGATGTGGGGGGTGATGATGAGATGGGGGGCGCCCAGCAGGGGGCAATCCGCCGTCATCGGCTCCACCTGCAACACGTCCACGCCGGCGCCCAGCAGGTGACCGCTATCCAACGCGGCACGCAGGGCGTGCTCGTCCACCAAACCACCGCGGGAGGTGTTGACGAAAATGGCGCCCTCCTTCATCGCGGCGAAGGCGGCGGCGTTCATCATCCCCTCGCTGTCGGGATTGAGGGGACAATGCATCGTGACCACGTCACTGCGGCGCAGCAGCTCCTCAAAGGGCACCTGCTCCACGTCCGCATCGGGGATGGGACGGCGGCCGTGGACCAGCACCTTCATACCAAAGGCGCGGGCCATATCGCCCACGCGGCGACCGATGGCGCCGTAGCCCACGATGCCGATGGTCTTGCCGCACAATTCCATCAGCGGGATATTGAAATAGGAGAAGGTGCGGCTGCGCACCCAATCGCCCTGCGCCACCGTCTCGTTGTACTCGTGGACGCGGTCGGTGACCGCCAACAACAGCGCAAAGGTGTGCTGCGCCACCGCCTCGGTGGAATAACCGGGCACGTTGCACACCGTCACCCCGTGGGCGGCGGCATAGGCCACGTCGATGTTGTTGAATCCGGTGGCGAAGAGACCGATATATTTGAGGGTCGGGCAGGCCGCCATCACCTCGGCGGTGATGCGGGTCTTGTTCACGATGACCGCGTCGGGGCCCTGCAGGCGGGGAATCAGCTCCACCTCAGGGGTGAGGTCGTACACCGTAACCTCGCCAAACTCCTTGAGAAACTCCAAATCAATGCCGTTACCCACCACGGTGGCGGCGTCGGCAACCACGATACGCATAAAGACGCCTCCCTTACCCCCTTAGTGTAGCACATTTTTCGCCATTGTGCAATTCCCTCTTTTCTTTTGCCGCAAAATGTGATATACTATCCAAAAACCTGCGAAAGGAGGATCTCTATGACCCCATCTGTCCACACTCTCAATCAGGCGTTGTGTGCCGACGCCGTGGCCTTCGTCCGCGAGGCAGAGGCGGCGTATCACCACCAACTCACCGCCATCGCCGACCACATCTCGGCCCACCGGGACACCTGCCCCATCGTGCTGATCTCCGGCCCGTCCGGAAGTGGTAAGACCACCACCGCCCGTATGCTGGAGGCGGAGCTGGACCGCCGCGGTCTGGAGACCACCACCCTGTCGCAGGACAACTATTTCCGCACCCAGACCCCCGAGGAGTCCGCACTGCGGGCGGCGGGGATGCTGGATCTGGAATCCCCCGCCCGTGTGGACGAGGTGCTGCTGCAAGAGCAGTTGGAGCACATCATCGCCTGCCGGCCGGTGGAATTGCCCGTCTTTGACTTTCGCACCTGCGAGTGCAAGCCGTCCGGCGTCACCTTCACCCGCAAGCCGGGTGAGATCGTGATCCTGGAGGGCATCCACGTGCTCAACCCCGCGGTGGTGGCCCTGCCTGAGAGCCGGACCGTGCGACTGTACGTCAGCGTCCGCACCCGTGTAGAGACCGCCGAGGGCACCCTGCTGCACCCCCGCTATATCCGCCTGCTGCGGCGTATGCTGCGGGACGTGGGTGGCCGCGGCCGCCCTGCCGAGGGGACGCTGGCCATGTTCCACAGTGTGGAGGAGGGCGAGCAGAAATACATTATGCCCTACAAGCACCGCTCGACATTCGACATCGACACCTTCTGCCCCTACGAGCTGAACGTGTACCGCGCCGTCCTGCCCGACGAGGTGGCGGCGCTGCGGGATGACCCCGCCATGACCGCCCTGCTGGATCTGCTCACCGCGGTGCTGCCGCTGGAGCCCACGGTGGTGCCCGCCACCGCCCTCATCCGCGAATTCATCGGCGGCAGTATCTACGAAGACTAAACTAACGGAGTGAAACTATGATGACCCCTTCTTTAACTACCCTCGCATCCTACCCCGGCGAAAAGGTGCTGGGCGTGCTGATCATCCTGCTGATGCTGACCTTTGTGGGTCTGGTGATCGCCAGTCCCTGGATTCAGTGGTTCCGCCAGGAGATGAAATACATCAACATCGAGATTCAGCGCCACGTGAACAATCCCCGCGAGCAGGCACACTGGAAGCGCCGCAAGCGCCGTCTGCTGAAATCCCTCATCCCCGGATTCAAGTACGAATAAGGCCTTTTATGGGTTCGTTGCGCAAGTGCAACGAACCCGTTTGCTTTTTTGCACAAATAAACACGCATATTTTGTTGGTTCTGTCCAGTTTTTCTTGGAAATAGGGGCTCTCTTTGGCAATGCGTCTATTGACAACGGAACATGGAAAGAGTATACTGAAAGTTACACTCATTTATTTAAGAAGTTATTGTAATAGAAGCAATTACCATAACATCTTTTGCAAAGGAGAGAAAAGAGTATGAGTAAATTTATGCGTAAAACCATGTCTGCGCTGCTGGCCCTGTGCCTGCTGTGCGGCATCCTGCCCATGGGCGGTCTGCTGAGCGTCAGCGCCGACATCGACGAGACGGTCAACCTGATCTCCAACCCCGGTTTTGAGGCGACGGACAAAACCACCGGCGACTGGACGGTGCATTCTCCCACTGCGGCTGCTGCCGAAGCTGCCCACAGCGGTAGCAACGGCGTTCACCTAAAAGGTACCGGCGGTTGGGGCGGTATGCTGGTGATGAATGAAATCTCTGTGCTGCCCTTCTGCGAGTACACCTTCTCGTTCTGGTATAACATCCAGCAAAACGGCGTCAACTATTCGCTGAAAGGCAATCAGAGCGGTACCAAATACGCCGGCCAATGGCTGAGCAATACCACCGGTTGGCAGAAGGTGACCGTGTCTTTCCTGACCGGCGACGACACCACGCTGTACCTGAACTTTAACGGCGGCGGTAACGGCATTGCCGAGAGCGTCTACGTGGACGATTTCTCTCTGAATCTGACTAAGAGAGGCTTTGCCGAGCCTGTGAAGAACGGCGACTTTGAGGAAGGCCACGTCAACGGCTGGAGCGTGTCCACAGGTACCGTTGTCGCGACCAATGAAGTGGCAAACGGCCAGTACGCTATGAAGTTTACCAACGCTTCTTACAGCTACATCAACTATTCGATGTCTGTAAAGCCCAATACCAACTACAGCGTCCGCTTGTCCCTGCGTACCCAAGCGGCTAACGTGCGCCACTCCGTCACCATGACCGTGCGCGACAACGTATGGGGTAGCACCCCTCTGGTTGAGCAAAAAATCGCTACTCTCCCCTCGGAACAGTGGGACGTCTACACCGTTGAGTTTAACAGCGGCAACAACTCCAGCCTGAATCTCCGTCTGCAATCCGGCTGGGGTGTTGAGACTTTCTTCTACATCGATGACATCTACGTCGAGTCTCTGGGTGGCGGCGCCGACTCCGGCACCCTGCCCAACGGCGGCTTTGAGACCGGCGACACCGGCAACTGGACCTGCCGCAGCGGCAACCCCACCATTGTGGAGGAATCCCACTATGGCCGTTACGCCCTGCAGATCACCAACCCCTCCGCGTGGGGTGAGGCTGCCATACGTACCATCGCCGTCAAGCAGAACACCAATTATCAGGTTTCCTGGTGGGCCAAACGTGTCAGCGGCACCGGCACCTTCAACGTAGTTGTGAGCCAGACCGTCAGCCCTTGGGCCGGCTTTGAAAAGCTTTCCGGCCAGAACTACATGAACGAGACCAGCGGCGAATGGGTCAAATACACCTGTGTGTACAACAGCGGTACGAATACCCAGATGCTGCTGAAATTCACCACCGAGGCGGCCAACGCCGGCTCCATCCTGCTGGACGACGTATCGGTCATTGAGCTGACCGAGGTATCCACCGACGGCCTCATCTCCAACGGCAATTTTGAGTGCGGCGGCAAGGAGGGCTGGAACGCCACCAGCGCTATCAATGCTTGCACCGACGCCGCCAAAGACGGCAATTTCGGTATCTATCTGAAAAACAAGGGCGGTTGGGAAGGTCTGCTGTCCCAGACGTTCCCCGTGGTGGAAGGCCGCACCTATCGCGTAACTTTCGATTATATGGCGCTGACCAACGGCGTCAACTTCCGCGTGGCGGATCCTACGAGCACCAACACGAGCGGAAAGTACTATGGTGCCAAGTATCTGACGGAGCGCACCTGGTCCACCTACAACCAGGTGATCCGCGTGGAAAATTCCGGCGATGCGGCAGTGCAATTTGTCGGCGCGGGTAACGCTTTGGAAACCAACGTATTCGTGGATAACATCCAGGTGGTAGAGATTCCCGACACCGAGGTCAACCTCCTCGAGCATGGCGGTAAGAGCGCCATGGAGATGGATGAGGCCGGCATGGTTGGCGGTCTGGGTTTCCGGTTCTCCGCTAACATCAAAGACTTCCATTACAGCGAGGACAACAGCCAGCAAGAGCATCTGTATACCGTGTATAAGTACGAAGAGCAGAGCGGTAAGGCGAACCCCTACAAAAACGTGCTTTTCACCAATCCCTACGACTACACCGTGGTACGTATGGGCGCCATCGTCTCCAACCAGACGGGTGACAACCTGACTCTGGAGGCAACCGTGGGCAACAACCGCACCATCAATATCGTGGGCAAAAAGGCCATGAAGGAGTGGTGTGACGATACCACCTATACCTACGGCGTACGCGTGACCAACATCCCCGACAGTGCTTTCGACACCACCATCTTCGCCCGCCCCTACATCACCATCCTGATCGGCGGCGAGGAGGTCACCTTGTACGGTGACGTGCAGAGCGGTTCCTACAACGACGTGATGGGAGAGTAACGAAAGATGAAAAGACTCTACGTGTCGCCCGCGCTCCAGATCCTTGCGTTCTGTGCGGACAACGCCTTCGCCTCCCTGACCGGCGAACCCACGGAGGACGGCACCGGCAGCCAGCCGTGGAATGACGGCGAGCTGGGCTGGACCTAATGAAATAACAAAAACACCGCTGTGGTAATCCACAGCGGGGTTTTTTATTGTTCACGGATGATAAAGACAGGGATGGGGACGTCGCCGGTGCGGTTGGCGAAATCGCCCCGCACCACGGTATAGCGGCGATTGTCAATGGTGGGCAGAAAATCCAGGATGGCATCCCGCTCGGCGGTGCCGTTCTGCCGCCCGTAGTAGAGGCAGAGAGTTATCACGCCGCCCACCTTCAAGAGATCAAGGGCGGCGCGCACCGCCGCCACAGAGGTGTCGGCGTGGGAGAAGGTGTTGTGGTCCCCGCCGGGCAACCAGCCGAAATTGAACATAATGCCATCCACCGAAGCGGGGGCGGCGTAGTCCCCCAGGTGGCTATGGCAATCCTGCACCACTCGGGCGCGGTGTGCCACACCCTCGGCGGTCAGCAGGGCGGTGGTCTGCGCCACCGCGTCCGCCTGGATATCCAGCGCCAGCACCCGACCGCTATCCCCCACCAGGCGGCAGAGGAACAGGGTGTCCCGCCCCTTGCCTGCGGTGGCGTCGATGCAGAAGGCGCCCTCGCGGATGTGGGCGGCCATAAACTGGTGGGAAAATCCCAACGCATTCAGCGGAAAATCATTCGCCATCGGTGGTGTCCTCAATAGCGGGAGCGGGCTCCTCAGCAGGCTCCTCGCCCATCAACTCCGCTACGTGGTCACGGATGTAGGTGACGCACAGCGCCAGGGGGCACTCCTGCTCCACCGCGGCGTGGAAGGCGTGCTCCGCCTCGGCGGTGTCCTCGTCGGCGCGATAGGTGTCCACCACCGCCTTCAGCGCGGCGGCGGTAGCGACGGCGCCCACCACCGGCAGACCGTCGCAGGCGGGCTCCAGCATCTCGCGGGTGGCGGTGCGGGTCAGGGCGGCGTAGTCGCCGTGGGCCATCTCCTTGCACACCGCCCAGATGCTATACACCACCGTAAAGGGCTGGGGCATCTTGGACAGGGTGACGGCGGGGTTGGGCTTGCGGGCCTCGGTAGCCTCGGCCAGCACGTGAGCCACCACCGCCTCTACCAGCTCGTCGTCGGCGGTGTCCGCCAGCAGTTCGGGGGTGAGGGTCTTATACTTCTTCATCAATTTCGCAGAGCGACTGTCGTCGTTGCGACGGCGACCCAACTTGGTGATAGCCACCATAAACACAACCAGCGCCAAAACGACGCCCAATTCTTTCCACAGCATACTCAATTCTCCTTATCGTTCAGCAATAGGCGGTAAATCTCGCCCTTTTTCAGTCCGGTGTCGGCGGCGGCCTGCTTGGCGGCCTCCGAGGGGGACATACCCTCCGCCAGATAGGCGCGGGCGATGTCGGCGGCGGCCTCAGGGGTGGCGGCGACCGCCTCGGCGGGGGTGGCGCCCCCCACAATCAGCACAAATTCGCCGCGGGGATCCTCTTTTTCATACTTCGCCACCGCCTCGGACAGGGTGGTGCGAATGACCTCCTCGTGAATCTTGGTGATCTCACGCACCAAGGCGATGGGACGGTCACCCAAGGCGGAGAGCAGGTCGGCCAGGGTGGCTTTCAGTTTGTGGGGTGCCTCGTAGAACACCATGGTGCGCAGTTCGCCCCGCAGACTGTCCAGATGGGCGCGGCGCTCCTTCTTATTGACGCTGATGAAACCCTCAAAGGTGAAGCGGCCGGTGGGCAGACCCGCCAGCGCCAACGCGGTGGCCACCGCGGTGGGGCCGGGAACGACACCCACGGGAATCCCCTTCTGATGGCAGAGATTCACCAAATCCTCGCCGGGGTCGGAGATGGCGGGCATACCTGCGTCGCTGACCAGCACGCCGTGCTCACCGGCAATGAGGCGGGCGCACAGTCGCTCGCCGCTATCTCGCTTATTGTGCTCGTGATAGCTCACCAGCGGCTTAGTAATACCAAAGTGATTGAGCAATTTCAGGGTCACGCGGGTGTCCTCTGCGGCGATGAAGTCGCAGGATTGCAACGCCTCGATGGCGCGGGGGGAAAAGTCGGACAAATTGCCGATGGGGGTACCCACCAGTGTCAGGCGTCCTATGGATTCGCTCATATCGTCACCTCCCGATAGATCTCATTGAGTGTCGGTGTGGGCTGACCGTCGTCGGTGTACAACACCAAGGGCGGCAGCCAAGTTAAGCCCGGACGGGCATCCTTCTTCGCTTCTAACAAAAATAGCCAGGGAGCGGTGTCCCCCCGCTTTTGCACCGCCTGCAGGCGCTTGGGCTCCAGGTGGTGGGTGGTCAGGGCGGACAGTACCTCCGTCAGCCGCTCGGGGCGATGGCAGAGGAAAAAGCGGCCGCCGCTGGTGAGTAGCCACGCCGCGGCGGCGCAGAGGCTATCCAGAGTGTCCTCCTGCTCGTGGCGGGCCAGGGTGGAGGCCTCGTCGGCATTCACAGGACCGCTGCCGGCGGGGAAATAAGGGGGATTGCACACCACGCGGCGATAGGCGCCGGCGGGGGCGATGGAACGGGGGTCGTGCCAATCCCCCACCGCGAAGGTGGGCTTGGGCGCGCCGTCAAAGCGGTCGGCGCCCAACTGCGCCAGTGCGATGGCGGCGGGTTGTATATCCACGCCGTGGACGGCGGCGGGGCGGCCGCCTGCGGCCAGCCGCAGGGCGATGGCACCGCAACCGGTGCCCAATTCGCACACCGCCTCGCCCGTGCAGGGCATGGCAAAATGGGACAGCAGCATAGCGTCGGTGCCAAAGCGATGGACGTCGTCCACCGCCACCACGGTGTCGCCGTATACCGGCACGTAGGAAATCGCCATAGTACTGTCCTCCTTTACGTAATCATAAGAAAGAAAAAACGGACGGCCGGGGCGGCTCGCCATCCGTACAAACCGCCAACGATATGCGCCGCCCCTCGAGAATGGCTACGCCATTCTCCTAAAGAAAAAACGGACGGCCAAGGGCCGTCCGTTTTCTTGAAAGCAATTAGCCCTCGATAGCACCCACGGGGCACTGATCGGCACAAGCGCCGCAATCCAAGCAAGCGTCAGCGTCGATAACGTACTTGCCGTCGCCCTCAGAGATAGCGCCCACGGGGCAACCCTCGGCGCAAGCGCCGCACATGATGCAAGCATCACCAATAACAAAAGCCATGTCGTTACACCTCCGTTCAATTAATACGTTACAATAATAATAGCACAGTTTTCAAAAAATGCAACTGTTTTTTATTGCCGTTTATTAACCCTGCCGCTTGGTGCGATGATGATGGCCGCGGCGATGGTGGTTGGGACGCCCCTGGGGCTTATCACCCTGGGGTTTATTGCCCTGCTGAGGCTTGTCGCCCTGCGATTTGCCGCCCTGCTGGGGCTTGGGCTGCTTGGGAGCCTCCTGCTGGGGCTTGGGCTGCTCCTGCTTGGGCGCCTCCACCACGGGGGTCTCCTCCACCTCGGGGACGGTGCCGTTGATGATATCGCGGGTGGTCTCCACCACGGTGTTGTCGGGGTCGTCCTCCAGGCGCACCTTCACCTTACCGGTGAGGATGTTGCTGTCGGTGACCACGCCGCGACCCTGGGGCAGGGTCACCACAGAGCCCACCTTGGGGCTCATCTTGATAAGCTCCTCGTAGGCGTCCTGCTCGTATTTCAGGCAGCACATCAGGCGGCCGCAGGAGCCGGAAATCTTGGTGGGGTTGAGGGACAGGCCCTGCTCCTTAGCCATCTTGATGGACACCGGCTGGAAATCCCGCAGGAAGCGGGAGCAGCAGAAGGGCTGGCCGCAGATGCCGATGCCGCCCAACTTCTTAGCCTCGTCGCGGACACCGATCTGGTGCAGCTCGATGCGGGTGTGGAGGGTGGCGGCCAAATCCTTGACCAGGTTGCGGAAATCCACACGCCCGTCGGCGGTGAAATTGAAGGTGATCTTGGAATTGTCAAAGGCGTACTCCGCGTCCACCAACTTCATCTCCAAGTTGTGGGCGGCGATGCGCTCCTGGCAGATGCGCATGGCGTCACGGGCCTTCTTCAGGTTCTCCTCGTGACGCTTGCGGTCCTCGGGGGTGGCGCGGCGCAGGACAGGCTTGCGGTCCTCCCGCTCCTCGGTGGCGGTACGGTTGGCGCGGGCCACGGTGCCGCACTCGACGCCGCGGGCGGTCTCCACCACCACCATCTCGCCCGGCAGCAGGGTCAGCTCGCCGGGATCGAAATCATAAATCTTACCGTTTTCCTGAAAACGGATACCAACAACCATAGACATTTCTATGTTCCTCCTTAATATCCTGCGGCGGCACGGAGGCACGCGCACAGGCGGGTCAAAAACAAGGTGTTATTCATATTGCGGGAGAGGGAGAACTGCAACTGCTCCACCTGCTCCATCAAGGCGGTGAGCCGCTGGGCCGTCAGGCGGGAGGCCAACTGCGCCGCCGCATCGGGGGCGGTGGACAGGGTGGTGGTGCCACCGTACTTGCGCACCAGGGCGTCGCGGAGAATCAGCGACAGACCCGCCAGCACGCCGACGGTGAGCTGCTTCTCCTTCTCCAGACCGCCTGTGAGGGTCATCAGCTCCGCCTCGGTGGGAGCGATGATGGCGGTGGCGATGCGGGGGGTCAAATCCAGCACCTGACGGAAGGTGCCGTCACCCACGCCGTCGATGACCTGACCGATGCAACCGCCGAACAGACTGTGGGCGCGGTGCAACTCGGCGGGGTCCTCCTTAGGCAGGCGGGCGGTGAGAATCGGCTCAGCCTCCTCCCAGGTGGTGGGGGTCAGGGACAGACACACGCAACGGGAGCGGATGGTCTCCAACAGGTTGGTGCGGGCGTCGCAGGTGAGGATGAACAAGAGGTGTGCCGGGGGCTCCTCCAGAATCTTTAAGAGAGCGTTCTGCGCCTGCTGGGTCATGGTCTGAGCCTCGGCGAGAATCATCACGCGGTAGGCGGACTCGTTGGGCAGAAGGAAGGCGTCCTCGCGCAGGCGGCGGATGGCGTCCACCGACAGGGTGGCGCCGTCACCGCCCAGCTCGGTCAAATCCGGGGGCGTCGCCTTAACGCAGGCGGCGCAAGCGCCGCAGGGATGGGCGGCGTGGTCCGCATCGCGGCACAGGGCGGCGCGGGCAATCAGCCGCGCCAAGGTGCGGCGACCGCTGCCCAAGGGGCCCTCGATGAGCAGGGCGTGGGGATAGTGACCGGCGTCAATCTCGGCCGCCAGCCGCTTCTTGATGGATTCGTTACCGGCAAAACCCGCAAACTGCATCGCCCATTCCCCTCTCTACTCATAATTAGAATTATTATACACTAAAAAGAGGGCGATGACAAGGTTTTTTTGATGGTAAAAAACAAAGAGCAAAATTTGTACAAAAAGATGAGGAATTTCCGTGATTTTCACCTTGTTTTAGGGGCGAAAATATGGTATGCTGAATGTGTATTTTTTGTTGGGGGTGATATTGTGCGTATCGGCTTTGATAACGAGCTGTATATGACCAAACAAAAAGAGCATATTCTGGAACGCATTTCCCGCTTTGACGGTAAATTGTACCTGGAATTCGGCGGCAAACTCTTTGACGACTATCACGCCGCCCGCGTGTTGCCGGGCTTTGTTCCCGACGCCAAAATTCGGCTGCTCTGCTCCATGGCGGATCAGGCGGAGATCGTATTCTGCATCAGCGCGGACAACATCGAGAAGAACAAGATCCGCGCCGACCTGGGCATCAGCTACGACCAGGATCTGCTGCGCCAGATCAATATGGTGCGGGATATGGGCATCCAGGTCAACAGTGTGGTGATCACCCGCTATACCGGTCAGGCCGCCGCCGACCAGTTTAAGTACAAGCTGGACGCTCTGGGCATCCGCAACTACATCCACCGCCCCATCAAGGGCTATCCCTCCGACGTGGACCACATCGTCAGTGAGGAAGGCTACGGCGCCAACCCCTACATCGAGACCACCAAACCGCTGGTGGTGGTGACCGCCCCCGGTCCCGGCAGGGGCAAGCTGGCCACCTGCCTGTCCCAGATCTACCACGAGCACAAGCGCGGTATGGTGGCGGGATACGGCAAATACGAGACCTTCCCCATCTGGAATCTGTCGCTGAAACACCCCGTCAACCTGGCCTATGAGGCCGCCACCGCCGACCTGCAGGACGTGAATATGATCGACCCCTTCCACCTGGAGGCTTACGGCATCACCACCACCAACTACAACCGCGACGTGGAGGCGTTCCCCCTGGTGCGCACCATCCTGGCCCGCATCACCGGCAACGACCAATTCTACCGCTCCCCCACCGATATGGGCGTCAATATGGCGGGCTACGCCATCGTGGACGACCAGGCCTGCCGTGAGGCCAGCTGTCAGGAGGTCATCCGCCGCTATTACAAGGGCGTCACCGACCTGAAGACGGGCCGCGAGAAGCAGGAGACGGTGGATAAACTGATCACCATCATGCAACAGTTGGGCATCAAGGCATCCGACCGCGACGTGGTGCAGCCCGCCCTGGACAAGCAGGCGCGTGTGGGCGCCCCCGTGGCCGCCATCCGCCTGGCGGACGGCCGCATCATCGTGGGTAAGGCTTCCCCCCTGCTCTCCGCCTGCTCGGCGGCGGTGCTCAACGCCATCAAGGTGCTGGCCGACATCCCCAAGGCCACCCTGCTGATGAGCCCCGCGGTGCTGGAGCCCATCATCGCGCTGAAGACCAATCTGCTGAACAGTCACAGCAGCGCCATCAAGCTGGACGACTGCCTGACCGCGCTGTACATCTGCGCCGCCACCGACGAGGTGGCCGCCCGCGCCGTGGCGCAGCTGCCCAACCTGCGGTGGTGCGAGATCCACTCCACCGAGATCCTGCACTCCGGCGACGAGTCCATCCTGCGCAAACTGCGTATGAACCTGACCTGCGAGCCGGTCTTCCCCGGCCGCGATATTATGTACTGATAAGGAGCCTGCACTATGGAACTGAATGGCAAGAAAATCAACTTCCTCGGCGATAGCATCACCGAGGGCGCCTGCCTGAACGATTGGAACAACGTCTACTGGATGCAGCTGGGCAAACACACCGGTGCCACCGTCCGCGGCTATGGCATCGGCGGCACCCGCATCGCCCCCCGTCTGATGCCGGAGCGTCCCGGCGAGGAGGGTTTCGGCCAGTATTTCGGCTCCCGCGTGGACAAGATGGACCCCGACGCCGACATCATCGTGGTCTTCGGCGGCACCAACGACTTTGGTCACGGCGACGTGCCGCTGGGCACCATCGCCGACCGGGACAACACCACCTTCTACGGCGCTCTGCACGTGCTGTACCGCCAGCTGTGGGAGAAGTACCCCACCGCCACCATCGTCATTATGACCCCCCTGCATCGCATCGGTGAGCACGACGCCCTCAACGAACACGGCCACCCCGTCATCGCCAGCCTGAAGGTGATGTCCGAGGCCATCAAGGAGGTGGCGGCCTATTACAGCTTCCCCGTGCTGGATCTGTACGCCGTCAGCAACCTCAACCCCGAGCTGGATATCATCAAGGAAACCTTTATGCCCGACGGTCTGCACCCCAACGATGACGGCCACGCCCGCATCGCCAGCCGCCTGGAGGGTTTCCTCAAGGCGCTGTAAACACAACGAAAAAAGCCGCTGTCCGTGATGGACAGCGACTTTTCTTTTTACGGTTTTTCGCTGACGCAGGTATCCAGGCGGAAAGCGTCGGTGGTGTAGCGGTCACCGATCACCGCCTTGGTGTGCAGGTCGTTGAAGTGCCACCACTCGGAGGCGATGGGATCCATACCCGCGGCGGTGCAGAATTCCCGCAGGCGGAGGGCCGCGTCGGTCATCGATTTGGCGGGCGTAGCCCCCTTCCACGCGTCGGGGACGGTGGAGCTGAAAGGCTTGGTCATCGACACGGCGGCGGCACTGAGCTCGTGGATGGGGGTGGGCATCACGCAGGGGGCGATGCCGGTCACCTCGCGGTAACGATAGTCGCCGCACAGGCGGTAGGTGACCTCGGTCACCTTAGCCAGCGAGGTATCGATGGCGCAACCCATCTGGTGGGTGGAGGGGCGGTTGGCGATGAACCAGCCGATGTACCACGGGCCGGTTTCGATGCCCGCCTTGACCTCCGGGTCGGTGTCGTACAATTCCTGCAGGGCGGCGGCGATGTCCAGCTGGACGTCCATGGGGCGGAAGGCCTCGTTGATGACCAGGGTGTAGCCTGCCGCCAGCGCCAGCTGCTGCGCCTCGTAGATGCGCTGCACCGTACGCCAGTTGCAACCCACCAGGAATTCCTCGCGACCCAGGCGGGGGTTGTACTCCTTGGCGTCGTACAGTTGCTCGCCGGTGATGGTGGGAATCTCCTTGCCGGACGACAGGAAGGCGGAGGTGTAACTGTTGGTATTATCCAGCACGATGGAGGGGATCACGTCGGCGATGTTGATATAGCAGCAGACGTTCTCCACATAGCCCTCGGCGCCGTTCTCGTCCCGCACCTGCCAGACGTCATCAGTCGCCGCCACCAGCACGGTGAAGGCGGTGCCGGGCGCCCAATCGGCGATCTTGGTGGTGAGGTTGATGTCTCTGTACAGCGTCATCTCCACCGACGCCCAACCGGTGGCGCCCCGCAGCGGCAATTCGAAATCCGTGGCGGTGAGACCCGCCTCGGCGTCACCCACGTAGGTGACCCCGTCGATGGTGACCCGCGGGGGGGCGGTGGTGGTCGTGGTGGTGGGAGCGATGGTGGTCGTGGTAGTGGTGGTGGAGTCGGTGCCCACAGAGGGGGTCACGGTACCCACCGGCGCCTTACCGCAGGCGGTGCAGACCAACAGCACCGCCGCCAGCGCCAGCCACGCCCGCCGCATTATTTCGCCTCCGGATGGATAGTGGGATTCCACTTGTATCCAATCTCTTTACACTGTTTGGTGGTCAGCTTGGCGCTGCGGACGTAGAGGGAGTCCATAAAATACCAGCCGTCGGTGTCCTTGAACATAATCCAGCAGTGCTCGGTGCCGTTCTGCCAGCCCAGACCGCGGACAAAGGATACCTCGTACCCCGCCTGCTTCATCAGCAGGTAGGTAAAGGCGGCGAAGTAGTAGCAAGAGGAAGATTTGTGGGTCAGGGCGTAGTAGGCCATCTCCTCGATGCTCTTACCCTCCGCCAGATTGCGGTAGGTCTTGTTTTTGTTGATGTAATTGTAAATGCTCTGATAGTCGGAGCCCTTTTCGTCAATAATATCCTGCAGGCCCTCGTACAGTTCGGTGCGCTCCTCCTCGGTGAGGCCGCCGCTCAGGGGCGGGATGGTGGCATCGGGATAGCCGCCCGCCGCCGTGGTGGTGGTCGCCTCCTTGGCGGTGGTGGTCGTGGTGGTCCCGCCGGCGGGGTCGGTCAGCGACACGTAGTCGGCGCTGATATAGGCCGCGGTGCCCTGATAGTCGATGCGGCACCAGCCGTTCTCCGCCGTCAGCACCAGCACAGAGGTGCCGTAGAGTAGCTGACCCAGCACCTCGCCGGAGGCCATGGGCTCGCGGCGGACGTTGAGCTTATTCGCCGTCACGTAGACGGTGGAATTGGGCGGGATGACGGTGGCCACGGCAGTGGTAGGCGCCGTGGTGGTGGCGGTGGTGGAGGAGGGCGCCTGCAACGAGACGTACTGGGCGCTGACATAGGCAGGGATGCCGTTATACGAGATGCGGCACCAGCCGTCGGCGGTGTCCAGCACCTCCACCGCCGTGCCGTAGGGCAACTGCCCCAAAATGTCCGCCGTGGTATTGGGCTCGCGGCGCACATTGAGGCTGGTGGCGGTGACGAAATACTGCGGCTTGGCCGCAGTGGTAGTGGTCGTGGATTCGGTGGTGGTGACGGTGACGTCCGGCTGTGCCTCTTCGCCGCCGCAGGCGGTGAGGGTCAGCAGCAGTACCCCCGCCAATAAAATCGAAAGCAATCGCTTGGTCATACACATCGCTCCTTTGCTTGTTCCCTTTTATTTTACACCATTCCTGCTCATTTTACAAGTGGGGATTGCATTGACAAAAAAGTCGAATTTTGTTAGAATACATCCGTATACGATTTAGAAAGGAGGCGAGAGGATTGGTATTCAGTTCGGTGGAGTTTTTGTTTATGCTGTTTCCCGGCACGCTGGCGCTGTATTTCCTGCTCTCTCGCCTGCCCGACAAGGTGCGCGGGGTGCGGGATTCGTTGCTCAACGTCCTGCTGATCGCCTCCAGCCTGCTGTTCTATGCCTGGGGCGAGCCGGTGCTGCTGATTCTGCTGCTGACCTCGGTGGCCGCCAACTGGCTGCTGGGTCTGGGCATCGCCCGCGGCAAGGGGCGAGGGCTCCTGCTGGCGGTGGCGGTGGTGCTGAATATCGGCCTATTGGGCGTGTTCAAGTACGCGGGCTTCGCCACCGACATCCTCAACACCATCACCGGCCTGCAACTGCCGGTGCCGCAGATTGCCCTGCCCATCGGCATCTCCTTCTACACCTTCCAGGCGCTGTCCTACGTCATCGACGTCTACCGCGACCCCAAGTTGGTGCAGAAGAACGGGTTCCGCCTGCTCCTATACATCTGCTTCTTCCCCCAGCTGATTGCCGGCCCCATCGTGCGATACGGCGACATCGCCGCCCAGCTGAAGAGCCGCACCATCACCCTGGACGGGGCGATGCTCGGCTTCCGCCGCCTGTTCATCGGCCTGGGCAAGAAGATTCTCATCGCCGACGGTCTGGCGGTGCTGGTGAACGTCTGCTTCACCGACTACGCCGCCCATCGCCTGCCTGTGGGCTTTGCTTGGCTGGGCGCGGTGGCGTATCTGTTGCAGATTTACTTCGATTTCAGCGGTTACAGCGATATGGCCATCGGTATGGGGCATATCTTCGGATTTAAGTTCCCCGAAAACTTCAATTACCCCTACGCCGCCCTGGGCATCAAGGATTTCTGGCGGCGTTGGCACATCACCCTGTCCACCTGGTTCCGCGAGTATCTGTACATCCCTCTGGGCGGCAACCGCAAGGGCAAGGGACGGACGCTGCTCAATCAGCTCATCGTCTTCTTCTGCACCGGTCTGTGGCACGGCGCCAATATGACCTTTGTGGTGTGGGGATTGTATAACGGCCTGTTCCTCATCCTGGAGAGCAACAATATTTTGCCCGTGCGGCGGGCCAAGCACCCCATCGCCAAGCTGCTGGTGCGGATGTACACCTTGATTACCGTCATCGTCGGCTTTGTCATCTTCCGCGCCGACGATCTGACCCAGGCCGCCGCCTATCTGGGGTCGATGTTCGCCTTCCGCGACAGTTGGTTCGCATGGGGCGAGAGCAGCGCCTGGCGTGAGGTGCTGCCCTGCCTGACCCCCTATTTTTTCACCATCCTGGGCGTGGCCGCCATCGGCGCCGCCCCCATCACCCCGTGGCTGAGCCGCATCTGCGCCGCCCGTCCCCGCCTGGACGCCGTGGCCCAGCGCCTGTCCTATCTGTGGGCGCTGATTCTGCTGGTGCTGTGCGCTATGAGCCTGGCGGCGGGCACCTATTCCGCGTTTATTTACTTCCAGTTCTAAGTAACCGCTGATACAATCAGTTTGCCGTTATCAGTGAGATGTTTTTTTGGCAGAGAGAGGTAAAAAGCGCAAGCAATACTGAATGTATTGCTGAGCATTTTTGCCCTCGCTGACGGGAAAATAACCACTGAGAACGGTAAATAAGATTGGATTAGTGGTTACCACATCGAAAGGAGGTTTGCCTCGTGAAAAAGTGGGAAAAAATCACCTTTGCAGCGGTGTCGGCCGCGGCATTGCTGATTCCCGTGTATACTATGCCGTTTATGGGGCAATCCTCCGCCGCGGGCAACGCGGAAAAGCGAGAATTGGCCCAGCGCCCCGCCCTGTTCGTGGACGGGAGCTTCAATAGGGACTTCTTCGAGGGGATGGGGGACTATCTGGCCGACCGATTCACCCTCCGCTCGGAGCTGGTGCAGGCGCAGAGTGCCTTCAAGGGTGCCTTCGGCGTCTCCTCCGAGGAGGACGTGGTGATGGGCACCGACGGCTGGCTGTATTTTGACAAAACGATGCCCGACTATATGGGCGAGACCGCCCTGTCGGAGGTGCAGGCCGCCCGCTTGCAACGGGTGGGTGACCTGATGGCGGAATACGCGGCGAGCCGCGGCGCCACCTTCGCCCTGACCATCCCCCCCAACAAGGCCACCATCTATCCCGAGTATCTGCCTTACTACACCCGCATCCCCGCCAGTTACGAGGTGCTCAAACCCGGGTGTGAGCACCTCACCCCCCTGCATCAGCTGAATCAGACGCTGGCAAACAGCGACTGGTACGTGGATATGGCGGCGGCGCTCACCGCCCAGCGGGACACCCAACTGTATCACAAGCGGGACTCCCACTGGAACAATCTGGGCGCCCGCATCGGCTACGACACCCTGATGACCGCCGTGGACGGCAAGGTTGGCGCCTATGCCGACACCCCCTACGTCATCGAGGCGGTGTGGGACGGCGACCTGGACAAGCTGATGGGCAACACCTACAAGGACGAGCAGGCGGTGTGGCAAACGGAATTCACCTATGAATACACCTCCCGCTACCGCAGCGAGGAGGATCTGCTGATCACCACCGAATGCGCCGACGGCGAGGGCAACCTGTGGATGTTCCGCGACTCCTTCGCCAACGCGCTGCTGCCCCTGCTGGCACAGCAGTACGCCACCGCCACCTTCTCCCGCTCCCTGCCCTACGACCTCACCGAGGTGGCCGCGGGCGACACGGTGATCGTGGAGATCGTGGAGCGCAATCTACACAATCTCCTGGCCTACGCCCCCAAGATGGCGGCCCCCATCCGCGAGATGCCCGCCGCCGACGCGGGCGACCAATATATCTCCGCCAAGGCGGTGAAGAGCGGCGACTATCTGAGGGTCAGCGGCTACACCACCGGATTGGCCGACCGCATCTATCTGGCGGTGGACGGGGTGGCCTACGAGGCGACCCCCATCGCCGCGGACGACCCCACGGCGGACAACGGCTTTACCGCCTATCTGCCCGCCGAATGCGCGGGCAAACCCATCACCCTGCTGGTGGAGAACCACGGCGTCTGGACCACACAAGGTACCATCAATTAAGGAGGACATCCCTATGAAGAAACTGATTGCTCTGGCCATCGCGGCCACCCTGCTGCTCACCGGCTGCGGTGCAGGCGGCAACGACGTAGGCGGCGGTAACAAGCCCGCCTTCAAGACCGCCGGCATCACCCTGAACGACACCAACCTCTTCATCGGCGGCAACCTGAGCGCCGATAAGAAGGCCTCTCTGGGCGACCCCGTCAGCACCTCCGAGGCGCCCAGCTGCCTCTACGAGGGTATGGACACCGTCTATGAGTACGAGGGCTTCTCGGTGCAGACCTCTCAGGTCGGCGACAGCGAGATCGTCGTGATGATCACGGTGGAGACCGCCGACCACACCACCGCCAAGGGCATCAAGATCGGCGACACCGCCGAGGCCGCCGCCAACGCCTACGGCGAGGCGGTGGAGGAGACCCGCAACTACGTGGTGTACAACGACGACACCAACACCACCGTCACCTTCTCCCTGAAGGACGGCAAGATCACCGCCATCGAATACGCCCAAGTCAACGGATAAGCACACCCAAAGCCGTCGGAAGTTTCCCTTCCGACGGCTTTTTTTCGTTGCATTTGCGGGGCGGGCGTGGTATAATCGACGGAAAGGGACTGTTTTTGAGAAAGGATGGCCACTATGAAAAAGTTTACCGCACTGTTTTTATCCGCGATGATGCTGCTGTGCCTGCTCAGCGGCTGCGGCGGCGCACCGGAGGAGCCGGCGCAGGACGCCACCACCACGGTATCCACCACCGCATCCTCCACCACGGCGGGTGACACCACCACGACCACCCAGGGCGACGTCACCACCACCGCACCCGAGGACACCACCACCTCTGCCACCGACGCCACCACGACCACCGCGGCAACCACCACCACGACCACCGTGGTGGTGACCCCCACCCAGCCCGCGGTCAAGGCTAAGCTCAACGGCGTCAGCCTGTCGGAGTACGTCATCGTCTACGACATCGACGCGCTGGACTACACCGCCCGCGCCGCCAAATACATCCGCGATGAGATCCGCGCCCGCACCGGCGCCGAGGTGAAGATCGTCACCGACGCCACCGCCACCGCCAAGCACGAGATCGTGGTGGGCGAGACCAACCGCGCCATCTCCAAGAGCCTGGACGCCAAGACCGAGGGTCTGGAATTCTCCATGGTGTCCAAGGACGGCCACGTGGCCATGGAGGGCGACTATTTCATCATCGCCGCCGCGGCCTACTACTTCGTCACCACCTACATCACCGGCAAGACCGCCTCCACCACCGTACCCACCACCACCCTGGTGCGGGAGCCCATCGTGGAGAAGGCTAACAACTACCTCTTCCTCATCGGCGACGGTATGGGCGTCAACCAGACCAAACTGCCCGACGAGTACAACACCGCCCGATTTGAAAGCGAGGACGTGGACGCCAACAACTTCACCGACGGCGAGGACTTCTTCTACGGCTACCTGTTCCCCAACCAGGGCACCGTCCGCACCCACAACGTGTACGGACAGGTCACCGACTCGGCCGCCAGCGCCACCGCCCTGGCCACCGGCTACAAGACCTCCAACGGCCGCATCGGCCGCGACAAGGACAAAAACGACCTGAAATCCATCACCGAGATCGCCGGTGATCTGGGTATGAACACCGCCGTCATGACCACCGAGGGCAACAAGGGCGCCACCCCCGGCGGCTTCTCTGCCCACGCCGATTCCCGTGATATGTACGACGACATCGAGGCCGACCAGGAGGCGATGACCGCCAAGTACGGCACCATCATCGCGTCCGGCTACGACCACTACACCCGTATGGGCATCGAATTCTACCTCGAAAAGGACATCACCAAGACCCTGACCCAGCTCAACCAGGGCGACAAGGGCTTCTTTATGATGTACGAGGAGGCCTTCATCGACAAGCACAGCCACAATCAGATGAAGGAGGAGGCCACCTGGGCGGTGTTCCGCTTTAACCAGGCCATCGGTCTGTTTATGGAGTTCGCCTTCTACAACCCCGACACCATGGTGCTGATCACCGCCGACCACGAGACCGGCGGCCTGACCGACCTGGCCGGCGTGATGAAGTACAGCCACGGCGATCACACCGACAAGCTGGTGCCCGTCTTCGCCTACGGCGTGGGCACTGAGGTGTTTGACGGCAAGGAGATCGAGAACGTGCAGATCCCCAAGACCATCGCCGCGATGTGGGGTCAGTCTCTGGCCTCCGACACCGACGATCTGTACCCCGTCTTGAAGTAAGCCAAAACATTTGCATTCCACGCGCCCGCTACCGCCAGGTGGCGGGTGCTTTTTATCGCAAAAAAGGTTGCATTGTGTCGAACAATGTGATATAGTGAAAACAACCTATTAGGATACAAGGAGGACAATGGTATGATTTGTAACGCGTGTGGTATGCAATACGAGGGCGCATTTTGCCCCCACTGCGGTGCGCAGGCAGCCGCTTCTGTGATTCCCGAGAAGAATCCCGGCGAAAAATTTGGTAAGATCGGTATGATCCTGGGTATCGTCTCTACGGCGCTGATCGTCATCTTCGGCTGGTGCGGCTATTTCGGCCTCTTCGCTTCGGCGCTGGCCTTCGACGCGGCCATCGCCGCCCTGGTGTTCTCCATCATCGGTAAAAACCGCTCTAAGAACGTCGGCAAGCTGAACCCCCAGGCGAAACTCGGTATGATCTTCTCCATCGTCACCATGGGCATTTTCCTGCTGGCGATGTTTGTGATCTTCGCCCTCATTACCGTGGCTATGATTTTCGGCGTTGGCGGAAGTATTTTCAGCATCACCGATATGATGTCCAACGGCTACTATTATTATTGATCTTTTACAAAAGCCACCTTGCGGTGGCTTTTGTCCTTTGATATGCTATGAAGAAGTTGTATAACAAGAAAATCCTCATACTGTGCGACCTGCTGGCCATCCCCGCGGCCCTGTTCTGCCGCTGGCTGACCGGCGCAATGCTGGCCACCGAATCCCCCTGTCTGTGGACCTTGTTCGGGTTTCAGTGCGCCACCTGCGGCGGCACCCACTTTGCCAGCAGTCTGCTCCACGGACGGATTGGTCAGGCGTGGCACCACAACGAATTTCTCTTCCTGCTGGCCATCCTGGCGGTGGTGGTGTGGGTGCTGGTGCACCTGCATCTGCTGTGCCGCGCTCAATGGGCAGGGCGGGTACTGCGGCGGGTATTTTCCTTCCCCGCGGTGATCCTTTTGCTGGCGGGTACGGGGGTGTTCCTGCTCATCCGCAACTGGGCCGCGCTGCTCTATTGGTGGGGTGTCATCTTCCATTAATTAAAAAAGCCGCTATCCGATTGGGTAGCGGGTTTTTCTTATGCATTTTCCTGAATGTGGCGCAGGATGTCCGCGTCGGCGGGACAAAAGTCGAAGTTGGGAATCTCCGCGGGGGTGATCCAGCGCAGGTCGTTGTGCTCCAACATCTGCGGCTCCCCCTCGGCGATGGTGGCGTGGAAGAGAGTCAGGTGCACGTGGATGTCGGGGTACTGATGGGTGGCCTCCATAAAGGGGGCGCCCACCGCCACGGTGATGGCCAGCTCCTCCCGGCACTCGCGGACGAGAGCCTCTTCTAAGGTCTCGCCCGGCTCCACCTTGCCGCCCACAAACTCCCACAACAGGGCGTTGCCCTTATGGGCGGGACGCTGACAGATCAAAAATTTCTCATCCCGCCAAATCAGGGCGGCAACCACTTCGGTCAATGGCATTGGTATCTCTCCTTACTCAAATAGGTTATCCCACGCAAAGGTGACGTCGGCACAACAGTCATAGGTCTCGCGGAGCATCTTGCCCCAATACGCCACCTTTTTCTTAAGGCCGTCATAATTCAAGGCGGAATTATCTCCCGTCACATAGCAGTCGTACATCACGGCAAAGAGGGTGGCGCGATCCTCGATGGGCTCGCTGCGGCCGTAGGCGCCGTTGACAAACCACACGGGGGTTCTGCCCTTGTCATCGGCGGTGAATTCCACCGTCAGATACAGATTGCCATAGGCGGCCTGCACCTCGGCAGGCTGCATAGACACCCAACCATCCAGCAGCTCGTAAGAAACCTGACGCTCGATGGCGTGAGCCAGCTCGTGGGCGATGGTACTCTCCACATAGTCATCGTTGCCGGTGACGCACACGTGGGAGACGTTATAGCCATCCATCACGGTGTTGATACCGTCGGCACCCTTGCCCAGCTCTGCACACAGCACGATGACCACGGGAGTCTTTTCGCCAATCTCCTTGAAGATACCCTCGGGGAAGAACGACAACACGTCCTGCACCTCGTCCAGACGGTCGGCCACTTGCTTGTCGGTGGCCGCCATGGGGGCATAGCCGAACTCCGACACGTTGAATAAGTCCACGTCGCTGATCACGGTGACGCCATAGGTTTCCTTAATCTCGGCGGCAACGCCGCTGACCTTAGGCAGCGGTTGGCGACCCGCCACCGCATCGGCGTCGTAAGCACCGGCGTTCATATCCACCGCGGGAAGGGCGGCTAAATCCACAAAGGCGAGGGTGATGGGGGCAGTAAAATCATCGTGTACCGCCATCACGGCATAAGAACCGAACAGAACCGCATCCACCACCAAGCCGTCCACCGCATAATCGGCGACAGTACGGTGCTGCAAATCGTAATAGTGCAGGTGGCCACCATCGGTGCCATCGGAGATGCTCAATAGGTGATCGCCGTCGGCAGAGCAGAACATCTCCGCTTCGCCACGGATGGGAATCATCAGCGACTCGCCGCCGACGAGGGAATGGAACAGCGTGTAATCTCCCACCACGCCACCGGCGTAGGTGGTGCCGGCCACCTGAATGCCGTCAGACACCTTGCGCACCGTCTGCACGGTGCCGTCAGCAGCAATAATCAGCAGACCTTTATCGTAGCTTTCCATCACAAAGCCGTTCTTGTGCGTGCCCACACAGCGTGCCATAGCCCCATTCAACTTTTCATCCACCGGGGTGGAGGTGTGGGTGGACAGATGATACACGACGTGGCCGCCGCGCATATCCGACAGCAACAATAGGTCGCCACTCTGAGCCGCCGCGCTAATCTCGCCCTCAAAAGCCAAGGTGACGGAGGATTGCACCTCACAGGCGGTATTGTAGACAGTATAGGTTTTTGTGGCGTACTCCAACACCGCGAAGCTATCCTCCTGCGGCAAAATACTCTTATCGCTCGCACCCAATTCCAGCTCACCCAACAGGGTGTCGGAGGCCAGATCGTAGCTCACCAGCTCGGTGGCAGACACATCCATGCTGGGCACGATAAAGATACCCAACACCACAGAGTCGCCCACGCGGTACACCTGCGCCATCGTCTGCTTCTTCTCCGGCATAGCCGAGAAGGTGGGCGCCAGGGCAGGGGTGAGCGGTTTTTGAGTGTCCACCGTCGTGGTAGTGACATCTGGGCCGTCATTCGCTGCGGGCGGATTGCCACCGCAGGCGGCAAGGGACAACAGCAGACACAGAACAGTCAACAGCGTCATGCATCGTTTCAACATGGAAATCCCTTCTTTCAAAAACTTCGATGCACCTACACTATAGCACTCTCACACAAAAATGCAAGAGGTTTGAAAAAAGAAGCAGACACGATTGGAAATCGTGTCTGCTTTTCTCATTTATAGTTCTTGGTCAGTGCCGCAATGGTGGCGATGGGAATATAGAACAGCGCCACCACGCCGCCCAAAAAGCGGCGGCGTTCTTTTTTGCCCTCCGCCAGGCACAATCCTAACACGATAAACGCCACAAACATCAGCAGACAACCCATACTCACATCTCCCTTTCGTTTCGTTGTGAGTACAGTATAGCCGATACAGTGGGTCATAAAAAGGACAATGGACAGATGAAAAGCCCGATTTTTGGCAAAATCAGGCTTTTCTTTACATCATTTTTTCACAAAAGCGGGTGAGTGCCACCATCAGCGGCAGGGTGGCCACCGACAGAAGGGTAGACAGGGACACCAGATTCACCGACAGGCGGGGATTGCGGTCAAAGCGGGTGGCGAACATGGTACAGGCCGTGGCCACGGGGGTGGCGATGCAGATCATACAGGCGGTCAGCACCTCGCCGCGGACACCGCAGAGCAGCAGGCCGCCCAGCGCCAGCAGTGGCACCGCCACCAGACGCAGGCCGATGCACAACCAGCCGCGCCCATCCTTCAGGGCGGCAACCAGATTGGTCTGCGCCAGATAATAGCCCACGATCAGCATGGGAACGGGGGTATTCAGCGCGGCGAAATGGCCGATGGCGTCCGCCAGCAGGGCGGGCACGGGGATGGGCAACACGAACAGGGTCAGGCCCACCACCACGCCGATGATGCCGGGGTTGAGCAGAATCTTCTTTGCGGAGAAATGGGTCTCGCCGCTCATCTCCGCCAGGCCGTAGGTCCACAGGAACAGGTTGAACACGATGATGTAGGCGGCGCAGTAGAACACCCCCACCTCGCCGAGGATGGCCTGCTGCAGCGGGATGGCCATATAGCCGGCGTTGGAGAAGACGGTGGCGCACCGCAGCACGCGGCGGCGGTTCTCCTCGCCACCGCGGAACACCAGCCGCGCCAGCAGAATCAGCAGGGCGTGGTTGACCGCCGCCACCGCCACCACGATGAGGAATCCCCACATCATAGCGGGGTCGAACTCGCGGATGCAGGATTTGATGATGACGCAGGGGGTGGCGATGTACAGCACCAGGTTGGCCAGCGCCTTCACCGCCCCATCGGACAACAATTTGGTCTTGGCGCAGGCGACGCCCACACCCATCAGCAAAAACAGGGTGAGCACGTTGGTCGCCACCGTCAGAAAGTCTTTCAGCACAAATATCACTCCTTGAACAGACCCATCATACCACATTTTTCCGCCCGCGAACAGAGAAAATGCGAAATTTTTCATTTTGTTTGGCGGGGTCGGGCAGGAATGGGGCGGGCGGTCATATACATACCATTATTTATAGTAAAAACGCCGCCCATGGCGTGTTTTTCGCCCGCCTCTTCCCCGCGGCGTCCCTCGCGTCATAAATCGAGGCGTTTTCGCGAAATTTGATGTCTATTTTGCACAAAAATTTTACACACAAAATATGATTTCTGCTGAAAATATCAAAAACCGGTTGACATCTCACGCAGAAAATGGCACAATAGTGTTACGGCAAAACTGAAAACGTTTTCAGTTTTGCTTCAGTGAGGATTTCAGACGACATTTTCCCACGTCACGTTGCCCCACAACCGCCACGACAAAAGGAGCGCCTATGACCATCAAGGACGTAGCTGAATACTGCGGAGTATCCATCACCACGGTATCGCGGGTGCTGAACAACCACCCCGACGTGCGTGAGAGTGTGCGCGCCCGCGTGATGCAGGCGGTGCGGGATCTCCACTACGTCCCCAACAACAGCGCCCGTGACCTGGGCAAGTCCCAGACCGACACCATCGGCGTGGTGCTCCGCGGCGCCTCCAACCCCTTCCTCATCTCGGTGCTGCGCTCCATTGAGCAGGCGGCCGCCGCCTCCGGCTACACCACGGTGTTGCAACAGATCGAGGCGGGTGAGGACGAATTGGCCGTCGGCGCCAGCCTGGTGCGATCCAAGCGTCTGCGTGGCCTGATTCTGCTGGGTGGCGAATTCGATTACACCCCCCAGCGCGTGGCCGACCTGATGGTGCCCTTCGTCTGCTGCACCTTCACCGGCACCTTCGGCAGCCTGCCGAAGAGCGCCTACTCCTCAGTCTCTATCGACGACCACGCCGAGGCCTATCGAGCGGTCAAGACCCTGCTGGATCACGGTCATCGCCGCGTGGCGGTGTTGCTGGAATCCACCGACGACCACTCCATCAGCGAATTGCGGTATCAAGGCTATTGCGCTGCGCTGCAAGACGCCGGTATTCCCATCGACTCCGACCTGGTGGCGGAGAGCGGCAGCTTTGAGATGCAGGACGTCTACGACGCCACCAAGCGGCTCATCGCCCGCTGCCCCGACGTCACCGCCCTATTCACCATATCCGATTTGATGGCCATGGCCGCCACCAAGGCGCTGGACAGCACCGGCCTGCGAGTGCCGCAGGACTGCTCGGTCATCTCCATCGACGGTATCGAAATGACCCGATACCTGGTACCCACCCTCACCTCGCTGATCCAGCCCGCCGCCGAGATGGGCGTTCGGGCCGTCCACATCCTACTGGACGTGCTGGAGGGCAAGGGCACCCACCACCACCTGACCCTGCCCGCCACCCTGCGTGTGGGCGAGACGGTGGCGGCCCCCAAATCTTGATTTTTACGCCCCTGCGGCGTGAAAATATATTATCAATAATCGCACCACGGTGCGATAAAATGTGAAGGAGGACCCCATTATGAAAAAAGCGCTTGCCCTGTTAGTCGTCGCCATTATGTGCATCGGCATGCTGGCCGGTTGCGGCAGCAAAGAGGCGGAGAAAGGTTCTGTCTATTGGCTGAACTTTAAGCCCGAGTCCGACGAAGTGCTGCAGAAGGTCGCCAAGATGTACACCGACGAGACCGGTATCGAGGTGAAGGTTGTCACCGCCGCCTCCGGTACCTACAACCAGACTCTGATCGCAGAGATGGACAAGAGCGATGCTCCCACCATGTTCGTTATCGGTAACCAGAATGCCGTTAAGGAGTGGAAGGACTACGCTCTGAACCTGAAGGATTCTGCCATCGCCAAGGAGCTGAACACCGACGCCTACAACATGTATGACGAGGACGGCAACCTGGTGTCCATCGGCTACTGCTACGAGTGCTACGGTATCATCGTCAACCCCGACCTGATCACCGCCGCCGGCCACACCATGGACGAGCTGAAGAACTTTGCCGGCCTGAAGGCTGTTGCTGAGGACATCCACGCCCGCGCCGCTGAGCTGGGCTTCGATGCCTTCTCCGCCTCCGACATGGATTCTTCCTCCTCTTGGCGTTTCACCGGCCACATGGCCAACCTGGAGTACTACTATGAGTCCCGCGACGACGGCGGCTGGAAGTCCTGCCCCGAGTCCATCGACGGTACCTACATGGAGAACTTCAAGAACCTGTATGACCTGTGCATCAACAACTCCATGACCCCCGCCACCGAGCTGGCCACCGGCGGTCACGATGCTCAGAACCAGTTCAAGACCAAGAAGGCTGCCTTCTATGTGAACGGTTCTTGGGAGTATTCCGCTGTTTCCGAGGCTATCCCCAACGCCACCATGATCCCCTACTACTGCGGTGTCGAGGGCGAGGAGAAGGCCGGTCTGAACTGCGGTACCGAGAACTACTGGGCCATCAACTCCCAGACCTCCGAGGCTAACCAGAAGGCCACCATGGACTTCATGGTGTGGTGTGTCACCGATCCCGAGGCTTCCCGCCTGCTGGTCGACACCTTCGGCGTTATGCCCTATAAGAATGCTGCCGAGTCCACCAACGGCTTCCTGGCCGCTGCCAACCAGTACAGCGCCAACGGTTGCTACGTCATGGATTGGGCCACCAACTATCAGCCCAACGTGGATGCCTATCGTGCCGCTCTGGTTTCTGCTCTGAACGACTACAACGCCGATCAGTCCGAGGCCAACTGGCAGAAGGTCGTCACCGCTTTCGTGGACGGCTGGGCTACCCAGTATCAGGCTGCTAACCAGTAATTGACCCCTCAATAGTATTCAGTGACTAATCGTGGCGGGGAAGGTGACATCGCCTTCCCCGCCATTCGCTATATTTCCTACTCCAATCCCAAGTCCGTAAAGGGGATGATTTCTTGAAAAACAAAAACGCATTGCAAAAGCCGCTGAGCCGTTGGGGCTGGTTCTTCCTGGGACCGGTGCTGATCGCCTTCTGCATCGGCTTTGTCTGGCCCTTCATCCAGGGCATCTATCTCTCGATGTGTAAATTCCGTCTGATTAAGGACGCTACATTCATTGGCTTTGACAATTACGTCGCTGTGTTTAAGGACGAGAACTTCCTGCGGTCCTTCTGGTACACGGCGCTTTTCGCCATCGTCAGCCTGGTGCTGATCAACGTATTGGCGTTTATGGTGGCCTACGTGCTGACCCAAGGCATCAAGGGCTCCAATCTGTTCCGTACCGTCTTCTTTATGCCCAACCTCATCGGCGGTATCGTGCTGGGTTACATCTGGTCGATGATCTTCGACGGCATCCTGTCCAAGTACGGCACCTCCATCCTGCAGAACTCCACCTGGGGTTTCTGGGGTCTCATCATCCTGATGTGCTGGCAGCAGGTGGGCTATATGATGATCATCTACATCGCCGGATTGCAGGCGGTGCCGGAGGATATGCTGGAGGCCGCCAAGATCGACGGCGCCCGCAACGGTCAGACGCTGTTCCGGGTCATTATCCCCAACGTGATGCCCTCCGTCACCATCTGCACCTTCCTGTCCCTGACCAACGGCTTTAAGCTGTTCGATCAGAACCTGGCGCTGACCGGCGGTTTCCCCTACATCATCCAGCCGGATGGCTCCTCCATCCACACCACCGAGATGATGGCACTGAACATCTATCAGACCTTCTATAGCTCCGGCTCCCGCTCTCCCGGTGTGGCACAGGCTAAGGCTGTGGTCTTCTTCCTGTTGGTGGCTGCGCTGGGTCTGATCCAGCTGACCGCCACCCGTAGAAAGGAGGTGCAGCAGTGATGAAGCAACAAGGCTCCCTCTCCCGTGCCAAATGGGGCAAGGCGATGCTCACTGTGCTGATGAGCCTCATCAGCATCCTCTATGTGCTGCCGGTGCTGGCGGTGGTGCTCAACTCCTTTAAGCTGAACACCTTTGTCAAGACCGATACCTTTGCCCTGCCCAACGCCGAGTCCTATGCCGGCTTTGCCAACTTTATCAAGGGTATGACCTTTGGTAACTATCCTTTCTTTAAGAGTGTTCTGTACAGCGTGGTCATCACCCTGCTGTCCACCTTCCTCATTTTGCTGTTCACCTCGATGGCGGCCTGGTATATCGCCCGACGCAACTCCTTCATCTGCAAGGTGATGTACTACCTCTGCGTATTTTCTATGGTTGTGCCCTTCCAGATGGTGATGTACCCCCTGTCCAAGACGGCTGACAAGCTGAGCCTCAACACCCCCTGGACCATCCCCGTCGTCTATCTGGGCTTCGGTGCGGGCTTAGCCATCTTTATGTTCGTCGGCTTTGTCAAGTCGATTCCGCTGGAGATTGAGGAGGCCGCCTCCATCGACGGCTGCGGTCCCGTGCGCACCTTCTTCTCGGTTGTGCTGCCGATGATGAAACCCACCCTCATATCTGTGGGTATTTTGGAAATTATGTGGGTATGGAACGACTATCTGCTGCCCTACCTGGTGCTGGACATCAACGAGTACCGCACCATCCCCATCCACATCCAGTACCTGAAGGGTAGTTACGGCACGGTGGATCTGGGCGCTACCATGGCGCTGATCCTGCTGAGCATCATCCCCGTGATCGTCTTCTACCTCTGCTGCCAGAAACACATCGTGAAAGGAGTGGCCGCCGGTGCCGTCAAAGGATAATTACATTCAAAGAAGCAGTGGCATCCTGATGCCTGTCTATGCTCTCCCCTCCCCCTACGGCATCGGCACCCTGGGTGCCGCCGCCCGCGACTTTGTGGACTTCCTCGCCGAGGCGGGACAGTCCTGGTGGCAGATTCTGCCGGTGGGCCCCACCAGCTATGGTGACAGCCCCTATCAGAGTCCCTCCACCTTTGCGGGCAACCCCTATTTCATCGACCTGGATCTGCTGATTGCGGACGGCCTGCTCACCCAGGCGGACGTGGACGCCCTGGATTGGGGCGACGACCCCGCCCGCGTGGACTACGGCCGTCAATACGTCAACCGCTACGCCCTGCTGGAGAAGGCCACCGCCTGCGGCTGGGAGCGGGACGAGGCCGAGGTGGACGCCTTTGTGGCGCAGAACGCCGCCTGGTTGCCCGACTACGCCCTGTTTATGGCGCTCAAGCGCCACTTCGGTATGGCGGGCTGGCTGGATTGGCCGGACGAGGACGCCCGCCTGCGCAAGCCCGCGGCGCTGGAGAAGTACCGTGAGGAATTGGCCGAGGACATCCGCCTGTTCACCTATATTCAGTATCTGTTCTTCAAACAGTGGAACGACCTGCGTGACTACGCCCACGAAAAGGGTGTGGGCATCATCGGCGATATGCCCATCTACGTGGCGCTGGACTCGGTGGACGTGTGGGCCAACCCTGACTGCTTCCAGCTGGACGAAAAGGGATTCCCCACCCAGGTGGCGGGCGTTCCCCCCGACTATTTCTCGGTGGACGGCCAGCTGTGGGGCAACCCGCTGTACGACTATGACAAGATGCAGCAGGACGGCTTCGGCTGGTGGATTCGCCGCGTAGAGGGCGCCACCAAGATCTACGACATCATCCGCATCGACCACTTCCGCGGATTCGCGGCCTACTGGTCGGTGCCCTACGGCGCCGAGACCGCCAAAGACGGCCAGTGGATCACCGGCCCCGGTATGGCGCTGGTGGGCGTGCTCCGCGATTGGTTCCACAACACCCGCTTCATCGCCGAGGACCTGGGATTCCCCTCCCCCGACGTGGTGCAGCTGCTGGAAGACTCCGGATTCCCCGGTATGAAGGTGCTGGAATTCGCCTTTGACGCCCGTGATTCCAGCAACTATCTCCCCCACGCCTATGAGAAGAATTGCGTCTGCTACGCCGGCACCCACGACAACGAGACGCTGGCCGGCTGGATCGACGAGGTGGACCCCGCCGACCTGAACAAGGCCGCCGAGTATCTGGGCCTGAGCGAGGGCGAGGGATACGTCTGGGGTCTGCTGCGCGGCGGTATGAGCAGCGTGGCCAACCTGTTCATCACCCAGATGCAGGACTACCTGGGCCTGGACAACTCCGCCCGCACCAACACCCCCGGCACCGCCGAGGGCAACTGGCAATGGCGTATGTTGCCCGACGCCGCCACCGCTCAGTTGGCGGAGAAAATCGCTAAGATGACCGCGATGTACGACCGATAAGCAACCATAAACAATAAAAAAGTGCGGGGCCGATTCGGTCAAGGACTTTTTGTTTTTTTTTTTTATTTGGGGTGGGGCT
>JAZREF010000005.1:0-52593 GCA_045660625.1 Acutalibacteraceae bacterium
TAAACAATGCCGACTGGCTGCTTGATCTGAACTATGTGGATGTTCTTCGTGAGGTTGGCGCGTGCTTCTCCGTGAATAATATGCTTCGCGCTGAGTGCTACAAGCAGAGAATGGAGAAGGGCCTGTCCTTCCTGGAATTTAACTACATGATCATGCAGTCCTACGATTTCTACCATCTGTATCAGCATTACGGCTGCAATATGCAGTTCGGTGGCAATGACCAGTGGAGCAATATGCTGGGCGGCACTGAGCTGATCCGCAGAAAGCTGCAGAAGGATGCACACGCCATGACCATCACGCTGCTGCTCAACTCTGAGGGCAAGAAGATGGGTAAGACCGCCAGCGGTGCGGTGTGGCTGGATCCCAACAAGACTCCTCCCTACGATTTCTACCAGTACTGGCGTAACGTGGGCGACCAGGATGTGCTCAAGTGCCTGCGTATGCTCACCTTCCTGCCCATCGAGCAGATCGACGAGATGGACAAGTGGGAGGGCAGCCAGCTGAACACCGCCAAGGAGATTCTGGCCTATGAGCTGACCGCGCTGGTGCACGGTCAGGAGGAGGCCGAGAAGGCGCAGGCTGCTGCCCGCGCCCTGTTCTGCGGCGGCGGCGACACCTCCAATATGCCCACCACCGTCATCGCCGACGCCATCGGTATGGGCATCCTGGACGTGATGGTGACCGCCGGTCTGGCCGCCTCTAAGGGTGAGGCTCGCCGTCTGGTGCAGCAGGGCGGTGTGTCCGTCAACGACGCTAAGGTGACCGATCCCGCCGCCACCCTCAGCGATGCCGACTTTGCCGACGGCGCCGCTATCATTAAGAAGGGTAAGAAGGTCTATCACAAGATCACTCTGGCCTAAAAATAACCTCAAAATTGCCCGATTTGAAAAAAATCGGGCAATTTTTTATGATTTTCGCAAATTAACACTTTACATTGTGAAAGTGATGGTGTACAATAGTGTTACTTGAAATGAAAAGGAGGGTTCCCCTTTGAATTCCAAAATTAAAAGCAACGACGTAGATTTTTTATTTGACGCCATCCTGCAGCTGAAGACCCGCGAGGAGTGCTATATGCTGTTTGAGGACCTGTGCACCGTGCAGGAGATGAAGGCGCTGTCCCAGCGCCTGGTGGTGGCCAAGATGCTCAGCGAGGGCTGTGTATACAGCGAGATTGTCAAGACGACGGGCGCCTCCACCGCCACCATCAGCCGTGTAAAACGGTCGCTGGATTACGGTTGCGACTCCTATTCCATGGTGTTCGGCCGTATGGAAGAGGCGAAATAATGAACGGTTACGGGGCTTTTGCCGCCTTTTACGATGCCCTGACCGATGATGTGGACTACGCCGCCTGGGCAGATTATCTGCTGGCGGCGTTTACACGCCATGGGGGTTGCGCCGATTCGGTGCTGGACCTGGCCTGCGGCAGCGGCAGTCTGTCGCTGGAGCTGGCCGCCCGTGGGTGCGAGGTCATCGGCGTGGATGGCTCGGCAGATATGCTGGCCATCGCACGGGAGAAGGCGGCGGACGAGGGACAGGACGTTCTGTTCCTGTGTCAGGATATGCGTGAGTTGGATCTCTACGGCACGGTGGATGGTGCGGTGTGTATGCTGGATAGTCTCAGCCACATCCTCCACACCGACGACCTGCGTGAGATTTTCCGCCGTCTGGGGTTGTTCATCGCCCCCGACGGCTTATTGGTGTTTGACGTCAATACGCCGTACAAGCACGCCCACGTGCTGGGGGACAACCACTTTGTGTTCGAGCGGGATGAGTTCGTCTGCGCTTGGCGCAATCGCTATATCCCCGCCACCCACGAGGTGGAGATGGCGCTGGATTTCTTCCTGGAGGAAGAGGACGGCACCTACTCCCGCTACACCGATACGGTGCGGGAGCGGGCGTATAGTTTGCAGACTTGGAAGAACCTGCTCACCGAGGCGGGCTTTGACCTTTTGGCCGTCTACGACGAGCGGCGGTTCACCGCCCCCGAGGAGGACGCCCAGCGCTGGGTGCTGGTGGCGAAGAATAACGCCATCTATCAGCAAAACGATTGATTTAGGAGCATAAAAATGGGTAAACTGATTCGTTGCCTGACCCGTGACGCTACGGTGATGGCTCTATTCTTGGATTCCACCGACATCGTCGCCCGTGCCGAGGCGATTCATCAGCCCTCTGCGGTGGTCACCGCCGCCCTGGGGCGCCTGCTGACCGCTTCCTCCATGATGGGCGTGATGATGAAGGGTAAGGATGACAGCCTGACGCTGAAGTTGGCGGGCGGCGGTCCTGCCGGCACCGTGATGGCGGTGTCGGACAGCGACGGCAACGTCCGCGGCTACGCCCAGAATCCTATTGTGGAGATTCCGCTGAAGCCCAACGGCAAGCTGGACGTCAGCGGTGCCGTGGGTACCGACGGTCAGCTGTGGGTGCTGCGTGACAACGGCGCCCCCGAACCCTACGTGGGTTGCACGCCGCTGATCTCCGGCGAGATCGCCGAGGACGTCACCAGCTACTACGCCACCAGCGAGCAGACCCCCACGGTGTGCGCCCTGGGCGTGCTGGTCAACCCCGATTTGACGGTCAAGGCCGCCGGCGGCCTGCTGCTGCAACTGCTGCCCTTCTGCCCCGATGACGTGATTGACAAGGTGGAGGCCAACGTGGCCAAACTGCCCCCCGTCACCGCGATGCTGGGGCAGGGGATGACCCCCGAGGACATCTGCGCCCTGGCGCTGGACGGTATGCCCTACGACATCCTGGACACCTATCAGCCGGAGTATCGCTGCACCTGCTCCCGCCAAAAGGTGGAGCGCGCCTTTGCCGCTATGAGCCCCGAGGATCGCCTCTCTCTGCCTAACGAGCAGGGTGTGGCGGAGGCCACCTGCCGCTTCTGCGACGCGGTGTATACCTTCACCCGCGAGGACTTGGAGCGCATCGGAAAATAATCGAAAATTTTCCTAAGAAAATGCTAAAAATCGCTTGACAAAAGCGACGCCATAGTGTATTATAAATGGCGTCGCTTATGGCGATGGCCGGTTCGGAAGCATAGCTCAGCTGGTAGAGCACCTGCCTTACAAGCAGGGGGTCACAGGTTCGAGCCCTGTTGTTTCCACCACTTTTGGATTCGGCCCGGTAGTTCAGCTGGTTAGAACGCTAGCCTGTCACGCTAGAGGTCGACGGTTCGAGCCCGTTCCGGGTCGCCAATTTGCCCAGATAGCTCAGTTGGTAGAGCAGTGGACTGAAAATCCACGTGTCGCTGGTTCGATTCCGGCTCTGGGCACCATTTATGCGGATGTAGCTCATCTGGTAGAGCGCCACCTTGCCAAGGTGGAGGTAGCGAGTTCGAGCCTCGTCATCCGCTCCAATTTTTGGCGACATAGCCAAGTGGTAAGGCATGGGTCTGCAAAACCCTGATTCCCCAGTTCAAATCTGGGTGTCGCCTCCAAGAAGAAACTCCAAGTCTCTGACTTGGAGTTTTTTATTTTCTCTCTTGCATCGCTGATGCCGATATGCTATTCTAAAATCAGAAAGGCGGTGAGGATATGAAACGCAAGACAATAAAATTTATCTCGATCGCAATCGTATGGCTGTTGTTACTGATCCCCTTGTCCGGCTGTCAAGGTTTTCCTCCGCTGACCGCTTATCAAAACTTTCAGCAGGATCAGGATATTATCTACGTCGCTTTCTACAATGAGGGTGAGGAGAAGCAATTGATCGACTATCGGGAGGTTGCCGATTACCGTTCCGTTTACTCCGATTACAATTCCCGATTGTTGTACGATACCCTTTCTCCTGCCGACCAGCAGATCTACCGTCTGTTGGAATACGCTTTGGATAAAGAGTGCACCTATATGTTTTTCGATTCCCGCCTGCTGGCGGATATGGAATTGGCGTTGACTGAGATATTACTGTTCTATTCCATGGATTCGCCTATGGTTCAGCAAAATTTTATCTATACCCTCAGTGAAACCGGCTATACGTTTTCCTATTTGGCGGATATGTTCACCTTCGAGGTGACCGGCACGCAGTTTTACGTAGAGAACTTCTCGCACGAGGCGATGGCAAAAAAGAAAGAGGCCATCGCAGCAGCGGAAAAGGTCTTTGCCACGATGCCGAAGGACTTGTCCGAATTGGAGCAGGCGCGTTTCTTCTTTCGCTATCTGACCAGAGAGGTCACGTATTATGATAAAAAAGAAGAAAACGGCAAACTGAATAATCTGTACGACGCATTTCTGTTGAAGAAGACGCAGTGTGACGGCTATGCCAATGCGTTCTCCCTCTTGTGCGGAATGGCACAGATTCCGTGTGCCGAAAAAGTTGTAACCCCCACCGAGGAGGAAGAGGTCGGACATACGTGGAACGTGTTTTGCGCGGACGGAGTGTGGTACAATGCCGACCTTTCGCTGGGCGAGGAGTATGCGGCACTCCATAAGGATTTGGACGTGGATTTCAGTTTTGGCTTATCGGATAAGAAAAAGGATGCTACTCCCGATTGGGCGGAACGTTTTCCGACCTGTACCGTCGATTTGTTGCCCTGTGAGTTTATGGTCAAGTCGCCCTCTGACTCGCAGATGCTGTCTAAGTTGAAGACGGCGTTTAAGGAAAAGGGAAGACGGTTTGTGTATTTTGGCCTTGAAAAAGGTGAATTGAGCGATAAGGATCTGCAAAAGATCGCCAACCATTTACGGTTTGACATCTATATGGTGGATGAAACGGTAGACGGTAAAAAGTACTATTATATTTTCAAGGATTAGATTCACTCACAAAAACTCCAAGTCTCTGACTTGGAGTTTTTTATTTTCTCTCTTGCATCGCTGATGCCGATATGCTATTCTAAAATCAGAAAGGCGGTGAGGATATGAAACCGAAAGGTATCCCTAAGGAAACATTCACCCGCGACAACATCCGCAGCGATCTGCGCAAAAAGTTGTGGAAATCCTGTCTGTGGTTGGCGATTGCCGTGGCGATGTTGGTCGGGTTGGTATATTTGGTTGCGACAAACCCCATCTTTTTGTTTCAGATCATTCCCGGCCGATTGGATTTGCCCGGCTGGGTGTATGCCGTTGCGATTCCCGCGGTGCTGGGCTTTACCGTATGGCAGACGTGGCTGGTCATCTGCGGCTTTCGGCACAAACTGTATGTCGTCAAGGACGTGCTGATTTCCTCGGAATTTGAAAAAGGAATCCGTCCACGCACCTGGACGCCGTATGTGAACTGCACCTTGCATTTTTCCTGTTACGGCGACTATCTTGTGCCGGAGAAAAACCACACCTGGAGCAAGGAGTATCCGCTGTCCGCAGAGGGCGAGTATCGCTTCGCCTCGGATGGCGACGAGTACTATCTGGTGCTGTCCCGTCCCCACAACGGCAAAATCCTGCTGGCCTACAACTGCAAACTGTTTGACTTGGTAGACGAATGACAAAAAGCACCTCTTGAGAGGTGCTTTTTTCTTGCCATTCATTACCGACGGTGCTATAATGAAGTTATTACGACAGAGGAGGGGAGACCGTGGGCATTTGCGTTACCGAAGCCTACCCTAAAGTGGTGCCGTCTCACAACCGACAGACCCTGTATTTCCGCTTGGAGGGCGATCGGCCCGCCGAGGGATTAGAGGTCAAATTGCAGCCGATGGAGAGCTATGGCGTGGGTCACGCCCCAAACTATACCTCCCACGATGCGACCCGCTATGCCTGGACGCCGCTTGCCTGCGTGGAGGGAGACCTCTACGCCGCCGAGGTGGACTTTGCCGCCGAGCAGCGCTACACCGTCCGCGTGCGGCTGGGGGAGGAGTCGATCTATTACGGCTACGCCTACGCCGTGGACCCGGATTTGGGCGCCCTGCGCCCCTATAAGGGGGACACCCACCTGCACACCAACCGCTCCGACGGTTGCGACGAGCCCTTCCCCATGGCCTGTATCTACCGCGCCGCGGGCTACGATTTCATCGCCGTCACCGATCACGGCCGATTCTACCCCTCGGACGAGTTGCAGGCGGAGATTTCCGCCCTCACCGACGCCTTCTACGTGATGCACGGCGAGGAGGTGCACCCCAAGGGCGGCAGCTACTTCCACATCGTGTGCCTGAACGGCAATCGCCACGTCACCGAGGTGTTCGAGCAGCGCCCCGAGGAGGCCGCGGCGGGCATTCAGCGCATCCTGGACACCCGCCCCGACATCCACGCCCTGCCCGATCCCTACGCGGCGGCGATGCGTATCTTCATCACCGACGAGATTCGCGCCGCAGGCGGCGTGGCGGTGATGGCCCACCCCTTCTGGGAGTGCGGCGACGAGTACAATATGCAGACGGTGGAGTTCTTCCACCACTGGCGCCACGGCGACTTTGACGCCCTGGAGGTGCTGGCGGGCTGCGACAATACCGGCAACGGCAACAACCTGCAGGAACTCTTGTGGCACGATCTGCGCGCCGAGGGACTCCGCGTCCCGGTGGTGGGCTCCTCCGATTGCCACATCGCCCGCTGCCTCAGCGATTGGGACCATTTCACCCACCAGTTCACCCTCGTCTTCGCCGCCGACCACGCCGATCTGGCGCCCGCCATCGCGGCAGGGCGCTCGGTGGCGGTGGACCGCGAGAATGACAAGCATTTCCGCTGCATCGGCGACTATCGCCTGGCGAAATACGCCCGTTTCCTGATGGCGGAGTATTACCCCACCCACACGGCGCTGTGCGCCGCCCACGCCGCCGCGCTGGAGCAGCGCGACACCGCCGCCCTGACCGCCACCGAGGCGGATTTGGCGGCCTTTGACGCCCGCTTTTACGCAGTGAGATAAGGAGTGTACGATATGGCAAAACGCATTTTGTTCCAGGGCGATTCCATCACCGACGCCGGCCGCAACCGTGAGGACTTTTACAGCCTCGGCTACGGCTACCCCTTGCTGACGGCGGCGCATCTGACCGCCGAGTATCCCGGTGAGTACGAGTACGTCAACCGCGGCATCGGCGGCAACCTGCTGGTGGATCTCTACAACCGCCGCCAGGAGGATTTGCTGGATCTCGCCCCCGACTACCTCAGCCTGTTCATCGGTACCAACGACGCCTGGGCGGAACTGGATCAGGGCCGTCCCATCGTCACCGATGAGTTCGAGCGGATGTACACCGCTCTGTTGGATGAGATTTTCGCCACCTGCCCCAACGTTAAGGTGATGCTGATTTCCCCCTACATTATGGAGGGACTCTTCTCCCGCAATACCGCCGAGCAGCCCGACCGCCTTAATCAGTTCCGCATCCACGTGGCCTCCCGCATCGAGGTGATTCGTCGCCTGGCGGAGAAGTACTCCCTGCCCTTCGTGGATATGCAGACCGTCTTTGACGAGGCCTGCGCCGGCGCCGACGCCTCTGTGTGGACGGGGGATGGCGCCCATCCCACCCCCGGCGGCCACGAGCTGATTAAGCGCGCGTGGGTGAAAGCATTTGACGAGTTAAAGGAGAAATAACCGATGAAAAAGCTGATTTTGTTCCAGGGCGATTCCATCACCGATTGCGCCCGTGACCGCGACAATCCCATCTGCCTGGGTATGGGTTATCCCTCCCGCGTGGCGGGTGCTCTGGGCGTGGATCGCCCTAATGACTTCGATTTCCTCAACCGCGGCATCAGCGGCAACCGCATCGTGGACATTTACGCCCGCATCAAGTGGGATTTTATCAACCTGAAGCCGGATTACGCCAGCATCTTCGTGGGTGTCAACGACGCCTGGCACGAGATCGAGTGGCAGAACGGCGTGGAGGACGAGAAATTCGAGAAGATTTACGGCATGATGATCGAGGAGGTGCAGGCCGCCTGCCCCGGCATCCGCCTGATGCTGATTTCTCCCTTCGTGCTGGAGGGCTGGGCCACTAAGGCCACCGAGGAGCAGCCCGACCGCTGGGATCGCTTCAAGACCGACGTGGCGGCTAAGGCGGTGGCGGTGCGCAACGTGGCGGAGCGGTACAACCTGCCCCTCATCGAGTTGCAGCCCATCTTTGACGCCGCCTGCGAGCAGGCTCCCGCCGCCCATTGGAGCGGCGACGGCGTCCATCCCACCCCCGCCGGTCACGAGCTGATCAAGCGCGCCTGGCTGGAGGCTTTTGAGTATTTGGAGTAAATGAAAAAGCCGACTCGGACGAGTCGGCTTTTCGGTTAGGAGGATTCCTATGTACGATAAATGGTTTGCCCGCCACACCCGCAGTTTGGCGGGGAAGAGGGTGGCGGTGTGCGGTGCCACAGGTGGCATCGGCGAGGAGTTGTGTCGCCATCTGGCGCGCTTGGGCGCAGAACTGTGGCTCTGTTGCCGCAGCGAGGCGAAAACGAACACTTTGATTGAGAAATTGCGCGCTGATTACCCCGATTTGGTGGCATGTTTTGTCCCTCTCGACTTGGAATCCGCCGATTCGGTAGAGATCGCGGCGCAGATTCTCTCCGCCACACCGCCCCACGTGCTGATTCACAACGCCGGTGCCTACGCCATCCCCCGCCACACCACGGCGCAGGGGGTGGACAATGTCTTTGCCATCAATTGCCTCGGCCCCTACGCCCTCACCCAGCGCCTGCTGGCACCGATGGCGGCGGTGGGCGGCCGCGTGGTGTGCGTGGGCAGCATCGCCCACAATTATTCCAAAATCGACCCCAACGATCCCGATTTTGCCACCCGCACCGCCGCATCTAAGGTGTACGGCAACGCCAAACGCCACCTGATGTTGGCTCTGTACGAGGGCTTTGCGGATGTCAAGGGCGTCACCTTGTCGGTGGTGCACCCCGGCATTGCATTCACCAATATCACTGCTCATTACCCCAAATGGCTGTTTTGCATCATTAAGCACCCCATGAAGGTCATCTTCATGCACCCCCGCCGTGCGGCATTGTCGGTGCTGCGCGGTGTGTTTGAGCCCACCGCCTATGGCGAGTGGATTGGGCCGCGACTGTTCAATGTATGGGGTTTGCCGCGTAAGCAGAAACTCCGCACCTTCACCCGCGAGGAGGCCAAGATGGCCTACGATGCGATGGAACGACTGAAATATTGACGATTTTTCGGGCATACTACCGCCGAAAGGAGTGGTCGTATGATCGAACAAGATACCATTAAACTCTTGCGGGAGTGTGACGCGGGCATTCAGATGGGGGTGGACTCCATCGACGATGTGCTGAATCGCGTTAATTCCGAGCGGATGCGGGAGTGCCTCTCCCGGTGCAAGAAGGAGCATCAGGAGCTGGACGCCGAGGTGCAGGAACTGTTAGAGAAGTACCGCGACGACGGCAAGGATCCCAGCCCGATTGCCAAGGGTATGTCCTGGATGAAGACCAATATGAAGATGGCGATGGACGAGTCCGACGCCACCATCGCCGACCTGATGGTGGATGGGTGCGATATGGGCGTGAAATCCCTCAGCCGCTATCTCAACCAGTACGAGGCCGCCGACGAGGTGTCCAAGAACATCTGCAAGCGCCTGATTAAATTGGAAGAAAAACTCGGCCAACAGATGCGTGCGTATTTGTAACAAAAAAGAGCCTGACCAATCGGTCAGGCTCTTTTCACATCTCTTAATTCTCGCTGAAGATGACGGTGACGTCGGGGTGCAGCTGCAGGATGGAGGCAGGCACCTGAGGATCGATGGGGCCAAAGAACGCCTTCTCCACGATGGCCTTCTTCTTAGCGCCGTTGGCCACCAGCAGCACCTTCTTGGCCTGCATGATGGACAGCATACCCATGGTGATGGCGGTGGTGGGCACCTCGTCCTTGCTGGCGAAGAAGCGGGCGTTGGCCTCGATGGTGGACTCGTCCAGCTTCACCTCGTGGGTGGGACCGGTGAACACGCTGTCGGGCTCGTTAAAGCCGATGTGGCCGTCCAGACCGATGCCGAGGAGCTGCAGGTCGATGCCGCCCAGCTCCTTGATCATCGCATCATAGGCCTCGCCCTCCGCCTTCAGATCAGCGGCGCAGCCGTTGGGGACGAAGGTCTTAGCCTTGTCAATGTTCACGTGGTTGAACAGGTTGTCGTTCATAAAATAGCGGTAGCTCTGGTCGTTGGAGCCGTCCAGACCCACGTACTCGTCCAGGTTGACGCTGGTGACGGTGGAGAAGTCGATCTTGCCGGCCTTGTTGTCGGCGATCAGGCGCTGATAGGTGCCCACAGGGGAGGAGCCGGTGGCCAGACCCAGCACGCAGTTGGGCTTGACCAGAATCTGAGCGGCAATCAGGTCAGCGGCCTTGTTGCTCAGCTCTTCGTAAGTGTTAACAACGATGTATTTCATTACGCATTTTCCTTTCTCTCAACGATGGTGTTGGTGGCTTTCACAATGCAGTCGGCGGGGTAGACGCCACGCAGTGCGGTCAGGGGATAGATGGTGGTGCGCTTGCCGATGACGGTGCCGGGGTTGATGACACAGCCACAGCCGGCGTCGGCGTAGTCGGCAAGGATGCCGCCGATCTTGCGCAGACCGGTGACGATATCCTCGTCGCCGTGGATAACAACGGGCTTGCCGTCGGACTTCAGGTTAGAGCAGATGGAACCGGCGCCCATGTGAGCCTTGTTGCCCAGCACGGAGTCGCCCACATAGTTGTAATGGGGGCACTGCACGCGATCCAGCAGGATGCAGTTCTTGAACTCGCTGGAGTTACCCAGCACGCAGTTCTCGCCGGTAATGACGCTGCCACGGATATAGGCTCCGGGACGAATCTCGGTGCCGTGACCGATGATGGCGGGAGCCTCGATGGTCACGTAGTCGGCGATCTTCACGTCCTTGCCCACCCACACACCGGGCTTAATCTCGGTGAACTCGGGCAAACCTGCCTCAATGAGGGCGAGGATGTGACCCTTGATCTTGGGGAGCATCTCCCAAGGGTACTCACAAGAGTCAAACAGATCTTTCAGATAGGGTACCTGGCAATCGTACAGGTCGGCGGTCTTAACCAACTTATTCAACGCAATGGCCCCTTTCCTTAATCACGTCGGCGATCATCGCCGCATACTTCTCGCACAGTTCGGTGGTCTCAGCCTCCACCATCACGCGCACCACAGGCTCGGTGCCGCTCTGACGCAGCAGGGTGCGGCCGGCGCCGTTGATCATCTCGTCTACCTTCTTCTGCGCCTCCAGTACGACAGGATCGGTCATGGCGGCCTTCTTGTCCTTCACGCGCAGGTTTTTCAAATACTGGGGATACAGCATCACGGGCTCAGCCAGCTTGGAGAGGCTCATCTTGCGGTCGCACATCTCCTCGGCGATCATGATGGCGGTGAGGATGCCGTCACCGGTGGTGGCGTACTTCTTCAGAATGATGTGGCCGGACTGCTCGCCACCCAGGCTGAAATCGTTCTTCTGCATGGACTCGTACACAAAGCGGTCGCCCACCTTGGTCTGGTCCACGTCGATGCCCGCCTTCTTCAGGCTGGCGAAGAAGCCGCTGTTGGACATCACGGTGGCCACCACGGTGTCCTTATTCAACATACCGCGGTTCTTCAGGCGCAGGCCGAGGATATACATCATCGCGTCGCCGTCTACCACGTTGCCGTTCTCGTCCACCGCCAGGCAGCGGTCGGCGTCGCCGTCAAAGGCAAAGCCCACGTCCAGCTTCTGCTCCTTCACCAGTTCGCACAGCTTATCCATATGGGTGGAGCCGCAGTCGCGGTTGCAGTTGAGGCCGTCGGGCTGATCGCCGATGATGACGGTCTGAGCACCCAGAGCGTCGAAGACAGCCTTGGCGATCATCCAGGAGGCGCCGTTGGCGCAGTCCAGACCGATGCGCAGTTTCTTATAGGAATTGGAGGCGATGGAGATCAAATAACCCACGTAGCGGTTGCGGCCGGCCACGTAGTCCACGATGCAGCCGATCTGCTCGCGGTGAGCCAGGGGCAGGTCGTCGCCGTTGATGCCCAGCGCCTTCAGGTCGCCGTCCAGGTAGCACTCGATGAGGGCGGTGGTGTCGTCATCCAGTTTCTCGCCGCTCTTGCTGATGACCTTGATACCGTTGTCGTAGAAGGGGTTGTGGCTGGCGGTGATCATGATACCGCAGTCAAACTCGTCCACGCGGGTCACGTAGGACACGCTGGGGGTGGTGGTGACGTGCAGCATATGGGCGTCGGCACCGCTGGCGGTGATACCGGCCACGATGGAGTACTCCAGCATATAGCTGCTGCGGCGGGTATCCTTGCCGATCACGATGCGGGGACGATAGTTCTCGTCGGTGCAGCCGGACAGGGGAGAGCGGAAATACCAGCCCAGGAAGCGGCCCACCTTGTAGGCATGCATAGAGGTCAGGTTGCAGTTGGCCTCGCCGCGGAAACCGTCGGTGCCGAAATACTTGTTGCGGCAACCGTTAGCCAGAGGGGCGCGGTCGATAATCTTGCCGTCATCCAGTAGGTCATCGGCGGAGACGCTGAACAGCTTGCAGATCTGCAGCACCTTTTCAATCTGGGGTTGTACCTGGTCGGTCTCCCACTTGGAAACCGACTGGCGGGATACGGACAGAGCCTCTGCCAGCGCATCCTGAGACATGCCTGCGGCGTTGCGCAGGTTGATGAGCTTTTCACCAATAGTCATAGTGTCCTCCTATATAAATGAATTTAAGTATATACTACATATAGGTGTTTCTCACACCTGTACCATCATACACCCATTTTATCCATTATGCAAGAGGAAAATGTTACTTTTCGCAACTTTTGGTTGCAAATATTTAATGATTTTTCGTTTTCGATAAGAAAAATAAGCACTTTTTCCACAAGAACGGAAAGTTTTGTTGACAAAGGAGGGGCAAGATGAAGTTTTGAGATGAGAGCGTAGGGGGCGACGTCCTTGACGCCCCGCATAGCCTTCCCCTCGAGGGGAAGGGGACCGCCGAACGGCGGTGGATGAGGTGTTGCCGGAGGCAAAGTGCGTAACTTGCCAAAACACAAAAGACCGACCATTGAGGTCGGTCTTTTGCAATGACGAGGCTTAGAACTCCGATTTTGACAAGGGAAGGTACAGAGCAACCATAAGTCGTCATCGTTGTCAAAATCTAAGAAATTCGTCCGGCGGACGAATTTCACGAGTTCAGAGCCTCTGTCAATCCGCAAAAAGAAAACGGACACCCAATTGGGTGTCCGTTTCTTTTTGGAGCGGATGACGAGGCTCGAACTCGCTACCTCCACCTTGGCAAGGTGGCGCTCTACCAGATGAGCTACATCCGCATTTCTCTGCAACGAGGGGTATTATAGCAGACGATTTTCAAATTGTCAATAGAAAATTCAAAAATAATTTAAAAATATTTTCTCGTTACAGAACAAAGTCCTCAGGCTTATACTTCTGCAGGCGGGGCTGGCGGAAGGGGATGCGCTTGAGGGGATCGTAGCGGAACTTGCGGCACTTGTGATACATGGGCACGATGCCGCGGCGGGAGCACAGCATCACGCGGCCGTCGGTGGCGCGGCGGGCGCTCTGGCAGTATTCACAGCAGGGCTGAATGTTGTTGCCGTACAGTTTGCGGCGCATAGGTGTACCCCCTTCTCAAACGATTTACACCAGTATAACACACCTTACGACACATTTCCAGTACTTTTTTCGGAAAAGTCAGAAAAATAGATCATCGCCAGAAAACTCAGCAACAAAAGCATCATTGTCGCCGCCACTGACACGGAATAGGGCACCACCGCGGTGCCGGGTGCCAGCGTCTCGGCACGGATGGGGAAGAGAGCAAAGAGTCCCATCGCCACCCCGCCGCTTAGCACCCCGTGGAGCAGCCGCCACCGCCAAAACCGCCACCCGAGGATGCGCTCTCCCGGCAGAATGGCTGCTATCTGCCCTTGCACCGACAATCCACCCCAACTGAGCGTCAGGCTGATCCACAACGGCGTCAGCGCCCCATTACCCGCCAGCGCGATGCATCCGCAGCTCACCTCGGTGACCGCCGCCAGCAGGTTGGAGACGGTGGCCGCTTCCAATCCCGTCAGCGCTGCCACCCAGCGGGGAAACCCGCACCCTTCTGCCAGTGCCAGTCCTGCCGCCGCCAGGACTACGAATCCGCATAAAGTCAGTAGCGCTCCGCAGGTGTCGGTCACGATCTGCGCCGTGGGCTTTTTGGGCGGCAGCGGCGCCTCTGCCGTCTTCCGCACCCGCCGATGACCTCGTCCCAGCGCCACTCCGATGCCCACCGATACCGCCACCTGCGCCGCGTACAGTAGCACCCCCGCCCGCACGCTGCCTAATAACCCCGCGCCTACCGTGCTGACGACAAATCCCGGTCCGCCACCTATGCAGAATGCGGTCATCCGCCGCGTTTCCTCTTCACTAATTTGCCTCCGCTGACGCAACTGCGCGATGGCGATGGCTCCCGCAGGATACCCACCCACCAGGCTTAGCAATATCGCTGCCCCACAACATCCCGGCAACCCGAATAGCCACCGCGTCGCGGCGGTTGTCACTCGCCCGGGACGGCGGCATAGCGGGGTGTTGGCCAGCAACCCCGCCAGCAGCATAAAGGGATAGAGGGTGGGGATAATCACCGTGGCGCACACCGACAGTCCGCGGCTGATACCCGTCGCCATGGCGTTGGGATAGGTGAGCAGCAGCAGACACACCGCTGTCAGTGCGGCGACCTGCCCATAGTCGGCGACAGACTTCCTTTTGATGGTCATATACACACGGCTCCCCCCTCATCGCATTGTATGTGAGGACTACCGCCGCTATGCGTTGCATACATTGTGACGATAGGGGTGGTAGGATGGCAAGGCGCGATCATTGGATGCATATTGAGGACTTTTTTATGGAGGTGGAGGGCAACAGACGGGTGGTGCTGTCAGGTTGCCGCGGCATCGTCACCTATGCGGAGGAGTGCGTGGCGCTGCGCACCTCCTTTGGGCTGGTGACGGTGTATGGGCAGGGGTTGGAGATGGGCTGTATGACCGCTGAGGGGGCCACCGTGTTCGGACGGTTGCAGCGCATTGAGTTTACGGAGGAGGCGTAGCGATGGTGTCCCGCGTGATGCGTTGGATTCTCGGCTGGGTGCGGGTGGAGGCGGAGGGCGGCTATCCCGAGCGCCTGCTCAACGCCCTGGCCGCCGCCCACGTCGCCGTGTGGAATCTCCGCCGTAGTGGCGAATCCATCCGCTTCTCTTGCCCGGCGGGGGAGTACCGCGCCATCCGCCCGATGGCCCGCCGCGCCTGCGTGCGGATGCGTGTGTGCCACAAGCACGGCCTGCCCTTTTGGCGGCACCGCTACCGCCATCGGAGGGGTCTGCTGGTGGGTCTGGCGTTGTATATCGTCGTGTTGGCGCTGCTCAGCCCCCGCATCTGGGTTATTGAGGTGACCGGTAACACCGTCACCCCCACCGAGAGCATCCTCGCCGTAGCCCGCGAGAGAGGGGTGTACATCGGCGGGCGGATGGACGAGGTGGACGTCAAGGGCCTGCAGATCGGCGGCACCAAAGACCTGCCCACCGTGTCCTTCATCACCGTCAATCCCAGCCACAACGTGGCCCGCATCGTGGTCACCGAGCGGGAGGAATCCCCGCCGCCGCTGGATCTGTCCCAGCCCTCGGACGTGGTCGCCCTGCGGGACGGACGGATTCTCAGTATGGAGGTGTATAGCGGGCAGAAGCTGGTCAAGGTAGGGGAGGCGGTGACCGCCGGTACTCGTCTGATCACCGGCCGCGTACAGACCGAGATGGGGGAGAAACTCTATCGTTCCTACGGCGAGGTGTGGGCGGAAACCCGTCGCCAGATCACTATTTCGGTGCCGCTGACCTATGAATACACCGAACCCACCGGCGAGGTGATTTGCCGCCCCACCATCACCTTCTTTTGTTGGCAAATTCCGCTGTACAGTAATATTCCTTTACAGGCGCAAACCCAGCAATATCAGGCCTCCCACTTCCTGACTATCCAAAATACCACCCTGCCGCTGGGGGTGACCAACACCTACCTAATGCCGCTGAAAACCCTCACCGCCACCCGCTCGGAGGCGGCGGCGCAGGCCTTGGCGGAGCAGCAATTGGCAGAAAAAGAGACGGCGTTGTTTCTCCCCGACTCCTACGAGGAATTGGCGCGGCAGGGGGAAATTCAAGACGGCGCTTACGTCCTGCGAGCCACCTATTTGTGCCGCGAAAACATCGCCGTGGAGGTGCCGCTGGACGAAAATCTGCCCTCGGATGGATGAAAAGTCAAAAAATTCCCATCTTTTTATGCAGTTTGACATAATGACAAATACTAAAATATGCTATATAATAGAGTTATCTTTAAGAAGATGGGAAGATGTACGCTTTTTATGACAGAACAGTTGATTCAAGTGGAGCGGATGGAAGAGGCCGCCTCCCTTTTCGGTAGTTACGATAGCAATATTCGCCTGCTGGAGCAGGAGTACGATGTCAAGGTGCTCATCCGCGACACCCAGATTAAGGTCAGCGGCGAGCAGCCCGGCGTGATGACGGCGGTCAAGGCCATCAACGGCCTCTTGCACCTCATCAACAGTGGTGAGCAGCTCACCGACCAAAATGTGCGATACGTGATGACCCTGGTCCGCGAGGGGGCGGAGGACACCGTCCGCCAGCTGGGCGGCGACAGCATCTGCGTCACCACCAAGGGCAAACCGATCAAACCCAAAACCTTGGGTCAGAAGAGCTACGTCGAGGCAATTCGCAAGAACACCGTCACCCTGGGCATCGGCCCCGCCGGTACGGGTAAGACCTATCTGGCGGTGGCGATGGCGGTCAAGGCGTACAAGTCCAAGGAGATCGACCGCATTATCCTCACCCGTCCCGCGGTGGAGGCGGGCGAGCGCTTGGGCTTCCTGCCCGGCGACCTGCAGAGTAAGGTGGACCCCTACTTGCGCCCGTTGTACGACGCCCTGTTCGAGATGCTGGGCGCCGAGACGGTGCAGCGCTATATGGAGCGGGGGGACATCGAGATCGCGCCGCTGGCCTATATGCGCGGCCGCACGCTGGATAATAGCTTCATCATTCTGGACGAGGCGCAGAATACCACGCCCGAGCAGATGAAGATGTTCCTCACCCGCTTAGGCTTCAATTCCAAGATGGTGATCACCGGCGACGTGACCCAGATCGACCTGCCGGACGGCAAGATGAGCGGCCTCAAGCAGGTGATGAAGATTCTGCAGGGCGTGGAGGATATCGCCATCTGCACCTTCAGCCAGTCCGACGTGGTGCGCCACCAGCTGGTGCAGCGCATCATCGCCGCATATGAAAAGTTTGATAAGGCGCGCGCCGACGCCCGCGCCACTCATAAAAAAGAGGAGAAAAGGGGCAAAAATCATGGATAAGATTAAGGTCACCATCGAAAATCAGCAAAAAGCGATTAAGATTCCCACCGGTGTGCGCCTGCTCATCCGCCGTTGTTGCCACGCGGTGCTGCGGCTGGAGGGCTTTGAGGGCTCTGCCGAGGTGGACGTGTCCTTGGTGGATAACGCCCGCATCCACGAGATCAATCTGGAGCAGCGGAATATCGATGCCCCCACCGACGTGTTGTCCTTCCCCTTGGGCGAGGACGGCGTGTACGATCAGAATCCCGCCACCGGCGCCTATATGCTGGGCGACATCGTCATCTCGATGGAGAAGGCGAAGGCCCAGTCCGAGGAGTTCGGTCATTCCCTCCAGCGTGAGGTAGGCTATCTCACCGTCCACTCGATGCTGCATCTGCTGGGCTACGACCACGTGCAGGGCGGCCTGGAGGCGGTGCGTATGCGCGAAAAGGAAGAGGCCGTGATGCTGTCTATCGGTTTGCCCCGTGGCGGCAGTTACGTGCTGGATGAAGACAACTAAAAATGCCGTTGCCCTGCCTCGGTTTTGATCGGGGCAGGGTCGCTTTGTGATAAGAAAGGAAATTGTATGGAAACCGTATCCGCATTTGTGGCCATGGTCGGCCGCCCCAACGTAGGTAAATCCTCGCTGCTCAACGCCCTGGTGGGTAAGAAGGTGGCGATCGTCTCGGACAAGCCCCAGACCACCCGCACCCGCATTATGGGCGTGGTGACCAAGGAGAATATGCAGCTGGTGTTCCTGGACACCCCCGGCAATCACAAGCCCCGCACCCGCCTGGGCGACTTTATGGTGCGCTCCATCGGCGAGGCGGTGTCCGGTGTGGACGTGGGTCTGCTGGTGACCGAGCCCCGCGCCACCATCCGCGAGGAGGAGCAGGCTCTGCTGAATCAGCTGAAGCAGAAGAAGGTGCCGGTCATCCTGGCCATCAATAAGATTGACACCCTCACCGATAAGGCCACCCTGCTGACCTGCATCGACGCCTGGAAGCAGCAGGCGGATTTCGCCGCCATCGTCCCTGTGTCCGCCAAGAGCGGCGACGGCCTGGAGGATCTGCTGGCCGAATTGGCTAAGTTCACCTTCGAGAGCCCCCATTTCTTCCCCGCAGACGCCTCCAGCGACCAGACCGAGCAGGCGCTGGCCTCCGAGGTCATCCGTGAGAAGATGTTGCAGCTGCTGCGTCAGGAGATTCCTCACGGCATCGCCGTGGCCATCGAGCGCTGGGGCGAGCGCGAGACCGACAAGGGCACCATCCTGGACATCGACGCCTACATCTACTGCGAGCGGGACAGCCACAAGGGTATGGTCATTGGCAAAAAGGGCGTGATGCTCAAGGAGATCGCCTCCCGCGCCCGCACCGAGCTGGAGGATCTGTTCGGCACCAAGGTGAACCTGCAGTGCTGGGTCAAGGTCAAGGAGGATTGGCGCAATCGCCAGGGCTTCCTCAGCGGCCTCGGCTATAAGTTTGACTAATATTTCCGTTTTTGCTCGCTTCGCCTTTGGGTATGCTATACCCAAAGGGGGACGAGTAGATGGACGACAAGGTATTATGGCACACCTTCACCCATAGTGGTAAGGTGGAGGATTATCTGCGCTATCGCGGCATTGTGGTGACACCCCGTGCCACGGATAGTGTGGCAGAGGAGGAATCGGGCTATGGCAACGGCTCCAAAACAGCATCTGATGACCGACGGCCTGATTCTGCGGGACTATGACACCGTGGCGGAGGCGGATCGGTTCGTCGCTATCCTCACACGGGATAAGGGTGTCCTCCGCGCCACCGCACGGGGTGCGCGTCGGGTGACCAGTCGCTCCGGTGCGGCCACCCAGCCGTTGTGCTACGCCAATTTGAGCCTCATTCCCGCACGGGACAAGTATATCATCGAGGACGCCAAGCCCATCGAGGTGTTCTTCGGGTTGCGTCAGGACGTGGAGCGGTTGGCGCTGGCTCAGTATTTCTGCGAGCTGGCGTTGTCTCTGTGCCCCTCCGACGCCCCCGCCGAGGCGCATCTGCGCCTGCTGCTGGGCGGTCTGCACTTCCTGGCGGCAGGGGAGAAGGATCCCCTGCTGATCAAGGCGGTGGTAGAGGGACGCCTCCTGTGCTTAGAAGGTTACGCCCCCGACTTGGACGGTTGCACCGCCTGCGGTAGCGGAGAGACGCCGCTGTGGTTCTCTCCCTCGGCAGGCACCCTGTTCTGCGGCGATCATGTGGCCGCCGCGGACGCGATGCAGGTATCGGCCGGCGTGTTGGCGGCCCTGCGGCATCTGTTGTACGGCCCCTTCGAGCGTTGCTTCGCCTTCCAACTTCCTGCCGCGGATACGGCGGTGCTGGCCACCTTGGTCGAGCGTTTTTTGCTGTCTCAGGTGGGCAAAACATACAAGACGTTAGACTTTTACCATTCTCTACGAATTGAAGGAATTTAACATACTATGGATCGAGATTTACGAGCATTAGAACTGGATAAAATCCTGGATTTGCTGGCAGGGGAGACCTGCTGCGCCGCGGCGGCGGATATGGCGCGCTCTTTGCGTCCCGTAGCCTATCGCGAGCAGGCTCAGCGCCTGTTGCAGGAGACCGACGACGCCTGCCGCCTGATGGCGGGCTTCGGTAGCCCCTCCTTCGGCGCGTTGCCCGACGTCACCAATCCTCTGCGCCGCGCCGAGGCAGGCGCCTGCCTGTCGCTGGCGGAGTTTTTGCGTGTGGCCGACATCCTGCGCACCATCCGCGGCATCAGCCAGTGGCGCTCCCATTGCGAGGGGGTCAATACCTGCCTGGACGACCGCTTTTCGGCGCTGCTGCCCAATAAGTACTTAGAGGAAAAGATTGCCTCGGTGGTGGTGAATGAGGAAGAGGTGGCGGATAACGCCTCTCCCGCGCTGGCGGACATCCGCCGTAAGATGCGCGCCGCCGCCGCCCGCGTCCGAGACCAGCTGGATAAGATGGTGCGCTCCGCCGCTTATCAGAAGGCGTTGCAGGAGCCCATTGTCACCATCCGCGGCGGCCGTTTCGTGGTGCCGGTCAAGGCGGAGCACCGCGGCGAGGTGGCGGGCCTGGTTCACGACACCTCCTCCAGCGGCGCCACCGTGTTTGTGGAGCCTATGGGCGTGGTGGAGGCCAATAACGAGATGAAGGTGCTCAAATCCAAGGAGGAGGCGGAGATCGAGCGTATCCTCTTCGCCCTGTCCGCCGAGACAGGCTCCTTTGCCACCGCCATCATCGGCGATTACCGCATCCTGCTGGAGCTCAACGTCATCTTTGCCAAGGCCCATTTGGCGTATAAAATGAAGGCTATTAAGCCGATTCTGTCCGACGACGGACATATTAGTCTCAACAAAGCCCGTCACCCCCTCATCGACCCGCAGAAGGTGGTTCCCATCAACGTGGAGCTGGGTGGCGAATACGATACCCTCGTTGTCACCGGTCCCAACACCGGCGGTAAGACCGTCACACTGAAGACGCTGGGTCTGCTCACCGCTATGGCGATGTGCGGCCTGCTGGTGCCGGTGGGGGACAATAGCCGCCTGTCGGTGTTCAACCGCCTGCTGGTGGATATCGGCGACGAGCAGTCCATCGAGCAGTCTCTGTCCACCTTCTCCGCCCATATGACCAACGTCATCCGCATTATCGGTGAGGCGGACGACCGCAGCTTGGTGCTGCTGGACGAGCTGGGTGCCGGTACCGACCCCGTGGAGGGCGCGGCGCTGGCTATCGCCATTCTGGAGCGTCTGCGCGCCCAGGGCGCCCGTATTGGCGCCACCACCCACTATGCGGAGCTGAAGGCCTACGCCATCCACACCGTCGGGGTGGAGAATGCCAGTTGCGAATTCGACGTGGCCTCTCTGCGTCCCACCTATCGCCTGATGATCGGCGTTCCCGGTCGTTCCAACGCCTTTGCCATCACCGAGCGCCTTGGTATGGACGCCGCGCTGGTGGCTCACGCCCGCGATCTGGTGTCGGGTGACGATCAGATGCTGGAGGAGGTCGTCCAGCGCCTGGATGCCCGCCGTCAGGAGTTGGAGGGTCAGTTGTCCGCCGCCGAGGATGCCCGCCTGCGCGCCGAGCGCGCCGCTCGCGAGAGCGAGGAGAAGTTGGAGGACATCCGCACCCGCCGGGATAAAGAGATCGATGCCGGTCGCCAGGAGGCGCGCCGCATTGTGGAAAAGGCGCGATTTGAGGCGCAGAAGCTGATGGATGAGCTGGACGACCTGCGCAAGCAGAAGGAGGCGGCGGAGTTCGCCGATAAGACCCGCCAGGCCAAGAGCCAGCTGAAATCCCGCCTGAACAAGATGGACGACGCCATTGACCCCGTGACCGAGCAGGCGCGGGAGGAATATGTCCTGCCCCGCGCTGTGGTGGCGGGAGACACCGTCCAGTTGATGGACATGGGTCTCAAAGCCGTCGTGATGAAGGCCGCCGACAACCAGGGTATGGTGGAGGTGCAGGCGGGTGCCATCCGCACCCGCACCCCCGTGTCCAACCTGCGTCTGTATGAGTCCAAGCGCGCCGAGAAGAAGGGGCGCACCGTCCCGGTGGCAAGCGCCCGCGTCAGCGGCCTGACCTCTCGTATGGAGCGGTCGGTGCACACCGATCTCGATCTGCGCGGTCAGTCGGTGGAGGAGGCTCTGCTGGAGATTGACCGCTTCCTGGATAACGCCATTCTCTGCGGTCTGGAGCGGGTCACCATTATCCACGGCAAGGGCACCGGTGTGCTCCGTTCTGCCGTTCACGCCCACCTTAAGGGCCATCGCCAGGTCAAGGGCTTCCGCCTTGGTGCCTTCGGCGAGGGCGAGCACGGTGTCACCGTGGTTGAACTGAAATAACAAAACAAAAAGAAAACTCCCCACGGCGCTTGCCGTGGGGAGTTTTTATTTAGCTATTAGCCGTTGTAGGACTTAGAGACGATGTCGTCGTAGATCACGATCAGCTCGCCGTCCTTCTCAAAGACGTAGTAGCAGCGGGCGTAGATAGCGGTATTTTTGCCGGCGTCGGGGATGTTGATGACGCGGGTGGCGAAGGCAACAGATCCGTCCTCGCTATCCAGCAGGTAGTTAGCCTCGATGTTGATGACGGACTTGCCGTTAACCGTGTCGAGGTTCAGCATCTTCTCGGAATTGTTTTCCGCCTTGTTGGTAATGACGGCGCCCATAGCCACCAGGGTGTAGGCGTTGCTATTGCCGTAGGGATTGACAGAGGCAGAACCGGATACGTATTTGTTGTTGTTATCGGTGGTGGCACCGGTAGCGGCAATCTCAAACTTGAACGCCAGACCGCTCACGTCCTCGGAGATGCTGGTCTGACCGCCCTCGATGATGTCCACGATGTCCACGGGACGGATGTGGCCGCAGATGTTGCACTCGTCATCCTGAACGCTGTCGTACACGTGCTCGCAGGGGATCTCGACGATCTTGATGTTATCCACGTACACGTCCTCGCCGCCGGTGGAGGAACCACCGCCACCGCCGCAGAAGTTCAGGTAGGTGTCAGCGCTCACAGCGGTGAACTCGAAGGTGTAGGTAGCCCACTCGCCGTTCTGAGCCAGAGCAAACCACTTGCTGGCCAGGTTGGCATCGTCAGCCTGGTTGCGCACCTGCATATTCACGCCGTAGTTGTTCACCTTGACGTCCAGAGTCAGGACGTACTTCAGACCCTTGGTGGTCTTGAAGGACTGGTTCAGCATGCCGCCCCAGCCGCCGTTACCGATCAGGTTGACGCCGTACATACTGCCGTTGGCAGCCTCGGCGGAAACCTTGGTGCTCTGGTGCACGGACCAGCCGGTCAGCTTACCAATCTCAAAGTCGCCGTTGACGATGAAACCGTCGTTGGAGGGGCCCAGAACCTCAACAGCGAACACGTCGTCGATGTAGAACACGGGGGAGGAGGAGCCGTCCAGACCGGAGAAGTTGATGCGGGTCTTGGTGTCGTCGGCAATAAACTCAACGACAATCTGCTGCCAGCTACCCAGGTTAGTGTTCTGCCAGTTGTTGGCGTAAGAGGTGCCGGTGTTCTCGCCAGAAATTTTCCAGTTGAAGCCGGCGGTGTCGATGTAGTACCAGAAGGAAACCTGATAGCTCTTACCAACCTCGGTGTTGAAGGTGATGTGAGCGATGCCGTTCCAGCCGGAACCCTTGCACAGCAGGCTATAGCTGCCGGTCTTGGGCTTAGCAGTGGAAACAGCGGTACCGTTGTAGATGATCCAGCCGGACTTGCTGTTGTTCTCGAAGGTGGAGTTGGACACCAGGTTGCCGGCGGGGATCACGGGATCGGTGGTGGTGCCGGGGTTCTCAGGCTCGGTGGAGCCGACTTTGACCAGCACGAAATCATCGAAGTAGTAGGTGCCGGTGCTGTTGGCAGTACCGTTCTTAGCGTACACGATGATGGAGGTGTTGGAGGCGGAATTGAACTCCACGGTCACCTGAGTCCAGGTGTTGGGGGTCATATTCTTGACGTGGGTGCTTTTGATAGTGCCGCTGGAATTGTTGGCCATCGCATAGAAGGAGGCGCTGGCGTCGGAACCATCGTAGTAGTACCAATAGGTCAGGATATAGTCGGTGTTGGCAGTCACGGACACAGTCTGCTTGGTCATGGTACCCCACTCGGTGGTGGTATTCACAGACTGGATGGCGTACTTACCGCTGTGCACGTTGGCCTCGGTGATGGTGGTGCCACTATAGGTGGACCAGCCGGTGAAATCACCGGTCTCGAAGCTGGGGTTGTTCAGCAGGTTGCCCTCAACAGGCTCGTAGGGGTTCTCGGGAGTCGCAGGCTCATCGCCGGGCTCGTCGGGGGTGATGCTGGAGGGACCGATCAGGGTCAGGTCATCCAGATAGAAGGTAGAGGAAGAACCGCTACTGCACAGGGTCAGAGCGATTTCGGTGTTGGAACCGGAGTTAAAGGTGACGGTGTACTCAGCCCAGCCGGTGTTGGCGGTGTGCTGAGAATAGGTGCCGCGCAGGTCGTTGGAAGAGGTAGAAGAGAACTTCTTAGCGTTGACGTACAGACGCACAACTTTACCATCGCCGGAAGCCTTTGCCCAGAACTTAAAGGTGTAGTCGGTATCCTTCTCGGTACGAACGTACTTCTGAGCGTAGATGTCATACTTGGTGGCGCTGGCGCCGGTGACGGCGTAGTTGCCGGTATGAGCATCAGAGGAGATGGAACCAATGGAGTTGGGGGTGAAGTTCAGGGTGCCGGACTCAAAACCACCGTCTACGATATAACCATCGGTGGTAGCAGTAATCTCTTCCAGCACGATCTCATCCACGCAGATGGAGGCGGCGTCGCCGGCGGTGCCGCTACCGCGGTAGAACTTGAAATCCACGCTGGTGTAATCGCCGGTGGCGAAATACAGCTCCATCTTAGTCCAAGCGGTGGTAGTTGCAGTCAGGGAGACAGAAGTAGAACCCTTGTTGATCAGCGGCACTTTCAGGCTGGTGCCGGCGGCATCCTTATAGCCCATTTCAAAAGCGGCGTTGGTCACCGCGTCAGCATTGGACTTGTACCAGAAGGTCATTTTGTAAGCAGTATGAGCATCCAGTACAGCAGACTTCTTTAACAGGTTACCCCAAGCACTGGTGGAGGTGGCGGTGACGCCGTAAGCACCGCTGTAGGCGGCATCGGCAGAGCAGGTGGGGCCGGACCAGCCATTGCGGCTACCGTTGTCAAAGTTGCTGGTGATGTCGGATGCGGCCGCAGACACGGTCATAGCACCCATAGGAATGATGCTGCACAGCATCAAGGCGGCGGACAGCAGAGCAATCAGTTTACGCATTTTCATTCGTCAGTTCCTCCTTTCCTTACCACTCCAGCTCGCCGTCGTTATTGGACAGCTTGCCGTTGTAAGAGGCACCGACGATGTCACCGTACACGGTGATCTGGGTGCCGTCATTGGTCTCGTAAATGTAGTAGGGGCGAGCATAGACACCGGTGTCGTAGTTCGCCTCGGGGATGTTGCGGATACGCACGGTATAGGCGGCGGAGTCGGCCTCCAGATCGCACAGATACACGGCGGGGATGTCGATGGTCTTTTTGCCATCCACAGCATCCAGATAGAAGGCGCTGCCATTGTTGCCAAGATTGGGGTTGTTGGTGACGATAGCGCCCATACCCACCAACTTGTAGTTGCCGTCCATCACGTTGATGGTAGCGGCATCGTAAATAGCAGTGGTCTTGTCAACCTGCATGCCGTCCACGTCCACGTCGAAGCGGAAAGCCAAACCGCTGACATCCTCGGAGGAGGAGGTCTGAGCACCGGTGAAGATACCGGCGTCATCGCTCATCTCGTAGGGGGTCTCCACGGAGGAGGCGGTACCGTCGGCGGGGATCTTATAGGTGCCGGCGTACACAGTGGTGTTGACGGTGGGATTTACGGTGTAGCCGAAGGTGTTATTCTCGGTACCGGCGGACTTCAGGTTGTACGCGCCATCCTTGGAGTAACGGCTGATGATGACCTCGTTGCCACGAATGCGGAACACAGACATAGACAGGGTGCTCTCAGCGCCTTCCACGGGGGAGGTGTAGTAGCCGGTGTAACCGGAGTTCATGTAGGTGAAGTTCAGGGTCTCAGCCTTAGCGGTCTTCTTGTCGCCCTGAGCAATCTCGATGGTGTCGCCCTTCTTCAGGAAGATGCAGGGACCACCCAGAGAATCGTCATAGCCGTTGGAGTGGTTGTGGCCGAACAGATAGATGATGTTCAGGCCGTTACCGGCGGCCTCGTTGATGACGTTGAAGAAGCGATAGGCGTTGGTGCCCACGCCGTCCTTCTGGGTACGATAGGACCAGTGCAGGGGGAAGTGGTTCATGATGAAGATGGGCTTGTTGTAGCCGATCTCAATCTTGTTATCCAAGTACAGCTGCAGAGCGGCCACGGAGGCGGCATCGTAAGAACCCCACTCCTGAGCCACGGTGGGATCTTCGACGATGTACAGACCGTAATCGCCGTAAGCGGGATCCATATTGCCCCAGCCGGTCAGGCCGTTGGCTTCGGTGGCATCTTTGTCGTGGTTACCCTGAGCGAAGACCATATCCTTCTCGTCCATGTAGGTGGAGAAGTAGTTCTTCAGCTGGGTGATACCCTTCTGGCTGGTGGCAGCGGAGTGTTCCAGGGAGTAGTCGCCACCAAAGAGCAACTTGTCGGGGTTGATGCCGTCCGCCTTCATGGCGTCCATAATCAGCTCGATGTGGGCGGTGCCGTCGCTGGTCTGATAGTCAGAGCCGGCGATGATGACGGTCTCCTTCTCAGCCGCAGACACGGTGGTGGTGGCAGACACGGCGAACAGGCTGATGAGCATCAGCACAGACAGCAGCGCCGCCAAGGATTTGCGGATGTGTTTCATGCGGGTGTTCCTCCTTTTTATTTGGCATTTCGTATAGAAATGCGGTATAAAATTAACCATCTTATATTATATAGCCTTTATAGAGCAAAAACAATACCGAAACCCATGGTCGAAATGCCAAAAATTCACGAAGAAGTTTGTGTAGAATAATAAAAACAGCCGCCGGCATTACGCCGTCGGCTGTTTTGGGTCGTTGGCCTCCACGAACCAGCGATCTTCGTCTAAAAAGAGGTAGGTCTGCCGCCCACCGATGCGGATGGTGTATCGTATCCCGCATCCGCCCGCCTTCAGCGCGGCGGCGCGGCGGATATCCAGCACCCGATCCACGGCGAATAGGGTGCCGTCCTCCCAGCGGATGCTGCGGGGTAGGATTTGCCCCTCGGGGGAGAAGACGGCGGCCACCTCTACGTATACTTTGTGGCTCATTTCTTACCTCCGATCTCGTCGGTGCGACCGGAGAATCCCACGGGGTGCACCGTGTGGTCGTCGTAGGGGCTGAAGCCGGTCAAATCGGGGTCTTCCAGCAATATGGCGCGGCGGATGCAGGTGTCGCCGAATCGCTCTCGCAGGCCGTCTACGGCGCGATCCAGTCGCTCTCGCTTCTCCCGTCCCGCACTCTCGGTCATATCCATCTGGCAGGGAGCGTCCTCCGCGTCCAGGCCACTGACCCCGACGGTGACACTGCGCAGCGGGTGCTTCCACCGATACACGGCGCAAAATAGGGCATAGGCCTCCCGCGTCACGTCGCCGGTGGATTGGATGTGGTGGTCCAGGGTGGTGCGATAGGTGTGGGTCACCAGCTGGTTGTCCCGCAGGTGCAGTTCCACCGTTTTGCCGCACAGATGCTGCTCCCGCAGGCGGCGCCCCACACTCTCCGCCAGCACGGTGATCACCCGTTGTACGTCCCGGTTGTCGGTGAGATCCCGCGGCGTGGTCATGCCGTTGCTTACCGACTGCGCCTCCGCCGCCTCCTCGGATGGGATGACCGGCTGGGCGTCCCATCCGTTGGCTACGGCGTGCAGGGCGGGACCCCATTTGCCCAGCAGGGATTGGAGCAGGGCAGGGTCGGCGCGGGCCACGTCGCCGATGGTGTAGAGGAATCGCTCGGCCAGTTTTTCCTTGGTGGAGCGCCCCACGTAGATGAGTTCGCCCACCGGCAGCGGCCACACCAGATCGCGGTAGTTTTCCCGGGAAAACACCGTCACCGCGTCCGGCTTTTTGTAGTCGCTGCCCAGCTTGGCGAAGGTTTTGTTAAAGCTGACGCCAATACTCACCGTGATGCCCAGCTCTTCCTTGATACGGGTGCGGATTTCCTGCGCCACCTCCACGGGGTTGCGGAGGCATTCGGTGATGTCCATCCAGGACTCGTCCAGACCGAAGGGCTCCACCAGCGGGGTGTATTCCAGCAGGATCCCCCGCACCAACCGCGAGTACTTGGTGTAGAGGGAAAAGTGGGGCGGCACCGTCACCAGATCGGGGCATTTTTTGCGTGCCGACCATAGCGTCTCGCCGGTGGCGATGCCATAGCGGGCGGCGATTTCGTTCTTGGTCAGCACGATGCCGTGGCGCGCTTCTTCGTGGCCGCCCACCACCACCGGTTTATCCCGCAATTCGGGGTGCAGACAGCACTCTACCGAGGCGTAGAATTTATTGCAATCCACGTGTAAAATATGTCGAGTCACTGTCTGTCACCTCCTTGCGAACATTTGTTCTACATTGGGTAGTATACCACCGATTTTACCATCTGTCAATGGGGGAAATGTGCCATTTTTCGGCGGCAACGAAACCGCGAAGGCTGATGCGAAAATATCGTATCGACACCTGACAAACCCAGTGTTTTCAACGGTTTGTGGTGTGTAAAGCGAAACGCTATTACACACGAAAATGCAGTAAAAAAGCGCGCAGCCCATACGGACTGCGCGCTGTCTGTTTTGTTCGCTTATACCTCGATGACGAAGAGGACGTTTTCCAAAGAATTCAGGTTGTTCAGGTAATCTTTTTGCCCGATTTTATCCAGCGAGAAGGTAATGGAAACACCCACAGAGCCGGTGATTCCGCTCTTGGAGGCAGTGATTTCGGTGACCTTAGCCGTGGGGTAGAATTGCTCGATGGAGGCCACGGTTTCGGTGGCCAGATCGGCGTCGATCAGCTCCAAATAGCAGCGGACAATGTACTTCTTACCGCCCTCCAGACGGGTGAGCAGGGTGGTGGTGATGATGGTGATGACGGTGGCGATCAGTGCGCCTAAGTAGAAGCCGTAACCCAGTGCGATACCGATGGTGGCGGTGCACCACACGCCGGCGGCGGTGGTGAGGCCGGTGACCACCGACTGGTTGCGGATCATGATGGTGCCAACGCCGAGGAAACCGATTCCGGAGATGACCTGGGCGGCGATACGGGAGACGTCCTCGTTGGGGGTGATGGTCAGTAGATGGATGCCCACCAGAGCGGTCATACAGGCGCCTATGCACACCAGGATGTGAGTACGCATACCGGCGGCGCTGCCGTGGCGGCCGCGCTCCATACCGATGAGGCCGCCCATCACCAGCGACAATATCAGTCGAAACGCAATGGACCACTCGTTAAAATCTGTCAATAACGCAACAATCCAACTCCAATCCATAAGACCTCTCCTTTCTAAGGTAGGTTTTGACTCGAATATTATAACACAGCGAATCAGCAAATGTCAAACGAGAAATCGATCAACACAATGTTGCTATATTTATTATATTATTTTATATTTAGCATTGCATTCTTAGTTAATATGTGATATGATTCCAATATATGTGTCCAAAATGTCCAAAATGCGAAAACAAATGTTGATATGTACGATATTGAGGAGAGGTCGAACATGTACGCACGATTTTTTAAAAGATGTTTAGACGTTTTTCTATCCGCTGGGGCGCTTTTGTTTTTGGCGTTTCCGATGTTGGTTATCGCTATTGCCATCAAGATTGACGATCCTGGTCCTGTGTTTTTCAAACAAAAGCGGGTAGGCATTAAGAAAGAAGGCGAGATTACTTATTTCAACATCTTGAAGTTTCGCAGTATGAAGATGTCTACCCCACACGAGGTGCCTACGCATTTGTTGGAAAATCCTGAGCAATACATCACTCGCGTTGGCAAGTTTATTCGTAAGACGAGTCTTGATGAATTGCCTCAGGTTTGGCAGGTCTTCACTTCGAAATTGTCTATCGTTGGTCCGCGTCCTGCGCTGTGGTCGCAGTACGATTTGATCGAAGAGCGAGAAAAGTATGGTGCCAATGATGTCAAGCCCGGCATTACGGGCTGGGCTCAAATCAATGGCCGCGATGAATTGGAGATTCCGGTTAAGGCCAAATTTGATGGCGAATATGCCGCTGCCCTGCGTGAGGGAAAGGGCTTCGTTATGGATATGAAGTGTTTCTTCGGCACGTTTGTGAGCGTGTTGCGTTCTGATGGCGTGGTCGAGGGCGGTACCGGAGAACTGGAGAAGAAAAATAAAGCGGTGACAAAATGAAAAAAGTATTGATTACTGGTGCTAATAGTTATATTGGCACTTCGTTTGAAAAGTATATTGCGGCCAATTATCCCGATGTTTATCAAGTAGATACGTTGGATATGATGGGGGATGCGTGGCGTGACAAGGATTTTTCCGGTTACGATTGCGTGTTTCACGTAGCCGGTATCGCCCATTCGGACAATGGTAAAATCAGTGAAGAGAAAGCAAAACTCTATTACGCTGTGAACACCGAGCTGACGGCTGAGACTGCTCTCAAGGCTAAAATGGCCGGAGTAAAGCAGTTCGTTTTTATGAGTAGTATCATCGTATATGGCGATAGCGCTCCTATTGGCTGCAAGAAGGTTATCACGCCCGCCACTCCTGTATCGCCGGCTAACTGTTATGGAGACAGTAAAGTGCAGGCGGAAAACCGCTTGTTGCCGATGAATGATGCTGACTTCAAAGTGGTTATTTTACGTCCGCCGATGATTTATGGTAAGAATAGCAAAGGTAATTATCCTTTGTTGTCCAAAATTGCGCGTAAGTTGCCGCTGTTCCCTTATGTGGAGAATGAGCGTTCGATGCTCTATATAGAACACTTGTGTGAGTTTGTGCGTTTGATGATTGACAACGAAGAGCAGGGTGTGTTTTATCCCCAGAACACTGAGTATGGAAATACTTCGGTAATTGTGCAGAATATCGCCAAAGCATACAACAAAAAAATCGGATTGGTGAAGGGCTTCGGTTGGTTACTCAAACTGATGAGTCATTGTACCGGATTGGTGAATAAGGCGTTTGGTAATATGACTTATGAAAAAAGCATGAGCGTTTATGCTCAGCCTTACGCCGTGTATTCTTTAGCGGAAAGTATCGAGAGAACGGAGAAAAATTGATGAAAATACTCATAGTATCGCAGTATTTTTATCCCGAATCGTTTCGTGTCAATTTGACTGCGACTGAGTTAGTTAGACGCGGTCACGAAGTGACGGTTTTGACGGGGTATCCCCAGTATCCTAAGGGAGAAATATATGAGGGGTACGGCTTTTCCATTCCGTACGAGAAGGAATGGAACGGTGTGCATATCGAGCGTGTCAAAATGCGTCCGAGAGGGCATGACGCTATGCATATGTTGCTCAATTGTTACACGTATGTGCGAGAAGCTAATAAGTGGATCCGTAGATGTAACGAAAAATTTGATGCCATTTACATTTTTGAAGTGTCGCCTGTGACGGTTGGATTGCCGGCCGTGAAGTATAAGAAAAAATTTGGTACGCCTATTTTTTTCAACATCCTGGATTTGTGGCCTGAAAATGTAGAGGCCGTTTTAGGTGTGCGAAACAAATTGATTTTGGGTACCATCCGTCGTTTGGTGAAATATTTGTACGAAAAGAGCGATGTTTTGTTGTGCCCTTCCCATTCTTTCGTCGAGAATACGGTTGCCCGTGGTATTTCCCGGGATAAAGTTGTTTTTTGGCCCCAGTTCTGTGCCACTCCGCAATTAGCGGAAATGACTTGCCCCGCTTGCTATTCGCAGGACTGTTTCAATGTTGTGTTTACCGGTAACATCGGAGATGCACAGGGCTTGGATTTGCTGGTTGAGACTGCGGATAAGTTGCGCGATACTAATGTCCGTTGGTTTTTAGTTGGTGACGGCAGAGCACGAGAGAGTTTAGAACAAGCGGTGATGACTCGAGGATTGAGTGAGTTTGTCACTTTTGTTGGTCGTGTTTCGGAGGAAGAGGCGAATCGGTACATTCATTTCGCCGATTGTGCTTACCTTTCTTTCCAAAAGAACAAGGTGTTGGAGATGACTTTGCCGGCTAAATTGCAGTCCTATATGGCTTGCGGTACGCCGATTTTGGTGGCGGCTGAGGGTGAAAGCCCCCGTGTGGTCGCGGAAGCGCAGTGTGGATTTGTGTGCCAACAGGATGCTGAACAGTTGGCGCATTTGATCCGTAATGTGGTGTTGCCATCGGACAAGCTGGTTGAAATGGGGCATAATGCCAAGTTGTATTTTGAAACTTATTTTGAAATGAATAAGCTGATGGATCAGCTGTGCTCTATGATGGAAGAGCAAGTGTGATTGTTTAAACGAGCGCTGCACTTGATGTTTTGTGTTACGATGTTGTATGTTGACGATAGGCTAGGAGGACGGTATGAGAATACTGGAAGTGTGTGTAGATCTGGATGGCGGCGGTATTGACCGCTATCTGCTGAATTATTGTAGCCGTATTCCTGGTGTTCAGTTTGATTTTGCGGTAATTGATCATGTTGTCGGTATACTGGAACCCGAGTTGGTAGCGTTGGGATGTCATATCTATCGTGTGCCGCCGCAGCGCAGCGGCGTGCGTGCCAACTACAACGCCATCAAGCAGATCTTGACCGATAATCACTACGATGCGGTCCACGTGCATTTGGGTTATCGTGGTGCGGTGGCGCTGCTGTGCGCCAAGCGGTGCGGGGTCAAGACCCGCATCGTCCACGCCCATATCGCCGCCGAGCCGGAATCGGCTAAACAGCGTTTCGTTCGCAAGGCCTTCACCGTGTGGGTGAAGCGGTTGGCCACCCACCTGGCCGCTTGCGGCGTGGACGCCGCTAAGTGGGTGTGGGGGGAGAAAACCTACACCAAGGGCAAGGTGACCATCCACAACAACGCCATTGCTACGGCCAAGTATGCCTATTCCGCCGAAGTCCGCGCCGCTGTGCGCGCCGACTTAGGTATCGCTGATGATACCCTGGTGGTTGGCCATGTCGGTCGCCTCAGCGACCAGAAAAATCAGCTGCGTCTGTTGGATATCTTCGGTGAGATGCACCGTCTGCGACCCGATTCCGTTTTGTTGATGGTAGGTCGCGGCGAACTGGAGGACGCCATCCGCCGCAAGGCGGAGGAGATGGCCCTGACCGATTCCGTACGCCTGCTTGGCGTGCGTGACGACGTGCCGCGGCTGTTGTCGGCTTTTGACACGTTTGTGTTCCCCAGCACCCACGAGGGTTTGCCGTTCACGCTGATTGAGACCCAGTGCAACGGCCTGCCGGCTATTTCGGCGGATACGGTTACCCCGCTGGTGAAATTAGGGGATGACGTTGCGTTTTTATCGCTGGCGCAGAGTGATGGCGCCTGGGCACAGGCGGCGTTGGCGGCGGCAGAGCGGGGACACGACCCTGAAGGTGCTCGCCGCGTGGCGGATGCCGGCTATGATATCGACCGCGAGGCCGCTCGCCTGCGGGATTACTATGTAAATGCAATTGAGGCAGGAGTAAAATGAGAGAAAGAAGATTGCAAAAAGAAAATATCTGGACCCCGGAAGCTCGCGCGACGATATGGATCGGTTTCTTGCTGCGTCTGACAATGGTGCTGATCGTTTTGTATGTCGCTAGCCACTACTGGGATATTTTCTATATCGAAGATGATAAAAAATATGAGGATTTGGCAGCTGTATACCGCGCGAACGCCAGAGGATTATTGGATCTTGAGTTGTTCAACGTAATTACTGCAGGTTATGCAGCGACCTTCTGGCCTTTTGTTATGTGCGTTGCGACTAAACTGTTTGGCACTATTTACATTGGCCGATATTTGAATGTCATTCTGTCGACGATTTGCATTGCGTTGACATATAAGTTGTGCTATGAAATATCCGGCAATCAAAAGACGGCGTTGACCGCAGCGCGATGGTTTGCGTTTTTGCCGTTTTCCATTTTAATGGCTTGCTTTCCAATCAAGGACATCTTTATTATGATGGGCGTAATGTATGCGTTTTACATTTTTGTGCGTGTGCAGAACAGCCGCAAGGTATCGATTCTTCAATGTGTTTTGTTGGTAGCTTTGCTGGTTTGCATCTATTTTGCGCGTGGTGCTGTAACAGAGTTGCTATTAATGTATTTCTTGGTTTATTACTTGCAAAAGTTGTACCGAAGAAGAAAATATATAGCGGCCATTTTGTTGCTGGTCAGTGCGTTGGCGGTTTGTTTGGCTTTCCGATCAGTCATTTTTGCTTCTTTTGAAACGAAATTAGAGGGCGCCGCTGAAGGTGCAGGCGAAGTAGGTGGCTTGGGTATTGTTCAGGTTACCGGCGTTCTCGATTCTTATAAATTGCCGTTGGCGTATGCATTTGCTATGCTACAGCCTATGCAGATGGTGCTTTTTGCAGAATTTAATGATGTTCGACCGTGGAGTATTGTTATGTCGTACGTTAACATCACGATATACCCTGTTGCCATCGGAGCTTGGTTGTATATGTTTGTCAAGAAGCACAATTCCTTCTTCTGGTTATCCAGTTTCGCTATGCTTGCGGCGGTGATGATTCTGTCAATGGGTATTAGCCGCCACTATTTGTTCTTGTTTCCGATGCATATGATTAACTTTGCACTTTATATGGAAGATACCCACCCTAACTTCAAGAACCGTCGCGCACTAGTGATTTTAGGCTCTTTTGCGTTGTTCGCGCTGGTGTTCTGTTACACGTTGGTCAAACTGCTGTAATCTCATCCTTCGGAGGTGATTTCCATGCCCCTGAGTCTGTTTGTGGACGCACTCCCTTACAACGAAATGCGCGCCCATTACGCCGATTGGCAGGCGGATATGCAGTTGGGCGAGCTGATTCCTAACATCGCCTACAGTTCCAGCCTCCACTGGCAGCTATACTGCGACCAATACCCCGATGATCGCGGTGTGTTGGTGGATTGGGTACGCCAATCCGAAAAAAATAAGGTGGTTCGATTCCTGTCCACTGTCCTGGCGCCGCTGGACCGGATGGGCGACCTGGGTCTGCTGTCCAAAAAGGTGCTGTGCCGCTACATTATGCGCCGCAACGCCTTTGCCAACATCCCGTATCGCTTCCGCAAGGATTTTTCAGAGCAGGGCAGTTACCTGTTTTGGGATGAGCGCGTCTATCGTCAGCAATCCATCTTCGACGGCTACACCGTCATCTCCCAGGACGAGGGGCATCGTTCCTTCGAACTGACTCTGTCTCTGCTCCGCGAGGCGGTGGAGCGCGGCGATAAAGATATTTTCGGCGTGTTCGGCTTTGCCGACGCGCTGGGGCACAAGTGCCGCCGTGGCGAGACTTATTCCGCGCGTCTGCGCCCGTATATGGATGCTCTGGGTGCTGTGATCACCTTGTATCGCGAGATGCATCCTGACGAAGAAGTTCTGATTGTCTCAGACCATGGTATGAGCACTGTGGAGCGCAAAATCGACCTGGATTTGGAGAAGCATTTCGGCAAGCAGAAAAACGGCCGCTATGTGGCCTACTGCGACACGGCTGTGATGTCCATTTGGTGTGATGACCCCTCTGTGGAGCAGCCCATTCGTGAGTACCTGTCCACCCGCACGGAGGGCCATCTGCTGACCGAGGAGGAGCGTGCTTATTTCCGCGCCACCGATCGCAAATTCGGTGATATTCTCTATATTCTGCGGGAGGGCACCGTTTTTGCGGATAACTGGTTTGGCAAAAGTATCCGTAAGCCGAATCCGGATGGAGAAGGTATGCACGGTTTTTGGCCGGAGTGGGAGGCGAAGGACCAGATGGCCTGCGTCACCCTCATTGGTAGCGATCGCACCCTGCAGGCGCGCTACGATTATCCCGCGGTGCACCTGCTGATTAAGGATATTATGATAGAAAATAGTTCTGTGAATGGATGATATTTGTGTGCATGCACGAAGGAGAACGTAATGGGCGCAGAAAGAAAGAAAGAAAGATACAACAATTTAGATCTTCTCAGAATGCTGTCGATGTATTTTGTGGTTTGTCTGCATTATGTTGGGTGGGGCGGTATTGCCGGCGCTGATGGTGTTGGACTGATTAACCTTGGTTTCAGTGGAGGGTTGGCGGTTGCGTGTAACGTAGCGGTTAATTGCTTCTATATGATTTCTGGCTTTTTCATTCGCGATGAAGAAACTTATGTAGGATGCAAACGAAAAATCGTGAAAGTCTATATTCCGGTTTGGATTTATTCTGTTTGTTTGCCGGTGATTGCGATCGGAGCTGGGCAGATTCAACTGGACATCAAATCCATCTTGTTGTTGGGAGTGCCGATGGTATCAAATCAGTATTGGTTTGCTACTTGCTATATCGCTATAACGGCCTTGCTTCCTTTTATTTCTAAGGCGTTGTGTAACTTGAAAGATAGAGATATCGGGTATTTGTTAGGCGTGTTGCTATTCTGGGATTGCATTCAGCCGATAATGGGCATCAATGCATTTTCAAATATTGGTTATGGCTTGCTTCACGCATTGACAATGTATATTCTCGGTTATTGGATTAGAAGAAACAATGTAAGATTACGCCGAGTATATTCGATTCTCATTTACGTTGGTTCTGTGATGGCGATAGTGGCTGTCATCTTGTTGTCGATGCAACTGACAGGAGATAGAAACAGAACGATTGCCGATTACAATTCGCCTCTTATGGTGTTGGCTTCCTTTGGAATATTCACCGCTTTTCTGAGTTTTAATGTTAAAACCACCTTCTGGGGGAGATTGGCGCCGTATGTTTTTGGCGTATATTTGCTGAATGATAATCAGTATTTGCGCGATATTTTGTGGCAAAAGATCTTTCATTGTTCCGATTATTACCACAGTAACTTTTTAATTGTCCACTGTTTGTTAACGACAATAGTATTTATGATTGTTGCGCTGGCTGTGGAGTTTGTGCGGCAAAAAGCATTTGATTATGTTGGCAGTAAGATGTCTGTTTGGAAATCGGAAAAGATGACTAGTTCACATTAAAGGAGTCGACTGTTTTGAACAAAACAGCAAAAAACACAGCGATATATTTTGTGGGCACGGTGCTGTCTGCTGTGATCGGTTTTCTCAATACGATGCTGCTGACGCGTGTGTTGGATGAGAAAGTGTATGCACAGTACGGCTTGCTGGCGACATTCGTTACGGCGGCCACTACGTTTATTGCCTTTGGCTACGATTCGGCGTATTCCCGTTTTTATTACAAGCATAGCTTTACGCCTAAAGGCTTCATTTGGAAGACCTTGCGCACGCCGATGATTGTGTTCGTGGTGTTTGCTGTGATTTTGGTAGAGCCCAACCAGTTGCTGTTAAACTATGTGTTTGAAGAGCGATTTGCTTGGGCGACGATCCTCTGGTTGTTGATTTACGTTTTCTTTGCATTTGTACATCGGTTTACTCAACTGACCGCACGAATGGAAGAGCGAGCCCTTAATTATGTCGGCTCCAATTTTGTGGGTAAATTTGGTTACGTGGCCTTGGTGCTGGTAATCTTTCTGATGATGAAAGAGGTTAGCTTTGATTGGGTGATTATCTCGTTCCTCATCAGCAGCGCTTTGGCTGCGCTGATGAACGTGTTGGTGTTTACTCGCCTGCGCAATGAGTGTAATGTTTCGGGAGAGTCGGTAACTGAGAAGGATTTGTTTTCCTATGGTTTTCCGTATATGCTCAACAACGTGATGATTTTGATCGTGCCGCTGGTAGAAAAACTGATCATTCGCGATGTGGCGGGATGGCAGGTGCTGAGCATTTATACGGCCGCTGCCGTTTTCCAGACGGTCATTATGATTGTTTCTAATACGGTTATCAACATTTGGAATCCGCTGGTGTATAAGCATTATGAAAAAGAAGATTACTTCAAGCCGATTTTGCATTTGTTTGGCTTAGCATCGACGGTAGTGTTGGTGGTCGGTTTGGCTTTCTGCGTTCTTTTGCGCCCCGTGCTGGTGCTGGTGTTGGATGCGCGTTATCGTGCTGATGTCTCTCTTATTGCTCCGGCCATTTTGTTTGGCGCGTGTTTCAATGTTCTCAATATCATCTACTCCGTAGGTATTAATATTAAGAAAAAGACTGGTTATTTTATCGTTTCTCCATTGTTGCAACTAGGCATTTCGGTGGGCTTATGTTATCTCTTGGTGCCGAGCATGGGTCTGGTTGGTGTGGCCATTGCTACTTTGGCTAGTTTGGTCATCAGTAAGACCTATCGCATCATGGTGGGTATGCATCTCTACAACACCGGTGTTTCGGAGTGGAAGTCGGTGATATTGTGTATTGCCGGTGTTGCTGCGTCGGTGTTGGCGTTGTTTTTTAACACGTGGTTTAGTAACTCTTTGGTTTGTGCGGCATTGATCGTGGCAGTTGTGCTGATTGTGAATAAAGAGCTTGTACCGATGACGCGCTCTTTGAAGAATATTTTCCGCAGTAGCGGTAAGAAAAAAGTACGGGAAGGGGAGAGGGCATAATGAAGAACATCGTGTTGTTTGACACTTCCGTCGCCACTCTTAACCATGGTGACGAAATCATTATGGAGTCGTTTTTGAAGAACGGCGCCGACCTGTTGGACGGCCACTTCGTTCTCCGTTTCCCCACGCACGCTCCGTGCTTTCATATGCATCAGCAGACTAAGCGCAATTCGCGCTATGCTTTTGTCAAGAATGCCGATCACAAGTTCGTCTGTGGAACTAATTTGTTGAGTAACAACATTTATTTCCCTTGGCATTTTTGGAATGTCAATATTTTGACCTATCACGCCTACAAAGAGTCTGTTTTGGTTGGTGTTGGTTGTTCCGGATTCCATAAAGGTAGCGACAAGGTCCATTGGTACAGTAAAATACTGTATAAACGGATGTTGTCCAAAAAATATAAGCACAGCGTCCGCGACGAGCATACCAAGCGCATTGTGGAGAGCATCTTAGGCCCCGGTACCGCCATCAATACCGGTTGTCCTACCCTGTGGGGGATGACCAAGGAACATTGCCGTCAGATTCCAACAAAGAAAGCGAATCGGGTGGTCTTTACTATCAGTGATTACTCCATTGACCGTGAACACGATCAGCGACTGATCGATGTACTGAATCGACAGTATGACGAGGTGTATTTCTGGCCGCAGGGCACACGGGATATGAAGTATTTTGAATCTCTAGAGCATGTGGACAATATCCGCGTGATTTCTCCCTCTGTGGCGGCGTACGACCGCCTGCTCAGTGAGGGGAATATCGACTTTGTGGGCACCCGCCTGCACGCCGGTATCTACGCGATGCAGCATAGGGTGCGTTCGGTCATTCTGTCGGTGGATAATCGCGCCTCCGATATGGCGGAGACCTACAATTTGAACGTATTGCGTCGTGATGACCCCAATTTGGAAGCTTTCTTGTGCGGTGAGATTGTCACCGATATCAACATTAACGAAGATGCTATTGCTGAGTTCAAACAGCAGTTTTTAAGATGAGTGGAGGTGCAGGAATAATGAAACCTTACATTATCGGTGTGGCCGGCGGCAGCGGATCGGGTAAATCCACCTTTGCCCAGCGCCTGAAAGAGGCGTTTCCCGATCAGGTGTCGCTGATCAGCTGCGATAACTACTATCTCCCTCACGACGACCTGTCGCTGGAGGAGCGCGCCAACCTCAACTACGATGCACCCTATTCCTTGGAGTTCGACCTGATGGTTCAGCATTTGGAGCAGTTAAAGCAGGGTCAGTCCGCATTGTGCCCGGTGTATGATTTCACCCGCCACACCCGCAGCGACGCGGTGACCGAGATCCGGCCTCGCCCCATCATTTTAATCGACGGCATCCTCATTTTCCACGACCCCGCCCTGCGGGCGTGTATGGATCTCAAGATTTACGTGGAGACCGATGCCGACGAGCGCATTCTGCGTCGTGCCCGCCGCGATATGCGTGAGCGTGGCCGTGACCTGGATAGCGTCATCCACCAGTATCTCTCCACCGTTAAGCCGATGCACAACACCTACGTGGAGCCCACTAAGGTGTACGCCGACATTATCTTGAACGGCGGCAAGAACGAGCAAGCTTTCATCCTGGTCAAGACTCAGATTGACCAGTTATTACGCCAGCAGGAGGAAATATAATATGTCTGTTTTTAAGGATAAAACCCTTCTCATCACCGGTGGTACCGGCTCTTTCGGTAATGCGGTGCTCAATCGCTTTTTGAACACCGACATCGGTGAGATTCGCATCTTCTCCCGCGATGAGAAGAAGCAGGACGATATGCGCCACGAATTCCAGGCCAAGATGCCTGAGGTGGCGGAGAAGATCAAATTCTTCATCGGCGACGTTCGTGACCTGCACAGTGTTCGCGGCGCGATGTACGGCGTAGACTACATTTTCCACGCCGCTGCGCTCAAGCAGGTGCCCTCCTGCGAATTCTTCCCCATGGAGGCGGTGCGTACCAACGTCATCGGCACCGACAACGTGCTGACCGCCGCCATCGAGGCGGGGGTGGAGTCGGTCATCTGCCTGTCCACCGACAAGGCGGCCTATCCCGTCAACGCCATGGGCATCACCAAGGCGCTGGAGGAGCGCGTGGCGGTGGCTAAGGCTCGTACCACCAACTCTACCAAGATTTGCTGCACCCGCTACGGCAACGTGATGTGCTCCCGCGGCTCGGTTATCCCGCTGTGGATCGAGCAGATCAAGGCCGGCAACCCCATCACCATCACCGAGCCCTCTATGACTCGCTTCATTATGAGCCTGGACGAGGCGGTGGATTTGGTGCTGTTCGCCTTTGAAAACGGCGTAGGTGGCGACATTCTGGTGCAGAAGGCACCCGCCTGCACCATTGAGACGCTGGCTAAGGCGGTGACCGAACTGTTCGATCCCACCACCGAGATTAAGGTCATCGGCATCCGCCACGGCGAGAAGATGTACGAGACCCTGCTGACCAACGAAGAGTGTGCCACGGCGGTGGATATGGGTGATTTCTATCGCGTGCCCGCCGACAACCGCGGCCTTAACTACGATAAATATTTCAGCGACGGTAACAAGGACCGCAATCCCCTGACCGAGTTCAACTCCAACAACACCGAACTGCTGAACGTGGAGCAGGTGAAGGAGAAACTCTTGTCCCTGCAGTATATCCGCGACGAGATCGCCGCTTGGAAAGGTAACTGAGAATGGATCTGTTTCAACGACAAGCATTGACGCTGATTAAGGGCGCCTTGACGGGGGAGAAGTATACCCCGGATGAGACGCCGGATATGGATGCTCTGCTGAAACTGGCGGGCAAGCATAAGATCGGCGCCTTGATGTACTATGCGTTACATAACGCCGGATACGACGCCGAGCCGGTCACTCAGCAGCTGTTTTTCCACTGCTGTCGCTATATGGCGATCAGCGAGGGGCAGATGGCGATGCTGGAGCGCCTGTTTGCCGCCTTCCAGCAGCGACAGATTGACTATCTGCCGCTGAAGGGCGTGCTGCTCAAGGGTATCTATCCCACCCCCGAAATGCGCCGTATGGGCGACGCGGACATTCTGTTCCGCCGCGATCAGTACGAGGCGATTAAAGAGGTGCTGACCGAGCTGGGCTTCACCTTTGATTACGAGACTGACCACGAGTGGGTGTGGAAGCATCCCAGCCTGCTGCTGGAGATGCACAAGCGCATCGTCCCGCGCCGCGACCAGGATCTCTATCGCTATTTCGGCAACGGCTGGGCCCACGCGGTGGCAGATGCGGAGCATCCCTGCCGCTACGGCTTCACTCCCGAGATGCAGTTCGTCAGTCTGTTTGTCCACCTGGTCAAGCACTATCGAGGCGGCGGCATCGGCCTGAGCCATATGATTGACCTATGGGTGTTCCGTCGCCACCATCCCGAGTTGGATGAGGCGGTGGTCCGCGCCGAACTGGATAAGGTGTACCTGGGCGAATTCTACGCTAACGTGTGGGAGACGCTGCAGGTGTGGTTTGAGGGCGCCGAGGCCACCGACAAGACGGACTTCATCACCAACGTGATTTTTGAAAACGGTGTCTACGGCACCCGCGAGCGGGCGCATTTGTCCTATGTGGCCAAGGCCGGCCACGGCGCGCTCGCCTGCAAGAACAGTTACGTTTCCAAACTGCTGCGTGCGATTTTCCCGTCCAAGACGGCTTTGCAGACCAAATATCCCGTTCTGCGCCGCCACGGTTGGCTGCTGCCCGCCGTTTGGGTGGTGCGTTGGGTGGACACCCTGCTGTTCCACCGCAAGCGCATCGCGCAGCGCAACATCGACATCCAGCGCACCAACGTGGAGAGCATCGAGCAGTTCGAGCAGGCTCTGCACTACGTTGGTCTGGCTTATCATTTTGAAGAGGAGTGATTTCCTGTGAAGGTATTGGTTACCGGCGCCCACGGCTTTGTGGGTAAGAATTTGTGCGCCACCCTGTATAATATCGCCGCAGGCAAGGATCGCTCCCACGGCATCGACGCGGACATCGAGGTGTACGAGTACGACCTGGACACCGATCCCACCTTGCTGGATGGCTATTGCCGCGATTGCGACTTTGTGTTTCATCTGGCGGGGGTGAATCGTCCCCAGGACCCCGCCGAGTTTATGACCGGCAACTTCGGTTTCACCTCCGCCTTACTGGATACCCTGCGCCGCTACGGCAACACCTGTCCCGTGATGTTGTCCTCCTCCATTCAGGCGGCGCTGGACAACCCCTACGGCCAGTCCAAGCGGGCAGGGGAGGACCTGCTGCTTGCCTATGGCAAGGAGACGGGTGCCGACGTGCTGGTGTACCGCCTGCCCAACGTGTTTGGCAAGTGGTGCCGCCCCAATTACAACTCCGCCATCGCGACCTTCTGCCACAATGTGTCCCACGACCTGCCCATTCAGGTCAACGACCGCGCTATTCAGTTGACGCTGGTGTACATCGACGATGTGGTGGACGAACTGATTCGCGCGCTGGGCGGTCATCCCACCCGCAACGGCGACTACTGCCGCGTACCGGTGGAGCACAAGGCCACCTTGGGGGAAATCGTGGATCTCATCTACGCCTTCCGCGACCAGCCGAACACCTTGATGATGCCGGAGATTCCTCACGGCAGCTTCGCTAAGAAGCTTTACTCCACCTATTTGTCCTATCTGCCCGCAGATAAGGCGATTTTCGACCTCAAGATGAACGTGGACGACCGCGGCAGTTTCACCGAATTGCTCAAAACTGCCTCCTGCGGCCAGTTCAGCGTGAATATCTCCAAGCCCGGTATCACCAAGGGTCAGCATTGGCACCACACCAAGTGGGAGTTCTTTATGGTGGTGTCTGGCACCGGCCGCATCGAGCAGCGCAAGATTGGCACCGACGAGGTGCTGACCTTTGACGTGTCCGGCGACCGCATCCAGGCGGTGCAGATGCTGCCCGGCTATACCCACAACATCATCAATCTGTCGGACACCCAAGACCTGGTGACCGTGATGTGGGCCAACGAACTCTTCGATCCCAACAAACCCGATACTTTTTTTGAGAAGGTGTAAAGTATGGAAATGAAAGTGGATTATTCCGACGTGAAATTTCAGGATAACGGCAAGCTGAAACTGCTGATCATCGTGGGCACCCGCCCCGAGATCATCCGCCTGGCCGCCGTGATTCGCAAGTGCCGTCGTTATTTCGATTGCATCCTGGCGCACACGGGTCAGAACTACGACTACAACCTCAACGGCGTCTTCTTCCGTGACCTGAAGTTGGACGACCCCGAGGTGTATATGGACGCCGTGGGTGAGGATTTGGGCGCCACCGTGGGTAATATCATCAATGCTTCGTACAAGCTGATGGCTCAGGTGAAACCCGATGCCCTGCTGATTCTGGGCGACACCAACTCCTGCCTGTCCGCTATCGCGGCCAAGCGTCTGCACATCCCGATTTTCCATATGGAGGCGGGCAATCGTTGCAAGGATGAGTGCCTCCCTGAGGAGACCAACCGCCGCATCGTGGACATCATCTCCGACGTGAATCTGGCCTATTCCGAGCACGCCCGCAAGTATCTGCACGAGTGCGGCCTGCCCAAGGAGCGCGTCTACGTCACCGGCTCGCCTATGGCGGAGGTGCTGCACGAGAATCTGGCAGACATCGAGGCGTCCGACATCCACGCACGCCTGGGTCTGGAGAAGGGCAAGTACATCCTGCTCTCCGCCCACGGCGAGGAGAATATCGACACCGAGAAGAATTTCGTTTCTCTGTTCACTGCCATTAACAAGATGGCGGAGAAATACGATATGCCCATCCTGTATTCCTGCCACCCCCGCTCCCGCAAGCGCCTGGAGCAGAGCGGCTTTGTGCTGGATTCTCGCGTCATCCGTCAGGAGCCTCTGGGTTTCCACGACTACAACTGCCTGCAGATGAACGCCTTCGCGGTGGTGTCCGACAGCGGCACCCTGCCGGAGGAGAGCTCCTTCTTCACCTCCATCGGCAAGCCGTTCCCCGCCGTGTGCATCCGCACCTCCACCGAGCGCCCCGAGGCGCTGGATAAGGCCTGCTTCGTGCTGGCCGGTATTGACGAGAAGAGCCTGCTGCAGGCGGTGGATACCGCCGTCACCGCCAACGCCGAGGGGGATTATGGCATCCCCGTACCCGATTATATCGAGGAGAATGTATCCACTAAGGTGGTTAAGCTGATTCAGTCTTACACCGGTGTGGTGGATAAGATGGTGTGGCGTAAATATTAATGAAAAAGAGGTCGTCGTGAGACGGCCTCTTTTCTTTGACATATTTTCCCGCGTCCGCTCATACAATCTACCAGTGTTAGGAGTTGATGGTATGAGGGAGACAGTATTGGATCGCGCCGTGGTGTTGGGGGAGTACATATTGGACACCGGTGCCACGGTTCGTGCCACCGCCAAGCGGTTTCACATCAGCAAATCCACCGTGCACAAGGACGTGTCCGAGCGTTTGCAGACGGTGAATCCGCAACTTTACGGTCAGGTGCGCCATGTGCTGGAGGTCAACAAGGCCCAGCGTCACATCCGTGGCGGTCAGGCCACCCGCCGCAAGTATAAAGGGGAATAATACGCAAAAAAGCCTGCACGTTTCGCTGTGCAGGCTTTTTACTTTACACGCTACAAATCCTTGCGATTGCTGGGTTTACAGGTCTTTTTTGATTTTGTCCAGCGCCCCTTTTTCCAGGCGGCTGACCTGCGCCTGGGAGATGCCGATTTCGCCGGAAACCTCCACTTGGGTCATTCCTTTGATGAATCGGAGGTTGAGAATCCGCTTTTCGCGGGCGGAGAGGGCGGCGATGGCGTCCTTGAGTGTGATTTCGTCCAGCCAGTTGCGCTCGTCGTTGCAGTCGCCTACCTGATCCATCACGTAGATGGTGTCGCCGCCGTCGTTGTACACCGGCTCGTAGAGGCTGACGGGGTCCACGATGGCCTCCAGAGCCAGCACGACCTCCTCGCGGGGGAGATCCAGCCGTCGGGCGATTTCGTCGATGGTGGGTTCGCGGGACAGCTCGGTGAGCAGTGCCTCCTTGGCCTGCATGGCGCGATAGGCCACGTCCCGCATAGAGCGGCTGATGCGGATGGCGTTGTTGTCCCGCAGATAGCGGCGGATCTCGCCGATGATCATCGGTACGGCATAGGTGGAGAACCGCACGTTTTGGGTCAGGTCAAAGTTGTCGATGGCTTTGATCAGCCCGATGCACCCCACCTGGAACAGATCGTCGGGATTTTCGCCCCGCCCGGCGAAGCGTTGCACCACGCTGAGTACCAGCCGCAGATTCCCCTGTACCAGCTCGTCCCGCGCTCGTTTGTTGCCCTCACGCATCTCGCGGAGCAGTCGCATTTTCTCCGCCTCGGTGAGCACCTTCAGCGTGGCGGTGTTGACCCCGCAGATTTCCACTTTGTTGTACAATTCCATCCCCATCCTTTCAAATCCAGTATGGACAGGGTAGGGGAGAAAGATACAGACAAAACAAAAAAGCCTTCGGCGTGAGCCGAAGGCTTTCATGTTTACCTTTTAGCAAGATCACACAGCGCGAGTGACCTTTCCGGAACGCAGGCAGCGGGTGCAGGCGTACACACGCTTGGGGGAACCGTCAACGATCGCCTTCACGCGGCGGATGTTGGCCTTCCAGCAGCGGTTGGAACGTCTGTGGGAGTGGGACACACGGATACCAAAGGTAACGGCCTTGCCACAATATTCACACTTTGCCATTGTTCTGCACCTCCTTTTGTAACGCCGACCAAGCGGTCGAACCAAGCATAGTTTATGTGAGGACAGAGTATCCCCACAGAGCAACGGAAGTATTGTAGCAGATAATGACAAAAAAATCAAGTGTTTTTTGCAAGGTTTGCAAAATATTTTTATTCTTGCGGTTTGTTTGCGGAAAACACTTGTATTTTCTATATATATTTGGTAAAATATAGAGGATTATATTGGAGTAGTTTGGAGTACTGTGTATTTTCGTCGGAGGTGGCGACTATGTTATTGGAATTTATGCGACAGAGAGCGTCTATGACCCCTCTGGATCTGCTGTTTATGATGCTGGCCTACGCGGTAATTTTGCTGCTGTGTCTGCCGGTGCACGAGTTCGCCCACGGCCTGGTGGCTCACTGGTGCGGTGACGACACCGCCAAGTGGTATGGCCGCCTGACGCTGAATCCCTTTAAGCACCTGGACACCATGGGCACCATCCTGATTCTGGTGGCCGGCTTTGGCTATGCCAAGCCCGTCCCGGTCAATAGCCGCAACTTCCGCAATTACAAGCGGGATATGATTCTGGTGGCGCTGGCCGGCCCCGCGTCCAACTTCTTGATGGCGTTGGTGGCGGCGGTGGCGTTTCGCCTGACCCCGGTTCTTTTTGGCAACCATATGGGTCTGTATCTGTTGTTTGCGCTGCTGTTTAAGATTATTATCGACGTTAATATCACCCTGATGGTGTTCAATCTGCTACCCATTCCGCCTCTGGACGGCAGCCGCCTGTGGAGTAGCCTGCTCCCCGGCCGCTGGGCCTACGCGCTGGAGCAGTACAGCCGCTATATCACCATGGGCCTGATGGTGCTGATTTTCGTTGGCGCCTTGGACATGCCCCTTTACTGGATGCAGTACGGCGTCTATACGGTGCTGGATCTGCTGACGGGGTGGATTTCTTACCTGTTGTAATTCCTCGCACACAACTTTGCATATAGGAGCATTTTGATGGAAACCATATCCTATAAGTTGCCGGATTTTGAGGGTCCGCTGGACCTGCTTCTCTTTCTGGTACAGAAGAATAAACTGAATATCTACGACATCCCGATTGCCCAGGTGCTGGAGCAGTACCTGGCGGCGATTCAGCAGATGAAGGATTACAATATGGACGTGGCCACCGAGTTTTTGGAGATGGCGGCCCGCCTGGTGCATATCAAGTCCGTGATGCTGCTGCCCCGCTATGAGGAGGAGACCGAGGAGCTCAAGCGCGAGCTGACCGGTCAGTTGATTGAGTATCAGCTGTGCCAGCAGATGGCCCGCCGCCTGGCGGTGGACTATGTGGGCGGCGACCTCTTCATCCGCGACGCGGAGGAGGTGGAGCCGGATATGACTTACCGCCGCACCCACAAGGCGGAGGAAATGCTGGACGCCTTCCTGTCCGCCGCCGGCCGCGGCAAGCGGCGTATGCCCCCGCCCGCCCAGGCATTCCACGGCATCGTGGCGCGCAAGATCGTGCCGGTGTCTACCAAGATTGCCTACGTGCTGCGTAAGTTGTATACCCGCGGCAACGTGACCTATCATTCCTTGTTCAACAACGCGGAGAGCAAGTCCGACCTGGTTGCCACCTTCCTGGCGCTGCTGGAGCTGATTAAGTCCAAGCGCATCAGCGTGGAGGGGGAGGGCACCGAGCAGAAGGTGCAGATGCGTCCGCCTGAGGAGTGGGACAACACCGTCCCCGCCGAGTTTGACGAGGATAACGAGCACACGGAGGTGCTGACAGATGGAAATTAAACAGTATCAGGCCGCTATTGAGGCCATTTTGTTCGCCAGCGGCGAGCCGGTGCCGGTATCCCGACTGGCGCTGGCGCTGGAGCTGGACGAGGAGACCACCCGCCGCATCGCGGAGGATTGGGCTCAGGACGTCAATACCCGCGAGGGCGGTATGACTGCCCTGCGTTTGGATGACCAGTACCAGTTGTGCAGTAGCAAGGAATACGCCGGCTACGTGCGTAAGGCGATGGACATTCGCCGCAACACCCCCTTGTCCCAGGCGGCGATGGAGGTGCTGGCGATCATCGCCTACAACCAGCCGGTCACCCGCCCCTTCGTGGAGCAGGTCCGCGGCGTGGATTGCAGCGCGGTGGTGCAGGGTCTGCAGCAGAAGGGCCTGATTGAGGAAAAGGGTCGTATGGACCTGCCCGGTCGCCCCTTGTTGTACGGCACCACCTCCAACTTCCTGCGTTGCTTCGGCATCTCTTCGCTGGATCAGTTGCCCCCTCTGCCGCAGAAGGAGGACAACACCATGCGTGAGACCACGCTGGACGAGGTGCTGATGGCACAGCAGCCGGTGGAGGACGACGTCTTCGGCCCCGAAGAGGATTTTGAGGAGATTGTAGACGGACAGGAGGAATAATCCGTGTGGATTTGGTATGTCCTGCTGGCCCTGTTTCTGTTGGCGCCGCTGATTATGCTGGCGCCGGTGCGGGGTCGCGTCACCTATGACGGAGAGACGTTGCTCATCCGCATCAAGACGCTGGGACTGCCTCTGGTGGAGTATTGCTATCCCGAGCCGGAGGTCGAGTCGGCCACCGTCCGCACCGCGATGCGCAAGCTGAAAAAGCAGCAGCAAAAGACGCAATCCGAGATTAAGGAATTGGTGGAACTGCTCAAAGAGGACGACGTGGCGGGCACCACCCATTTCCTGAGTCAGACGGCTCAGGCGTTGGCCAATACCGCCAACCGCTTTGTACACAGCGTGCACATCAGCCGCTTTCACCTGCAGATGCGTATTGCCACCGGCGACGCGGCGGATACCGCTCAGCGGTACGGGCAGGTGTGCAGCATCGTGTATCCTGCTATCGCCGCCCTGGAGGGCGTGATGCGTATGCGCGGACGGCGGGTGCGCATCGAACCGAATTTCTTGTTGGATGAGAGCGCGGTACGCGCCGACATCCGCTTGTGGATGCCTTTGTGGCGTCTGCCCAGCACCTGGGGCACCCTGGTGTGGAAGCTCCTGGCGATTGACTAAGTATTCACAACCCCAAAAATTTAAGGAGGTTATCTCATATGAAGAATAATGTTGAAGGTTTGATGGGCGTTTCCGTTGAGAAGATTCGCGAGATGGTAGACGCCAACACCGTGGTGGGTACCCCCATCGCGCTGGCGGACGGCGTGACCATCATCCCCGTCTCCCGCATTTCCTACGGCTTTGCTTCCGGCGGCTCCGACCTGCCCTCTAAGAGCAGCGCCGACCTGTTTGGCGGCGGTGCCGGCGCCGGCATCAATATCGTCCCCGTGGCGTTCCTGACCATCAAGAATGGCGAGATCAATCTGCTGCCCGTGGTGTCCAAGCCCGACTCCGTGGATCGCCTGATCTCTCTGATCCCCGAGGCGGTGAACACCATCACCGATCTGGTGAAGAAGGCAACCGAGGAAACCACTGATAAGTAAGGAGAGACCTCTATGGCAAAGGTACGCCTGCAAAAGGTGTTGTCCGAGCGCGGTGTGGCCTCCCGTCGTAAGGCGGAGGAACTCATCGCCGGCGGACACGTTAAAGTCAATGGTCGCGTAGCACAGCTGGGCGACAAGGTGGATGACCGCAAGGACACCATCCACGTACGAGGTAAGAAATTGGGCGCCGCACCGCATTCGGTGTACATCGCCCTACATAAGCCCCGCGGCTATATCACCACCATGTCGGACGAAAAGGGCCGTAAATGCGTGGAGGAGCTGGTGCGCAGTGTCGGTGTGCCGGTGCATCCCATCGGCCGCCTGGACCGCGAGTCTGAGGGCCTTCTGTTGTTTACTAATGACGGCGATTTTTCCAACGCCGTCATTCACCCCTCCACCCACGTGCCTAAGTATTATCGCGTCACTCTGCGTCAGCCGATGACCGATGAGCAGCGCACTCAGTTTGAGGAGGGCGTGATGCTGGACGGTCGCCGCACCGCTCCCTGCGAGGTGCGTGTGGTGTCTAGCGCCCCCGATCGTTGCGTGGTGGAGATCACCCTCTACGAGGGCCGCAACCGTCAGATTCGCCGTATGTGCGAATTGTTCGGCCTAGAGGTCATCCGCCTGCGCCGCAACGCCATCGGCAAGGTCAAGCTGGGTATGCTTCCCGTGGGCAACTGGCGCTATCTGACCCCCGACGAGGTGCGCAATTTGGTGATGGCCACCGGCGTGACCAAGAAGATCGCCTCCGGCTATATCAAGTACGGGAAGGAGCCTGACCGTGATTACCATACTGCCCGCCGATAAGGCGTTTTTGCAGAGTGTCGACGCTCCCGTGGGCGCCGATGCGATGGTGCTGCGGGACAGCGACGGTTCGGTGTTCGGACACGCCTTGTTCCGTATGATGGGGGATAGGGTGGAGCTCTTATCGGTGCACACCGACCTCCCCGTGATGGCGGAGGGCCTGGTTCGCTCGGTGCTCAACACCGGCGATTGCCGCGGCGCCACCGAGGGCTTCTGCGCCGACGAGGCGCTGGCTCCTTTGCTCCGCCGTTTGGAGTTTGTTCCCACCGAGGGCGGCTATGCGGTCTCTCTCGAGCAGTTTTTCCGTGGCGAGTGCCACTGTCATTAAGTTTTATTTTGGGCGATACATATATTTGAAAGGATGAATGCACTATGAAAAAGTTCCATATCACCGTCAATGGTAATGCCTATGAGGTAGAGGTCGAAGAGATCGGCGCCTCTGCTCCTGTCGCCGCCCCCGCTGCGGCTGCTCCCGCTGCTCCCGTCGCTGCTGCTCCTACCGGTGGCACGGTCATCACTTGCCCCATGCCCGGCACCATCATTGATATTAAGGTTGCCGCCGGTCAGTCTGTGGCCGAGGGTCAGGTGCTGGTGGTCTTCGAGGCCATGAAGATGGAGAATGAGATTGTGGCCCCCTGCGCCGGCACCGTTGCCTCTATCAACTGCGGTAAGGGTGACACGGTGGATTCCGGTGCTGTCCTGCTGAGCCTGAACTAATTGCGAGGTGAAGAATATGGCTAAACCCATTAAGATCACCGAGGTGGTCCTGCGCGACGCTCACCAGTCGCTGCTGGCCACCCGTATGACCATGGACGAGATGCGCCCCATCCTGGCCGAGATGGATAAGATTCCTTACTTCTCCGTAGAGTGCTGGGGCGGTGCCACCTTCGACTCCTGCATCCGTTTCTTGGGTGAGGATCCCTGGGATCGCCTGCGCATTATGCGCCAGGAGATGCCCCATCAGAAGCTGCAGATGCTGTTCCGCGGCCAGAATATGCTGGGTTACCGTCCCTACGCCGACGATGTGGTGGAGTACTTTGTGCAGAAGTCGGTTGCCAACGGTATCGACGTCATCCGTATTTTCGACGCCCTGAATGACGCTCGCAACCTGCAGACCGCCATCAAGGCCGCTAATAAGGAGAAGGCGCATGTGCAGGGCTGTATCAGCTACACCCTCAGCCCCGTGCACAATAATGAGTACTACGCCGAGTACGCCAAGACCTTGGAGGAGATGGGTGCTCACTCCATTTGCATCAAGGATATGGCGGGTCTGCTGACTCCCTACGCCTGCTACGACCTGGTCTCCCGCCTGAAGGAGTCTGTGTCTATTCCCGTCGACATCCACAGCCACTACACCGCCGGTCTGGCCTCTATGTCCATTATGAAGGGTATCGAGGCGGGCGCCGACATCGTGGATACCGCTATGAGCCCCCTGTCCACCGGTACATCTCATATGCCTACCGAGTCTTTGGTGGCCGCCCTGCAGGGCACCGAGTACGATACCGGCCTGGATCTGAACCAGCTCAACGTGGTGCGCTCTCACTTTGCCAGACTGCGTGATAAGTACGTCACCGGTGGCCAGATCAGCCACAAATCCATGGGCGTGGACGCCAACACCCTGCTGTATCAGGTGCCCGGCGGTATGTTCTCCAATATGCTGGGTCAGCTGAAGGAGGCGGGCAAGGAGGACAAGCTGGATGAGGTGCTGGCCGAGATTCCCCGCGTGCGCGAGGACGCCGGTTATCCCCCTCTGGTGACCCCCACCAGCCAGATCGTGGGCACCCAGGCGGTGTTCAATGTCATCCTGGGCGAGCGCTACAAGATGGTGACCAAGGAGTTCCGCGGTATGATCCACGGCGACTATGGTAAGACTCCCGCTCCCATCGACCCCGCCTTCTCCAAGAAGATTCTGGGCGATGACGAGCCCATCACCTGCCGCTTTGCCGACACTCTGGCTCCCGAGTTGGATAAACTGCGTGAGGAGGCCGCTCCCTACGTTAAGCAGGAGGAGGACGTGCTGACCTACGCTATGTTCCCCCAGGTGGCGCCCAAATTCTTTGCCAACCGCGATAAGAAAGAGGACACCTCGGCACCCTATAGTCCCGAAGTGGTGGTTACTCCCGTAAACTGATTTAAAACACCGTCTATCGTTGGATAGACGGGGTTTTTTTATGAGGTGACAAATCGTGTCTTGGTGAAAATCTATTGTTGTGTTATACTATTCCACATAAAGGAGTGCTGAAGATGGAATTTTGCGAAAAATTGCAGATGTTGCGTAAAGAAAAAGGGATCACCCAGGAGGAGCTGGCGGAAAAGCTGTATGTTTCTCGTACGGCGGTGTCTAAGTGGGAGTCGGGGAGGGGATATCCCAATATTGATTCTCTTAAAGCGATTGCCAAATTCTTTTCTGTCACAGTAGATGATCTGTTGTCCGGTGAT
>JAZREF010000006.1:0-9731 GCA_045660625.1 Acutalibacteraceae bacterium
ATGGGTCGCGGCGACTACGCCAACCCCGCCTCCGTGCTGAAGGCCTGCGCTATGCTGCTGCGCCACATCGGCAAGGCTGCCGAGGCGGAGAAGCTGGAGAAGGCTCTGGCCATCTGCAACGAGAAGATGAATATGACCGGCCGCGTGGGCGGCAACACCTGCACCGAGTTTGCGCAGGCAATTATGACCGAAGTGGAGGCTATGTAATGGATAAGAAAGCGATTTTGGCCCGTGTGGACCACACCGAGTTAAACCCCGCCGCTAAGTGGGAGGATATCACCACCCTGATTGACGACGCCATCACCTATGGTACCGCCACCGTGTGTATCCCCCCTTGCTACGTTAAGCGCGCCGTGTCCTATGCCGGCGACAGACTGCCCATCTGCACCGTTATCGGCTTCCCCCACGGCAACAGCCCCACCGCCGCCAAGGCCTATGAGGCCAAGTGCGTGGCTGAGGCCGGCGCCGCCGAGGTGGATATGGTCATCAACCGCGGCTGGGTCAAGGACGGCCTGTTCGATGCCGTCACCGACGAGATTGCCATCGTGAAAAAGGCCTGCGCTCCCGCCCTGCTGAAGGTGATTATCGAGTGCTGCGCCCTGACCGACGAGGAGAAGATTGCCCTGTGCAAGTGCGTGACCGACGCCGGCGCCGAGTACATCAAGACCTCCACCGGTTTTGACAAGAGCGGTGCCACCGTCGAGGACGTGGCGCTGATGAAGAGCAACGTGGGCGAGGGTGTGCTGGTCAAGGCGGCCGGCGGCATCCGCACCTTTGAGGCGGCTCAGGCCATGATCGACGCCGGCGCCGACCGCATCGGTGCCAGCGCCCTGGTCAAGTTGATGAAGGCCGAGGGCTGATATTGCGTAAAAATCCGACCCGAGAGGGTCGGATTTTTTGCTTTTTCCGCCCTGCACAACTCCCCGTTGCAAAAATCGAAACATTGTGCTACAATGAGGGCGTATCTATTCATATCTTCCTAAATGAGGAGGTCTTTTTATGAATATCATCGTTGTGGGATGCGGCAAGATCGGCACCACCGTGCTGGAGAGCCTGGTGGCGGAGGGTCACGACGTCACCGCCGTGGACAACCGTCCCCTGCCGTTGACCAACATCTCCAATATCTACGACGTGATGACCGTCTGCGGCAACGGCGTGGACTGCGAGACGCTGGCGGACGCCGGCGCCGCCGACGCCGAGCTGGTGGTGGCCGCCACCGGCTCTGACGAGGTGAATATGCTCTGCTGCCACATCGCCAAGCAGATGGGCGTGCCCAACACCGTCGCCCGCATCCGCAAGCCGGAGTTTAACGACGGCAGTTTGGTCAAGATGAAGGATCTGCTGAATCTGTCCATGTCCATCAATCCCGATCGCCTGGCGGCATTGGATATGTACCACATCCTCCGCCTGCCTGCGGCGGTTAAGTTGGAGACCTTCTCCAGCGGCCGCTTCCAGATGATCGAGATTAAGCTCAAGGCGGACAGTCCCTTTGTCGGCGTGCCTCTGTACGAGCTGCGCGGCAAGTTTAAGGCCACCTTCCTGATCTGCGTGGTGCAGAGAGGGGACGAGGTGTTCATCCCCGACGGTAGTTTTGTGCTGCAGGACGGCGACCGCATCGGCATCACCGCCAAGCACAGTGAACTGCAGAAGTTGTTGCGCAGTATGGGCACCAAGAAGAAGCAGGCGCGCAAGGTGATGATTCTGGGCGGCAGTCGTACCGCCTATTACCTGGCCAGCCGTCTGCTGGCCGCCGGCACCGAGGTCAAGATCATCGACAAGGACCGCGAGACCTGCGAGCAGTTGTGCGAATTGCTGCCTGCGGCCTCCATCATCTGCGGCGACGGCACCCAGCAGGAACTTCTGCTGGAGGAGGGACTGGAGAGTATGGACGCCTTTGTATCGCTGACCGGTCTGGACGAGCAGAATATCCTGCTGGCCTTCTTCGCCGCCTCCCATAATGTGTCCAAGGTGATTCCCAAGGTCAACCGCAAGGAGTTGGGCGCCCTGGCGCAGCAGTTGGGTCTGGACACGGTGGTGTCCCCCCGCGAGACCATCGCCGACGTGCTGGTGCAGCACGCCCGCGCGCTGGAGAATACCATGGGCAGTAACATCGAGACGCTGTATCGCCTGATGGACGACGGCGCCGAGGCGCTGGAATTCAACGTCAAGGACGACCCCCGTCTGGTGAATATCCCTCTCAAGACCCTGCAGCTCAAGCGGCAGGTGCTGGTGGCGGGCATCAACCGCGGCCGCGAGGCGCTGATCCCCACCGGCGACGACGTGATTCTGCCCGGTGACAAAGTGGTGGTCATCACCGCCGCGGGTCGCCTGAACGATTTGTCCGATATTTTGAAGTAACGAGGTAGAACTGTATGAACTATCGTATGGTTTTCTCTATGATTGGGCGTCTGCTGATGCTGGAGGCGGGATTGCTCCTGCTGCCGGCGGCCTGCAGTGCCGTCTACGGCGAGTCCAGCGTGTGGGCTCTGCTGATTACGGCGGGCATCGCCCTGCTGGTGGGCGGCGGTATGGCGCTGATTTGCCGCACCAAGAAGCAGGCCATCTACGCCAAGGAGGGCTTCGTCATCGCCGCCCTCAGCTGGATTTTCCTGTCGGCGGTGGGTGCTCTGCCCTTCGTCATCAGCGGCGAGATCCCCCATTATATCGACGCTTTTTTTGAGACGGTGAGCGGCTTTACCACCACCGGCGCGTCGATTATCACCGACCTGAGCGGCCTGAGCCACGGCATCCTGTTCTGGCGCAGCTTCACCCATTGGGTGGGTGGTATGGGCGTGCTGGTGCTGATGATGGCGCTGGTGCCCTCCGGCTCCGGCCGCACCATCCACGTGATGCGCGCCGAGGTGCCCGGCCCCGTGGTGGGCAAGCTGGTGCCCCGCCTGCGGGACACCGCTAAGATTCTGTATCTCATCTACTTGGTGTTGACAGTGGTGGAGATGGTGTGTCTGCTGATCGCCAAACTGCCGCTGTTTGACAGTCTGCTCATCTCCTTTGGCACCGCGGGCACCGGCGGCTTTGGCCTGTCCACCCCCGTCAGCGCCTACACCCCCGCCCAGCAGTGGATTATCACCGTCTTTATGCTGCTGTTCGGCGTCAATTTCAACCTCTATTACCTCCTGCTGCTGCGGGCGATTCGCCCGGTGGCGGGCAACCGCGAATTGTGGGTGTACGGCGGTATTTTCACCGTCTCCACTGCGATTTTGACCGCCAACGTGCTGATGACCTCCACCTTTACCGATTTCGGAGAGGGTATGCGTCACGCCGCCTTCACGGTGGCGTCGCTGGTCACCACCACCGGCTTTGCCACCACCGATTTCAATCTGTGGCCGGGTCTGTCCCGCAGCATCATCTTCGTGCTGCTGTTTGTGGGCGGTTGCGCCGGCTCTACCGCCGGCGGCCTGAAGGTGTCCCGCATTATGCTGCTGTTCAAGACGGTGACCCGCGAGTTGCGCCGTCTGGTGCATCCCCGCACGGTGTCGGTGGTGCGCCTGGAGGGCAAGCGGGTGGAGGAGACCACCGTCCAGTCTACGGCGGCCTATTTCATCCTGTACTTTATGTTGTTGGCGGGCGGATTCCTGCTGATTGCGTGGGAGCCCTTCTCGTTGGAGACCAATCTCACCGCGGTCATCACCTGCATCAACAACGTGGGCCCCGGCTTGGGCGACGTGGGGCCGATGGGCGGTTTTGCGGGCTATACCGACGTGTCCACGGCGATTTTCGCGCTGATTATGCTGCTGGGTCGTCTGGAGATTTATCCGCTGGTGTTGGCCTTGCTCCCCGCCACCTGGACAAAGGAATAATTGCGTACAAACAGACCGTCTCGCGACCTGCGGGGCGGTCTGTGTTGTTTTCTCTACATTTTGCACGAGAAAATCGCCGAAAAAAGGCTTAATTTTTGCGCTTTGCAGGTGGTTATTTCGTTGACAAAAAGTCCCTCTCTATGATATAATCATAGGAAAGATAAAAAAGAGGAGGAACTGTCATGACCGCACAGACTAAGATGAAAAACGTAGTTGCCGTTCAGATGGATTCTTCTGTTATTTCCCGTGTTGAGGCTTTGGTGCCTCTGTTTGCGGATTGCTCCGCCCAATATGCTGTTTATCCCGGCTTTTGCGATGTGCATGTGCATTTTCGTGAGCCGGGATTTTCTTATAAGGAGACCATGGTGACCGGTTCGGCCGCGGCGGCTCGCGGCGGCTACACCGACGTCTGCACCATGCCGAATCTGAACCCCGTCCCCGACAGTGTCGAGCATCTGCGTCAGCAGATTGACATCATCCCCGCAGGCGGCGTGAAGATTCACCCCTACGGCTCCATCACGGTGGGGCAGAGGGGAGAGGCGCTGGCGGATCTGGCCGGTATGGCGCCCGATTGCATCGCCTTCTCCGACGACGGACGCGGCGTGCAGAGCGAAGAGATGATGCGCCAGGCAATGATGGAGGCCAAGCGACTGGGCAAGATCATTGTCGCCCACTGCGAGGACAATAGCCTGCTTCGCGGCGGCTACATCCACGACGGCGCCTACGCCGCCGCCCACGGACACCGCGGCATCTGCTCCGAGAGCGAGTGGGGCCCCATCGCCCGCGACCTGAAGCTGGCGAAGGAGACGGGGTGCGCCTACCACGTGTGCCACATCTCCTGCAAGGAGTCGGTGGACCTCATCCGCGCGGCCAAGGCCGACGGCGTGGACGTCACCTGCGAGACCGCGCCTCATTACCTGACGATGGATGACAGTTACCTGCAAGAGGACGGCCGATTTAAGATGAATCCCCCCCTGCGCTCGGCGGCAGACCGCGAGGCGCTGGTGGAGGGCCTGCGAGACGGCACCATCGACTGCATCGCCACCGACCACGCCCCTCACTCTGCGGAGGAGAAGGCGAAGGGTCTGGAGCACAGCGCCTTCGGCGTGGTGGGTCTGGAGACCGCCCTACCTGCCCTGTACACCCACCTGGTCAAGACCGGGCTGGTACCGATGGATACCATCATCCGCGCCCTGACCGTCAATCCCCGCAACCGTTTCGGCATCCCCGTCGGTGACAGTTTCACCGTCTGGCGACTGGACGAAAGTTTTACCGTCAACCCCAACGAATTCCACACCCTCGGCAGAGCGACGCCCTACACGGGGCAGACGCTGTACGGTCGCTGCGTGCTGACCGTCGCCGACGGACAAGTTGTATATAAACCCGAGTGATCATAGGAGGATGAATTATGGCAAAGCGTACCGACATCAAGAAGATTCTCATCATCGGCTCCGGCCCCATCGTCATCGGTCAGGCCGCCGAGTTTGACTACGCCGGCACCCAGGCCTGTCTCGCCCTGCGCGAGGAGGGCTACGAGGTGGTGCTGTGCAACTCCAACCCCGCCACCATCATGACCGACACCACCATCGCCGACAAGGTGTATATGGAGCCCCTGACTCTGGAGTACGTGGCTAAGATTCTGCGCTACGAGCGCCCCGACGCCATTGTCCCCGGCATCGGCGGTCAGACCGGCCTCAATCTGGCGATGCAGTTGGAGAAGAAGGGCATCCTCAAGGAGTGCGGCGTAGAACTGCTGGGCACCACCAGCGAGTCTATCGAGCGCGCCGAGGACCGCGATATGTTTAAGCAGATGTGCGAGAGTATCGGCGAGCCGGTCATCCCCTCCGAGATCACCTACAATCTGGACGAGGCCAAGGCGGCTGCCGCTCGCATTGGCTATCCCGTTGTGTTGCGTCCTGCCTTTACTCTGGGCGGCACCGGCGGCGGCTTCGCCTACAACGAGAAGGAGCTGGTGGAGGTCGGTACCAACGCCTTCAAGCTCTCTCCCGTGCATCAGGTGCTGATTGAGAAGTCGGTCAAGGGCTACAAGGAGATCGAGTTTGAGGTCATGCGCGACTCCGCCGACAACGCCATCACCATCTGCGGTATGGAGAATGTGGACCCCGTGGGCGTCCACACCGGCGACTCTGTGGTTGTGGCTCCCATCTTGTCCCTCAGCGACAAGGATATGAAGATGCTCAACGACTCCGCCATCAAGATCATCCGTGAATTGAAAATCAGCGGCGGCTGCAACGTGCAGTACGCCCTCAACCCCGAGACCAGCGAGTACTACCTCATCGAGGTCAACCCCCGCGTGTCCCGTTCCTCCGCCCTGGCGTCTAAGGCCAGCGGCTATCCCATCGCCCGCGTCACCGCCAAGATTGCCGTCGGTATGACCCTGGACGAGATTCAGATTGCCAATACCACCGCCGCCTTCGAGCCTCGCCTGGACTACGTCATCACCAAGTTCCCCCGCTTCCCCTTTGACAAGTTCACCTCCGCCTCCAACCTGCTGGGCACCCAGATGAAGGCCACCGGCGAGATTATGGGTATCGGCTCCAACCTGGAGGAGGCGTTCCTCAAGGGCATCCGCTCTATGGAGATCGGCGTCAACCACCTGTATCACTCCAAGTTTGACAGTATGAGCAAGGAGGAGATGCTGGACTACATCACCGAGTTCCACTCCGACAACATCTTTGCCATCGCCGAGCTGATTTATCACGGCGTCAGCATCGACCAGCTCCACGAGATCACCCAGATCACTCCCTTGTTCCTCGAGTCCATCAAGAAGATCGTCGATATGGAGGAGGCTCTGCGCGTCAAGGCGTTCGATCTGGACACTCTCGCCGCCGCCAAGAAGATGGGCTTCTCGGATAAGTACGTGGCTCGCCTGTGGAATTGCACCGAGATTGAGGTGTACAACTTCCGCATCGAGAAGAATCTCACCCCCGGCTTCCGTATGGTGGACACCTGCCACACCAACGCCTACATCCCCTACTTCTACTCCTCCTACACCGGTGAGAATACTTCCATCCTCACCGAGAAGAAGAAAATCGTGGTGCTGGGCGCCGGCCCCATCCGCATCGGTCAGGGCGTGGAGTTTGACTATTCCACCGTCCACGCCGTGCAGACCATCAAGCGCGCCGGCTACGAGGCCATTATCATCAACAACAACCCCGAGACGGTTTCCACCGACTACACCACCGCTGACAAGCTGTATTTCGAGCCCCTCACCCCCGAGGACGTGATGAACATCATCAACTTCGAGAACCCCATCGGTGTGGTGGCCTCTCTGGGCGGTCAGACCGCCATCAACCTGGCTCAGCCTCTGGCTGACCGCGGCGTCACGATCATCGGCACCGACTGTGCCGCCATCGACCGCGCCGAGAACCGCGAGGCCTTCGAGCGCATCCTGCGCGAACTGAACATCCCCCAGCCCAAGGGTCGTGCCGTCACCAACATCGAGGACGGCATCGCCGCCGCCAACGACATCGGCTATCCCGTGCTGGTGCGCCCCTCCTTCGTGCTGGGTGGCCGCGCCATGCAGATCGTGGCCAAGGACGAGGATCTGCGCCACTACCTGAAGACCGCCGTGGAGATCGACGAGGACAAGCCCGTGCTGGTTGACAAGTACATCGTGGGCAAAGAGGTAGAGGTCGACGCCATCTGCGACGGCGTGGACGTGTTCGTCCCCGGCATTATGGAGCTGGTGGAGCGCACCGGCGTCCATTCCGGCGACTCCATTTCCGTGTACCCCACCTTCTCGGTCTCCGATAAGGTGAAGGGCACCATCCTGCAGTACACCAAGAAGCTGGGTCTGGGCATCGGCATCGTCGGTCTGTTCAATATCCAGTTTATCGTGGATAAGGACGACAACGTCTACATCATCGAGGTCAATCCTCGTTCCTCCCGTACCGTTCCCTTCCTGTCCAAGGCCACCGGCTACTCCCTGGCGGACATCGCCACCGAGGCCATCCTGGGCAAGACGCTGAAGGAGCAGGGCATCTTCACCCTGTACCCCAACGAGAAGGAGCGCTACTATGTCAAGGTGCCGGTCTTCTCCTTCAACAAGCTGAAGGGTCTGGACGCCTACCTGTCCCCCGAGATGAAGTCTACCGGTGAGGCCATCGGCTATGACGATAAGCTCTCCCGCGCCATGCAGAAGGCGCTGATTGCCGGCGGCGTGCAGCTGCACAACTACGGCACCGTGCTGGTCACCCTGGCGGACGAGGACAAGGAGGAGGCTCTGCCTCTGGTGCGCCGTTTCTACGATATGGGCTTCAACATCGAGGCCACCGTGGGCACCGCCAACTTCCTCAAGGCCCACGGCATTCGTACCCGCGTGCTGAAGAAGCTGCTGGAGGGCAGTGAGGAGATCTTTGACTCCATCCGCGCCGGCTACGTCAGCTACGTCATCAACACCCGCGCCATTCTGTCGGGCGTTCACTACGATGACGGCGTGCTGATCCGCCGCTGTGCCATCGAGAACGGCGTGACCCTGTTCTCCAACCTGGATACCGTCCGCATCGTGCTGGACGTGCTGGAGGAGATCACCAATAAGGTGTCCACCATCGACGCGAAGTAAAACCATTCCCCCAAAGGAGCCACTTATGAAACAAACCATTTTCACCATCACCGACAATACCGCCCTCACCGCCACCGTCTATCGGATGACGTTGGCGGGTGACACCGACGGCATCACCACCGGCCAATTCGTCAACATCCTGCTGGACGGTCTGTACCTGCGCCGTCCCATCTCGGTCTGCGACTGTCAGGGCGACACCCTCACCCTGGTCTACAAGGTGGTGGGCAAGGGCACCCAGAAGATGGCCGCCATGGCCGCGGGTCAAACTCTCGACCTGCTGACCGGCCTGGGCAACGGCTACGACCTGTCTAAGGCAGGTGATAAACCTCTGCTCATCGGTGGCGGCGTGGGTGTGCCTCCCCTCTATATGGCGGCGCGTCTGCTGCGGGCGCAGGGCAAGCCCGTGTCGGTGATTCTCGGCTTCAACACCGCCGACGAGGTGTTCTACGAGCAGGAGTTTGCCGCTCTGGGTTGTGACGTCACCGTCACCACCGTGGACGGCTCCCACGGCGTCAAGGGCTTTGTCACCAACGCCCTGCCGGAGGACTACACCTACTTCTACACCTGCGGTCCCGAGCCGATGCTGAAGGCGGTGTATAAGTCCACCGCCACCTCGGGTCAGTTCAGCTTTGAGGAGCGGATGGGTTGCGGTTTTGGTGCTTGTATGGGTTGCTCCTGCAAGGTGATCACCGGCTACAAGCGCATTTGCAAGGACGGCCCCGTGCTGGAAAAGGAGGAGATTTTATGGGAAGACTAAGGGTAAATCTTTGCGGAATAGAGCTTGATAATCCCATTATCCCCGCAAGCGGAACCTTTGGCTTCGGCTATGGATTTGCCGTGCTTTATGATATTAACTGTCTTGGAACCTTTTCCTTTAAAGGCACTACTAAAGACCCACGCTTTGGTAATCCTACCCCTAGAATTGCCGAGTGTAAAAACGGTATGATAAACGCCGTTGGACTTCAAAACCCCGGTGTTGAAAAGGTAATAAGCGAAGAACTTCCAAAACTTAAAAAATGCTTTAATAAAAAGGTTATGGCTAACGTTAGTGGCTTTGCCGTGGATGATTATGCTTATACTTGTGAAAAGCTAGATAAAGAAGAACAGGTAGGTTGGCTTGAAGTTAACGTAAGCTGCCCTAACGTTCATGGCGGCGGTATGAGCTTTGGTACAAACCCCGAGGCCGCCGCAGAAGTAACTGCCGCAGTAAAAAAGGTAACAACCAACCCCGTAATTATTAAGCTTTCGCCCAACGTTACCGATATTGTTTCAATAGCAAAGGCTTGTGAGCCAGCAGGGGCAGATGGCATTAGTCTTATAAATACTTT
>JAZREF010000007.1:0-4094 GCA_045660625.1 Acutalibacteraceae bacterium
GACGCTGCCGCCGTGCTGAAAGAGTATGGCGCCAAGCTGGATAACCTGTTCGAGCTGGAGCCGGATGCCGGTCTGGGGAACGGTGGTCTGGGTCGTCTGGCCGCCTGGTTCCTGGATGGTTTGGCCGCCAACGGCATCCCCGCCATCGGCTACTCCCTGCTGTACGAGCTGGGTATCTTCCGTCAGAAGCTGGACAACGGCTGGCAGACCGAGATGCCCGATTTCTGGCTCCCCGGCGGCGAGTGCTGGTTGCTGCCCCGTCCCGAGCTGGCCAAGGAGGTCAAGTTTGACGGTCGCATCAACGAGTGGTGGTCGGATAACGGCTATCATCACGTCGAGCACGCCGATGCCACCGTGGTGATCGCCCAGCCCTACGACCTGATGGTGGCGGGCAAGGACGGCAAGGGTGTGTCCACCCTGCGTCTGTGGAAGTCCACCGCCCCCGGTATGGATATGACCCTGTTCAATCAGGGCGAGTATATGCGCGCTATGGAGCGCAAGGCTATGGCCGAGGTCATCACCCAGGTGCTGTACCCCGCCGACAACCACCGCGAGGGTAAGAGCCTGCGTCTGTCCCAGCAGTACTTCCTGGTGTCCGCCTCTGTGCAGGACATCGTCCAGCGCCATCTGGAGAAGTACGGCACCATGGACAACCTGCCCGAGATGGCAGCTGTCCACATCAACGATACCCATCCCACCCTGGCTATCCCCGAGCTGATGCGCATCCTGCTGGATGAGTGCGGCTACGGCTGGGACGCCGCTTGGGACATCATCAACCGCACCTTTGCCTACACCAACCACACCGTTATGGCAGAGGCGCTGGAGTGCTGGCCCGAGGACCTGTTCCGTCAGCGCCTGCCCCGTATCTATCAGATCGTCAAGGAGATCAACAACCGTTACAGCGACGAGATGATGGCCGCCACCATGGGCGACCGCGAGAAGGTGAGCCGTATGGCCATCATCAGCTACGGCGTCATCAAGATGGCCAACCTCTGCGTGGCCGCCTGCCACTCTGTCAACGGCGTGTCCCGCCTGCACAGCGAGATCGTCAAGGAGACCGTCTTCCCCGAGGCGTACAGCGTCCACCCCGAGAAGTTCACCAACGTGACCAACGGTATCGCTCACCGCCGCTGGCTGTGCCAGTCCAACCCCGACCTGTCTAAGTTCATTTCCCAGCGTATCGGCGACGACTACGTGCTGGATGCCTCCAACCTGTCCAAGCTGGTACCCTACGCTGACGATGCCGCCTCCCTGGAGGAGTTTATGGCCATCAAGCGCGCCAACAAGGAGCGCCTGGCCGCTTATGTTAAGAAGCAGACCGGCGAGGAGCTGAACGTGGATTCTCTGTTTGACGTGCAGGTGAAGCGTCTGCACGAGTACAAGCGTCAGCACCTGAACGCCCTGCACATTCTCATCACCTACCTGAAGCTCAAAGAGAACCCCGATATGGAGTTCACCCCCCGCACTTATATCTTCGGCGCCAAGGCGGCCCCCGGCTATCGCCTGGCTAAGGAGATCATCCAGTTCATCTGCAACCTGTCCAAGCTCATCGACAGCGATCCGGCCGTCCGCGGCAAGCTGAAGGTGGTCTACATCGAGGATTACCGCGTGACTCTGGCCGAGCTGCTGATGCCCGCCGCCGATATCTCCGAGCAGATTTCTCTGGCAGGTACCGAGGCCTCCGGCACCGGCAATATGAACCTGATGATGAACGGCGCCCTGACCCTGGGCACCCTGCACGGCGCCAACGTGGAGATCTGCGAGTCTGTGGGCGAGGAGAACATGTTCCTGTTCGGTATGCGTACCCCCGAGGTGGAGGCACGCAAGCCCCATTACAATCCCCGCTGGCACTATGAGAACAACGCCGACATCCGTCGCGCCATCGACTTTATGTACGAGGGCTTCGGCGGCCGCAATTACAGCGAGATCGCCAATTCTCTGCTGACCCGCGACCCCTATATGGTGCTGGCCGACTACGAGGACTACGCCCGTGCGCAGGCCGATTCCGCCCGCCTGTATCAGGATAAGCAGGCTTGGGCCAAGAAGGCGCTGCTGAATACCGCAATGAGCGGTATCTTCGCCTCCGACCGCTCCATCCGCGATTACAACGATCGCATCTGGCACGCCAAGCAGGTGAAATAATGTAAGAAAAAGACCGCATCCGTCAGGGTGCGGTCTTGTTTCGTTACGGATTGTTTACATTCTCCTCTTGCCACGCCACACAATGCGTGGTATACTAATCCCATCAAGACCAACCCGAAAGGATGTCGTTATGGCACGTGAATGGTTGCTCCGTGGCGTGGACCCGGAGGAATTGAAACCCACTCAGCATGAGGAGATTCCTCAGACCCCTCGCAGTCGGTGGGAGAATTTTTGGTTTCATCATAAGCTGAAATTTTGGCTGATTTTGTTCGCCGCGGTGGTGGCGGTGGTGGGTATCATCCAGCTGATCAATCGGGACAAGCCGGACTACTACGTCCTGCTGATCACCGAGTCCGCCTACACCAACCCCGAGCGTGAGGCGCTGGCCGCCCTGCTGCAGCAGTACGGCACCGACGTGGACGGCGACGGCAAGGTGGAGGTGCAGGTGGAAAATTGCCTGTACAGCGCCGACCTGAGCCAGAGCCGCAACAGCGGCATCCAGCAGGTGCAGGCTCACCTGATGGCGGGGGATAGAATGTTCTTTATGTTCGACCCCCACTCCTACAAGCAGTTCTCCCGCATCTTGGTAGATGACGAGGGCCAGCCGATGGAGTTCTTCGCCCCCATTACGGTGGAGAGCAAGGGCCTCATCGAGGAGGGCAAACTGTATAATTGGAAGGACGATCCCCGTCCCATCCCCGAGCTGACCGCCCGCACGCCGGAACTGTATTTCGGTGTGCGTCAGTTGCAGGGCAGCGCGATGAACGAGGAGTTGTATCAGCAGAGTATGGAGCTGTTGGAGAACTTCATCGCGGATCAAAAAACCGCCGAATAATGTCGAGCAAAAGCCCGTGTGTCCCACCGACACACGGGCTTTTTTGCGCCTTATCCCAGCCGCTGGATGATCCACATCAGGGCGGCACCGCCGCCACCCCATAGCAGGGCGCGACCGCCTTGTTTGAGGGCGTTTCGCCACCGCCGACGGCGCAGTCCGGAGTAGCTGTCCGCCTGCTCCACCACCTTTTGCGCCAGACGGTGGAGTTTTTCCTCGTCGGCGGGCGGGGTGCCCCGCACCACCAGGAACGCCCGCTCAAAATAAGGGCTGCCGGTGTGTGTGACCTCGATCATATGCCGATTGACGCCTTTTATCATGGCCGATTTCCTCCGTTTTGTGATTGCATCGGTGAGTATGCCCCATCCCGCGGGCGGATATGCGATATTACAATTTGTAAACATTTTCCTTGTGGAAAACTCGATTTTTCTTCCCCCAAAATGGTGGAAAACTCGGTGGAAAATGTGAAAACTCCGCTATTTGGCAGGGGTTTTTCCAAAAAATAGGGTGTGAAAGTTTGCGATTTTTGTCGCAAAACGGTGGAAAAAACAATACAAAAAGTTAACGCCGCTTGACACAGGGGAGAGGCGGCAAAAAATTCCTGATTTTGGCCCCGATTTTTACGATAATGGTTGAAATTTTCATAATAATAGTATATAATGTTATACTGTCTAAGTGTGCGGTAGATTCACCGCAGAAAGAGAGGTCATTAAAATGGCAGATAACAAGAAAATGGTGGAGGCCATCACCTCCATGGAAGAGGATTTCGCCAAATGGTACACCGACATCGTGAAGAAGGCGGAGCTCATCGAGTACACCAGCGTTAAGGGCTGTATGGTCATCCGTCCCTATGGCTACGCCATCTGGGAGAATATCCAGCGCATTCTGGACGGTATGTTCAAGGAGACCGGCCACGAGAATGTGAATATGCCCATGTTCATCCCCGAGAGCCTGCTGCAGAAGGAGAAGGATCTCGTATAGGGCTTCGCTCCCGAGGTGGCTTGGGTCACCTTCGGCGGTAGCGAGCAGCTGGAGGAGCGCCTGTGCGTGCGCCCCACCTCCGAGACTCTGTTCTGCGAGCATTTCGCCAATATCGTCCATTCCTACCGCGACCTGCCCA
>JAZREF010000008.1:0-6722 GCA_045660625.1 Acutalibacteraceae bacterium
TTCTCCAGCTCCTCAGCGGTGGGGGTGATGAACATATTCTTCACGAAGTGAGCCTGCCAAGCAACCTCCATCACGAAGCGGATGCCCATACGGCTGTCCTTGTTGGTGCCGCAGAACAGGTCCATGACGTACAGCTTCTTGCCGGACAGCTGCTTCATAGCCAGCTCTTTGCAAGCGTTCCAGGCCTCGATGGAGGCGGGCTTGTTGTCGTTCTTGAACTCGTCGGAGGTCCACCACACGGTGTCCTTGGAGGTCTCGTCCATGACGATGAACTTATCCTTGGGGGAGCGGCCGGTGTAGATACCGGTCATCACGTTGACGGCGCCCAACTCGGTGAGCTGGCCCTTCTCGAAGCCCTCCAGAGAGGGGTCCATCTCGGCCTCAAACAGCTCCTCGTAAGAGGGGTTGTAGACAATCTCGGTCACGCCGTTGATGCCATACTTCTGCAAATCGATCATTGGTTAATTCTCCTTTTCTAAATGATTACTTAATGAAAATGATCAACAACTGGGATGCCAGAACCACCGCGATCAGGGCGATGGGGTAGGTGGCCGCATAGGCGGCGGCCACGTCCTCGGTGCCCGAGACACCGATCAGGGTGCCCAGGGCGGGGGTGGAGGTCATACCACCGGTGATAGAACCGAGGTTGTTCAGCAGGCTGAGCTTGAGCACGTACTTAGCGAACAGGTAGCCGATGATCATCGGGACGATGGTCATCACCGCACCGTACACGAAGTACATAGCGTCAAAGTTGGCCACGAACTCGGCGCCGCCGGGGATACCGGCGCCCACCAGGAACAGCACCAGACCCAACTCGCGGAACAACTTGAGGGTGTTCTGGTTGGGCATAATGCGCACGGGGCCAATCTTGCCGAAGTGGCCCAGAATCAGGCTCATCAGCAGGCAGCCGCCGGTGGTGGTGAGGGAGAAGTTGCCCGCCAGACCGATGATGGACAGCGGGATTTTGATGTTGCCGATGATCACACCCAGGATGGCCGCCAGAGAGAAGCCGGCGATGCCCTGGTGGTCGATCTCGAACAGTTTGCGCTCCGCCTTCTTCTCATCCTTGTCGGACTTGATGACTAGCTTGGCGCGCTCCTCGTCCATATTGGCCTTGGTCAGCTTGGGAATCAGCTGGACGAACAGCACCACGCCGACCACGCCGAAGATGTAGGCGATACCGTGACCGACGGAGACCAGGCTCTGGTACTCGGCGGCCACCGTCTCCTTAGCGGCGGAGAAGGCGGGGGTGGAGGTCAGAGAGCCGGACAGCAGGCCGACGATCATCGCCACGAAGCCCTCGCGGGTCTCGATGGTGGAGCCGTAGCCGATGCCCAGCACCTCGGGAGCGAAGATACAAGCCGCAGCGGCCAGGGCGCCGGCGGTGATGATCACCAGACCCAGCAGCACGTAGGACTTGAAGTTACGCTTAAAGTTGCCGAAGAACTTGGGGCCGGCGATGTATCCGACAGAGGTGACGAACAGCACCAGACCCAGTGCCTCGATGAGGGACAAGCCCGCGGAGAAGTCGTAGGGCTTGGTGGATGCGGCGAAGGTCAGGCCGTTCTCACCCATAGAGAAGAACAGAGCGCCGGCCAGCAGGGCGATGATGAACACGCCCGCGTCGCCCAGAGAGATGCCCTTGATGGTGATACGACCCAGGGCGTAACCCACCAGCAGGACACCAAACACCACAAACAGCAGGGTGTAGATGTTGCTGATGGACAAAATGCCATTAAAGAAACTCATACATCAGCGCCTCCCTTAGAAATCCTTCTGCTTGGTGTAGTTGGGAAGCAGCTTGGGAGACACCTTGTCGGTCTGGATGCCGGCATCGGCCATCTCCTTCTTGAAGCTTTCCACGTGGGCCAAGGACAGTTTATCGCTGGCGGTGATGTTCTTGGCCACGGCGGCGGCGTTGATACCGGCGTTGCGACCGAACACGATGATATCCAGCAGGGAGTTGCCCATCAGGCGGTTCTCGCCGTGGATACCGCCAACAGCCTCACCGGCCACAAACAGGTTCTCCACGTCGGACATACCATTGTCGGCAATCTTGATACCACCATTCTGATAGTGCAGGGTGGGATAAATCAGGATGGGCTGCTTACGCATATCGATACCGTATTTCAGGTACATACGCAGCATAGCGGGGATGCGCTTCTCGATGGTGCCCTCGCCGTGAATCTTATCGATCATGGGAGAGTCCAGCCACACGGCCTTGCCACCGTTGAAGGTATCCACGCCGTTGCCCTTGCGGCACTCGCGGATAACGGTAGAAGCACACACGTCACGGGTCTCCAGAGGATACATGAAGGCCTCGCCGTCAGCATTGATCAGCTGGGCACCGATGGAACGCACCTTTTCGGTTACCAGGGCACCGAAAATCTGAGAAGGATAAGCAGCACCGGTGGGATGATACTGCAGGGTGTAAGCATACAGCAGAGGGGCGCCGGCACGATAGGCCATCACCAGACCATCGGCGGTAGCGCCGTAGTGGTTGGAGGTGGGGAAGCCCTGGTAGTGCATACGGCCGGCACCGCCGGTGGCGATGATCACGGTCTTGGCACGGGCAACCAGGATGTCCTTGGTCTCCATATTCAGCAGGACGGCACCGGCAGCCTTGCCGTTCTCATCCTTAATGATTTCGATAGCAGAGGTGAAATCCACCACAGGAATCTGACGATTCTGCACCTCGTCGCGCAGCACACGCATAATCTCGGCACCGGAATAGTCCTTGCAGGCGTGCATACGCTTGCGAGAGGTGCCGCCGCCGTGGGTGGTGACCATGGTGCCGTCGGCCTCTTTATCAAACATAACGCCCAGGTCGTTGAGCCACTTGATGCACACGGGAGCATCGTTTACCAGCTTGTAGACCAGCTCGGGCACGTTCTTAAAGTGGCCGCCGCCCATCACGTCCAGATAGTGCTGGGCAGGGCTATCGTTGGGCTTGTCAGCCGCCTGAATGCCGCCCTCAGCCATCATGGTGTTGGCGTCGCCGTGACGCAGTTTGGTGACGATCATCACGTTGGCACCGTTCTCGTGAGCCATAATGGCCGCCGCAGAACCGGCACCGCCGCCGCCGATGACCAGCACGTCTACGTCGTAATCATACTTGGTCAGATCCACGTCCTTGGGGTCGATGCGGGGGTTGGCCTGCAGCGTTTCGGCCAGCTCCAGCGGCACCTTTTCGCCCTTGTTGGGGCCGATCTTCAGCACGTCAAACTGCGACTGGATGTGGTCGGGGTGGTTCTCCAGCAGAACCTGATCCTTCTCCTCCGCGGTCATACGGCGGGGATGGTTGCCGGCCAGAACCTGTTTCAAACGCTCCTCACGGGTCGCTTCCACCTTTTTGATGGATTCTAATTGTTCTTTAGTATACATCGTATCGCACCTCCTTATTGCTCAAAGTCACGGTTGTTGTACATCTCTTTGAGTTCTTCAGCGGTCTTCTTCATAATCTCCTGAAGATCCGCCTCGCAACCGCCGTTTTCAATCTCGGCAACACGCTCCAAGAGGTGCTGGGTTTCGGGGGCCAGGTACTTACCGTTCAGACGGCGGGCCAGCAGACCCACCTGAGGATGGGAGATGCCGGCGGGGCAACGGGAGGAGCAGACGCCGCACATCACGCAGTCAAAGGACTCCTCGGCACAGGCCTCAAAGTCACCACGCTGAGCGAAGGCGATGTACTGCATCACGTTCAGGCCCTGGGTGCAAGCCTTGGTGCAGGCGTTGCAGCCGATGCAGGCGTAGACCTCGGGGTACAGCTGCATCATAATCATCTCGGTGGGCTTTACATTCTCCAGCTCATAGGGCTTCTTCACCAGGGGGAAGAAAGGCAGGGTGGCGATATACATACCGTCCTCTACCTTGGTCTGGCAAGCCAGGCAGGTTTTCAGCTCCTGCTGACCCTGAATACGATAGATGGTGGCACAGGCGCCGCAGAAACCGCAACGGCAACCCACACCACGCACCAGCTGATAGCCGGCATATTCCATAGCGTTCATAATGGTCAGGCTAGAGGGTACCTCGTATTTTTTACCATAGAGGTAAATTGTTACCATATTTTCCATATTCATTCTCCTTAATACTCACCGGGGAGTTCATCCAACTCGTCACAGCGGAACACGGGGCCGTCCTTGCAGACGTACTTGGCGCCCACGTTGCAGCGGCCGCACTTGCCGACGCCGCACTTCATACGCAATTCCAGGGTGGTGTAGACGTTGGTCTTGTCAAAGCCGATGCCGCACAGTCCGTCCAGCGTGAACTTAATCATGATGGGAGGACCGCACAGAACCGCCACCTTGTTAGTGTCGAAGCCCAGCTCCTTGACGTAGTTGGGGACAAAGCCCACGTGACCGTCCCAGCCTTCCTGGGGGTTGTCGATGGTCAGGTGCACGTTGACGCCATCATCGGTGGCCCACTCGTTGATGATCTCCTGATAGTCCAGCAGATCGTCCTTAGAACGGGAGCCGTAGACGATGTCGATCTTGCCGTAGCGGTCACGATAGTGACGGCAGTAGTTGATCACCGAGCGCAGAGGGGCGAGGCCCACACCGCCGGCGATGAACAACAGATCCTTGCCTGCGAACACGTCGTCCACAGGGAAGGGCTTGCCGTAGGGGCCGCGGATGGTGATCTGCTGGCCCGCCTCGGCCTGGTGCAACCACTCGGTCACACAGCCGCACTTCTTAATGGAGAATTCCATATACTCGGTATTGGTGGGGGAGGAGGTGATGGAGAACATCGCCTCGCCCACACCGGGGATGGACAGCATCGCACACTGGCCGGGACGATGGTCAAAGGCCTTCTTGCCGTCGGGGGTGACCACACGGAAGGTCTTGATGTCGGGGGTGTCGATGCGCACGTCGGTGATGACACCGATCTGAGGAATCAAAGTATCATTCTTATTCACCTTTGTTCCCTCCAATCTTCTTCATAACCTTAACAATATTCATCGAGATGGGGCACTTAGCCAAGCAGCGGCCGCAGCCCACACAGCTGAACAGACCCTCGTTATTCTCGGGGTAGTACACCAGCTTGTGCATAAAGCGCTGACGGAAGCGCTCCTTCTGGGTCAGGCGGTTGTTGCCGTGAGCCATCTTGGTGAAGTCGGAATACATACAGGAGTCCCAGCAGCGGTAACGGACCACGCCGTTGCCGGTGTTGAAATCCTTAATATCGTAGCACTGGCAAGTGGGGCACACAAAGGTGCAGGTGCCGCAGCCCAGGCAGGCCTGGGACATCTCGTCCCAAGCGGGGTTGTTGAACAACTCCTCGGTCTTGCCGCCGCCGAAGGCGTCGGTGGTCAGATCCTTGAGGGGCAGCTTGTTCATCACGGCGTCAATCTTAGCCTTCTGCTCGGTGACGGCGGTGTCGTCGCACTCTTCCAGCAGATCGCCCAGAGAATCCAGCAGAGCCTGACCCTTCTCGGTGTTGGCCTCGAAGTAGACGGCGTCCTCCGTCTTCCACGCGGCGATGTCGCCGGCGGGGGTGGCGGGGTCGATGCCAAAGGTCTTGCAGAAGCAGGTCTCGGCGGGACGGGTGCAGGCCAGAGAGATGATGACGCCGTGGGCACGGCGGGAAGCGTAGAAGCTATCCACCGGCTCGGACAGGAACACGCGATCCAGGATGTCAAAGCTCTTGACGTCGCAGGCGCGGACACCGAAGATGACGAAATCCTCGCTCTCGGTGCGGGTGTCGATGACCTCGATGTTCTTGCCCTCGGTCTTGAAGGCCATCAGGTTCTCGGTCTGGGGGAAGAAGAAGTCCTTGGGGCTGCGCACGGTGTTGAGCGCCTGGCTCCACACGGTGCCCTCGGCCCACTTAGTGTAGGCGGAGGAGCCGTCGGTCTGCTCCACGGGGAGGTACAGAGAGGCGTTGTTCGCAATCGCGGCGAACAGAGCGTCCAACTTAGTCAAAGAACACTTACGCATCAGTCATTCCCCCTCTCAAAGACTTCGCCGGGCTCCAGATCCTCGGTGGTGTAGTTCACCAGAGGAGCGCGGGAGCCGACCTCCTCGCCTGCCTGATACTCGCCGTAGAAGTTGTTCATATCCTTAATGAACTTACGGTTCAGCAGATGCAGGGGGATGTTCTGGGGACATACGCGGGAGCACTCGCCGCAGTCGGTGCAGCGACCGGCCACGTGGAAGGCGCGGATGATGTGGAACATCTTCTCCTCAAACTCGTTGGCGGGGGACTTATTCTCCACGCCGGAGTTGGGGTTGTCAAACACGCATTTCTCGCAGGTGCAGGCGGGGCAGGCGTCGCGGCAGGCGTTGCAGCGGATGCAACGGGACAGCTCGTTCTGCCAGAAGGCGAAGCGCTCGTCGGGGGTCATAGCCTCCAGACGGGCCACCTCGTCGAAACGGCCGGACTCGACAACCTCGCCGTTGTCGCCCAGCAGCTCGTCGTAGGCCACGATCTTCTTGCTCTTGCAGTTGATGCAGCGCTCGGCCAGCACGTCGGCGGTGGCAATCGCCTTGGGGGCGTCGTCGTACAGGGTGGTCACCAGCATCTGCTCACCGGTGGTGTCGATGGCGGAGATACCCTCGCCGCAGATAGCCTTCACCTTGGCGATGTCGGCCATACCCTCGCAGGGGATACCCACGGCGTACACCTTTTCGCGGTCAAAGCGATGCTCGGTCAGCAGCTGGTTAAAGCTGTAAGTATCGCAGGGTTTCAGGAAGACCAGCATCTTGCCCTCAACCTTGCCGGTT
>JAZREF010000009.1:0-8680 GCA_045660625.1 Acutalibacteraceae bacterium
CAAAAAATTGTCAAAACTTTCGCAAAAAGTATTGACAAATCCGATTTTTGGGGTATAATAAGTCCTGCTTGCAACAGCGAGCGCAATTTTGCGGAATTGTGTAAAGGTAGCACGAGAGTCTCTGAATCTCTTTGTCTAGGTTCGATTCCTAGTTCCGCAGCCAAAAAACAAAGACCACCCGAATGGGTGGTCTTTGCTTTTTTTGTTTGCTGAAATCTGCGAGAAGAAGAACCTCGAAAATCCGAAAGGATTTTCCAAGGTTTTGCGCTGATCGAAACGTGGGATAATTGCTATTTTCTGCGCAAAACCGAGGTTCAAATTCCTAGTTCCGCAGCCAAACAAAACGCCACCCAATCGGGTGGCGTTTTTCCTTTTTCTCCCCTTGACAAAACTGGGGAATATTGATAAAATAACAACTGATATATAACGCAAACTATATTTCGGAGGTGCGGTATGCCGCCTAAGGTAAAAACGACAAAAGAAGCCATCCTCTCCACTGCGGTGGAGATCGTGCGCCGGCAGGGCGCCGAAGCGCTGAATGCCCGCGCCGTTGCGGGGGTTTTGGGGTGTTCCACCCAGCCGATTTTCTCCAATTTTGCCACCATGGAAGAGCTACGTCTGGCGGTGGTGACCGAGGCGGATCGGCTGTGCAACGACTACATCCGCCGGGAGGTGGAGAGCGGAAATTACCCGCCCTACAAGAGCAGTGGTATGGCGTACATCCGCTTTGCCAAAGAGGAAAAAGAACTGTTCAAACTGCTGTATATGCGGGACCGCGCGGGGGAGGAAAATGCCGACGAACTCCGTATGAGTCAGCCGGTGGAGGAGATCATGCACACCACCACGGGATTGGGCGGTGAGGTGGCGAAACTATTCCATTTGGAGATGTGGGCCTACGTCCACGGCATCGCCACTATGTATGCCACGGGTTTTCTGGATTTGGAGTGGGAACTGGTGAGTCGGATGCTCACCGACGCCTATCAGGGGCTGCGTAAACAGTATGAAATGGAGGGCTGAGAATGGATGCCATTCGTATCGAAAATTTGACTAAGAAATACAAAGACGTGGTGGCGGTGGACGGGCTGAATCTGACGGTGCGTCAGGGAGAGTTGCTGTCGCTGCTGGGTGTTAACGGCGCGGGAAAAACCACCACCATCAAGATGCTGTCCTGCCTGACCAGACCCGACGGCGGCGACGCCTTTTTGCTCGGGAAAAGTGTGGTGAAAGAGGCGGCGCAGGTGAAGAAAATCATCGGCGTTTCGCCCCAGGAGACGGCGGTGGCGCCCGGTCTGTCGGTGGAGGAAAATCTCCGCCTGATGTGCGGCGTCCACGGCCTGAGCAAGGACAAAGCGGCGGCAAAAATCGCCGAATTGGCTCAAAAATTGGGGCTGCAGAGCATGATGGAAAAGCGAGCGGGCAAACTGTCCGGCGGCTGGCAACGGCGGTTGAGCATCGCCATGGCGCTGATCAGCGAGCCGCAGATTCTGTTCTTGGACGAGCCGACGCTGGGGCTGGACGTGCTGGCCCGCAGCGATCTATGGGACATCATCCGCCAGCTGAAGGGCGAGGTGACGGTGGTGCTCACCACCCATTATATGGAGGAGGCGGAGGCACTGTCCGACCGCATCGCTATTATGAAAGAGGGCAAATTGCTGGTCTGCGACACCGCCGCCGCCATTAAGGCGCAGGCGGGCACCGACAACTTCGAGCAGGCCTTTGTCCGCGTCGTGAAGGGGGTGGCGGAATGAAAATGCTGACCTTTGCGGGCCGCAATGTGAAAGAAATTTTGCGAGATCCGCTGAATCTGTTGTTCGGCCTCGGATTTCCGCTGGTGCTGATCGGATTGCTCAGCGCCATTCAGGCCAATATCCCTGCGGAAGCGCAGATGGCGCTGTTTGAAATCCAGCATCTGGCCCCCGGCGTGACGGTGTTTGGTCTGTCTTTTATGACCCTGTTCTCCGCCACGCTGATTGCTAAGGATCGGGGCAGTTCCTTCCTGCGCCGTCTGTACACCACCCCGCTGATGGCGGCGGATTTCATCCTCGGTTACACCCTGCCCATCCTGCCCATCGCGGTGGCGCAGTGTATCATCTGCTACCTAGCGGCGCTGGCGCTGGGGCTTACGGTCACGGTGGGGATTCTGTACGCCGTCATCGGCATTCTGCCGGTGTCGCTGCTCTTTATCGCGCTGGGCCTTTTGTGCGGCAGCGTGCTGAACGATAAGCAGGTGGGCGGTATCTGCGGCGCCCTGCTGACCAACCTGTCTGCCTGGTTGTCGGGCATTTGGTTTGACCTGGAATTGGTGGGCGGCGCGTTCAAGAAAATCGCCTATCTGCTGCCCTTTGTCCACGCGGTGGAGATGGAGCGCAGCCTGCTTGCGGGTGACCTCCTCGCCGCCCTGCCGCACCTGTGGTGGGTGCTGGGGTATGCCCTGGTGCTGCTGGTGCTGGCGGTGGTGCTGTTTTTGCGCCAGATGAAGCGGCAATAAGGCTTGACTTTCGACCCAAATTGGGGTTTAATGAGAGTAACCAATCCGAAATGGGGGAGAGAGTATGCGCTATTACGTAGATTCCGCTTTTGGTTGCGACCAAAACGATGGTTTGACACCCGAAACAGCGTGGGAAACCTTAAAAAACGTCAACGCCACCACCTTTTTGCCCGGTGACGAGATTTTGTTGAAAAAAGGCAGTTTCTTCTGCGGTCCGCTGCACCCGCTGGGTGACGGCACGGCAGAGGCGCCCATCCGCATCGGCACCTATGGCTGCGGCGACAAGCCCATCATCGACGGCGGCGGCAGCTACGGCACCCGCGAGGGCAACTTCTTGGAGGGTGCGGCGGTGCTGTTCTACAACCAGAACTACTGGGAAGTGGACGGCCTTGACATCACCAATTACAACCCCTATTTCCAGCAGATCTTCGAGCATGTGCTGGAGCCTTACAGCCACAGTGAGTTCCGCAAATCCGCGGAGAATCGCTACCGCTACGGCGTGCTGATTCGTTGGCACGACTACGGCACCGGCCATCACATTCACGTGAAGAACTGTCATATCCACGACATCAACGCCGAGATGTCCCGCTTCTGCGGCGAGGGCATTTTGGTGGTGTCCACCGGTACCATTGGCGGCACCCCCACCAACTTTGACGACGTGCTGATTGAGGGCAACGTCATCGAGGACATCGACCGCACCGGCATCTCGGTGTGGAGCGCCTGGGCAGAGGGGAGAGGCATCGAGTACCACAACGACCCCTACGCCGACAACGTCACCAACTTCTACCACACCACGGTGGGCCCTTGGCTGGGCAGCACCAATGTGGTCATCCGCGGCAACGAGATCTATCGCACCGCCGGCGACGGTATCTTGGTCAACTCCACCATCGGTACGCTGATTGAGTACAACTACGTGGAGCATTGCTGCTACGAGATGCGCATCGGCCCCAACGCGGCGGTGTGGCCCCACAACGCCGACGGCACCATTATGCAGTACAACGAGGTGTGCTACACCCACGGCGTGCAGGACGGTCAGGCCTTTGACATCGATATTTCCTGCAACGACAGCACCATCCGCTACAATTACAGTCACCACAACGAGGGCGGATTCCTGCTGCTGATGTACAAGACCACCAACAACGATATTCACCACAATATCAGCGAAAACGATCGCAACGGCCTGATTTGGGTACACGAAAACGACGGCGGCACCCGCATCCACGACAACTATTTCGATATGTGCGCTGAGAACGTGGAGGTGTTCCGCGGTCCCTTTGACAGCGACGATTGGAGCTTTGAGAACAACGCCTTCATATGCCGTCAGGAGAATCGTCACATCGACTGGCGTCCCCGCGCCAAGTACGCGGGCAACACCTATTGGAACATCGCCAATCTGCCGGAGGATGCCACCGCCAAGGTGGAGCATCTCGACCCTCCCGTGTACGCCAACGGATTATAAAATGAGCAAAAACAGCCTCCTGACGGGGGCTGTTTTTCTTTGTCGAAACGAGGATTTTTTGATATGGTGAAAAGTAAATAGGTCATTGACAAAAGCGGGGGGTACTGTTATACTTTATACTGTATGCGTGTGCGCGTATTTTCGCGCGTATAACGCGAAATATCTCTACCAAAGTGAGGATACGCTATGAAAGAACTGGATTTACGTTCGTTTTTCCTGGTGCTGCTGCAGAGCTTGCGCCTGATTATCGCCGTGGCCGTGGCTATGGCGGTGGTGTTCGGCGTGGCCACCGGCCTGCTGACCGCGGACACTTACTCGGCTCGTTGTTCGATGTATATCATGAACGTCTCTCAGCAGGATAACTCCACCGGCGTGAGCGCCAACGGTCTGGAGGCTTCTCAGAAGCTGGTTGACGAGTGCATCATCCTGATCAAGTCCAACAACGTCATGAACAAGGTGACCGAGCAGGTCAATGCCGCCGGCTTTGAGACTACCGTCGGTGCGGTGCGTAGCAGTCTGAGCATGACCGCCGTGGAGAACACCGCTCTGCTGCGTATCGTCTCCACCACCGAGGATCCCAAGTTGTCTCAGGCCATCTGCGACGAGCTGATGAAGTACGTCCCCGACGTGGTGGACTACGCCATGAAGGGTCTGGTGACCATCAACAAGATCGACGAGGTGGAGGCCGCCACCAAGAACAGCCCCATGGTCGCTCGTAACGCCATCCTGGGCGGCGTGTTCGGCCTGCTGCTGATCTGCGGCCTGATCCTGGTGCGCTACCTGATGGATAACACCATCAAGGATGAGAAGGACCTGAAGGATCGCTTTAACGTCAACGTGCTGGGTGTGGTGCTGGATACCGCCGGCAGCCTGGAGAATCGCGGCAACACTGCTGCCAAGAAGACGGGAGGTAACAAGTAATGAACGAGAACTATCGTAACGAATGGGATACCTCCGCTCAGCTGAACGAAGAGGTGAACGCTCCCGTGGCCGAGGCTCCTGTGGCTGAGGCTCCCGCCGCCGTCGAGACGGAGGCTGAGAAGGTGGCCGCCGAGGCCAAGACCGCCGTGGCCGGTGAAAAGGCCAGCAAGCGCACCGCCTTCCAGGTGATGGAAGCCTACAAGATGATCCGTACCAACCTGCTGTTCTCCCTGGCGACCACCAACAGCCGTGTGGTGGTGTTCTCCTCTGCGGAGCCCTCTGCCGGTAAGTCTACCCTGAGCGCCAACCTGTCCATCGTTATGGCTCAGACCGGTGCCCGCGTGGTGCTGGTGGACGCGGATATGCGTAAGCCCTCTCAGCATCGCAACTTTAAGAAGAGTCGCTCTCTGGGTCTGTCCAAGATCCTGGGCGGTCTGAATACTCTGGATGAGTGTATCCACCACAATGTCAAGCCCAACGTGGACCTGATCACCTCCGGCCCCACCCCTCCCAACCCCTCTGAGTTGCTGGGTTCCGCCCGCATGAAGGAGCTGGTGGAGGAGTTGCAGACCAAGTACGACTACGTCTTTGTGGATATGCCCCCTCTGTGCGTCGTGGCCGACGCTCTGGTGGTGGCCCCCAACGCCGCCGGTGTGGTGCTGGTGGCCCGTCACAACCAGACGATGTACGAAGAGTTCGCCGAGGCCTTGGAGAAGGTGGAGACCACCGGCGCCAAACTGCTGGGCGTGGTGCTCACCGATATGAAGGTGGGCTCCGGCAACTACGGCCGCTACGGCCGCTATGGCTATGGTCGCTATGGCCGTTACGAGAGACGCCGCTATTATCAGCGTTATGATTATGAGTATAGCAACAACAGCGGCAAGTAATGCCGACTGGACCGACTTTCACTCCCACTGCCTGCCGAATCTGGACGACGGCGCCGCCGACCTTCAGACCGCGGTGGCGATGCTGCGCGCCAGCGCGCAGCAGGGGGTGACCCGAGTGGTGGCAACCCCCCACTTCTATATTGGCGACCATTCCGCCGTCGGTTTCTTCCGCGAGCGTAAGCGAGCGTACGAGGAGATTCGGCCCTATCTCACCGAGGATATGCCCGAGGTGGTGCTGGGTGCCGAGGTGCTGATCCGCGAGGGCATCTCGCGGTACGATCTGCGCCCCTTCTGCATCGAGGGAACCGACATCCTATTGGTGGAGCTGCCCTTTATGGCGCCTTCCTATTGGGTGATGGAGGAGCTGGAGAGCCTGGTCTACAAGCAGGGGCTCACCCTGATGCTGGCGCACCTGGACCGCTATCTGTCCTGGTATTCCCGCGATCAGTTGGAGGCTCTGCTGGATCTGCCCGGCGTCATCGTGCAGATGAACGCGGATTCCGCCGCGGACAAGCAGGGGTTCCGCTACTTGTGCAAGCGCCTGCCGCTGGCTAAGCGGCTGGTGATGGGCTCGGATATGCACAATCTGGACCATCGCGCCCCTCGTATCGGGCAGGCGGTTAAGGTGATGAGCAAACATCGCGTGGGCCGCCAGTGGTTGGACCGCATCCTGTGGACAACGGATTACCTAAACGATCAAGACGATAACACGGAGGGATTATTGTGAGTAAACAGCAGACAAAACCTGCGGCTGCGAGCAAATTTGTATCGTACCCGCGGCGCTTGCTCTTGCTCTGGACCGATTCCTTAATCACCGCGATTTCCTTTTTTGCGGCGTGGGGCTGCTTTCACGAGCAGTTGGCCTCCATGCCCTCCTATTGGTGGGTGTTCCTGCTGATTACGCTGGCCTGCACCAGCGTGTTCCTGCTGCTCTTCGGCTGTTACGACAGCCTGTGGAAGTATCAGGAGAGTAAGGAGTACTTGATGCAGTTCCTGGCGCTGTTGTGCGGTCACATCGTGTTGCGCCTGTTCAGCATCGTGGTGTTCCCCGATTATATGACCTATCCTCGCCGCTTGCAGGTGCTGGTGATGCTGATTTCGCTGGTGATGATGTGGGTGTCCCGCTTTATGTACCGCTACGGTCGCCAGGCCAAGCGCCGTTACCTCCACCGCCGCGTGGCGACGGTCAAGGTGGCGATTGTGGGCGCCGGCGACGCCGGTGTGTCGCTGGTGGACGAGATTCGCCGCGATCCCGATTGCCCCTACCAGGTGGTCTGCTTCTTCGATGACGACCCGGTCAAGCAGCGCGCCCACGTGCGCGGCCTGCCGGTGCGTGGCTCGCTGGACAGCATCGCGGCGCATCTGAAGGATTCCGACGTGTCCGAGATCATCGTGGCCATCCCCTCGCTGAGCGAGGAGCGCACCCGCGAGGTGCTGGAACAGTGCAGCACCACCTCCTGCCGCGTGCGCATTCTGCCCGGCATTTTCAGTCAGCTGCCTGCCGAGTCCGGCAACCTGATGAGCAGCGTCCGCGACGTGGAGCCAGAGGATTTGCTGGGCCGCGAAGCGGTGATTTTCAATAACAAAGAAGTGTACGACTTCCTGGCCAACAAGGTGGTGATGGTCACCGGCGGCGGCGGTTCCATCGGTTCCGAACTGTGCCGTCAGATCGCCCAGCACCATCCCCACAAGCTGGTGGTCGTGGATATTTACGAGAACAACGCCTACGATCTGCAGCAGGAACTGCGGCAGAAATTCGGCGCCTCTCTGGATTTGTGCATTGAGATTGCCTCGGTGCGCGACGCGGGTAAGCTGGATCTGCTGTTCCGCCGCTATCGTCCCGCCATCATCTTCCACGCGGCGGCGCACAAGCACGTGCCGCTGATGGAGGATTGCCCCGAAGAGGCCATCAAGAACAACGTGTTCGGCACCTACAACGTGGCGGACGCGGCCGGCCGCTACGGTGCGGAGAAGTTTGTGCTGATCTCCACCGACAAGGCGGTCAACCCCACCAACGTAATGGGCGCCAGCAAGCGCCTGTGCGAGATGGTGGTGCAGAGTATGCAGCGCTATGAGAACACCACCTTTGTGGCGGTGCGATTTGGCAACGTGTTGGGCTCCAACGGTTCGGTCATCCCGCTGTTTAAGCGGCAGTTGGCCGGCGGTGGTCCCTTGACCGTCACCGATCGTCGCATCATCCGCTACTTTATGACCATCCCCGAGGCATCCCAGCTGGTGATGCAGGCGGGTGCCATGGCGGAGCGCTCTCAGGTGTTCGTGCTGGATATGGGCGAGCCGGTGAAGATTCTCACCCTGGCGGAGAACCTGGTGCGTATGGCGGGCTTGACCCCCTACGTGGATGTGGACATCATCGAGACCGGTCTGCGCCCCGGCGAGAAGCTGTACGAGGAGCTCCTCATGAGCAGCGAGCATCTGACCGCCACCAAGTACGAGAAGATTTTTGTGGAACAGCAGGAGGTCATCTCCCGGGAGATGATGGACGCCAACCTGGAGCGACTGCGTCAGGTGCTGGCCACCGAGTCTGCGGCGGAGATTGTGCGCGTGATGCGCGAGATCGTGCCCACCTTCAAGACGCCCGAAGAGGTGAATGCTCAGGTGGCTGCCGAGCAGACGGTTTAATGATACATCACACAGCGGCAGAGGTTTTCTGCCGCTGTTTTTTTATTGGAGCATTCTTGACTGGTTGTTGAGATTGTGATACCATTTTATAGAAAAAACAGAGAAAAGGGAAGGCGTGAGGCAATAACATGAAAAGGCTGTGGCAAAAATGCACTGCACTATTTTTGATGACGGCGCTATTGTGTTGTGGAGTGCCGACGGCATACGCTCTGCCGACGTATCAGATAGTTAACGATGAAAATCTGTTGATAAACGGCGATTTTGAAACGGGAGATGCCCTCGGCT
>JAZREF010000010.1:0-14750 GCA_045660625.1 Acutalibacteraceae bacterium
AATCGGTTGCGGTGTTGTGAAAACGAAGATTAGTTGCAGATGGTGCGCTCGGTATCCTTGTCGAACAGGTGGATCTTGGTGTTCTCCAAGCAGATCTCGATGCCCTCATCGCCGGGATGGGCGGTGGAGGTGGGCTCCACGCGGCAGGTGAAGTCGAAGCCCTCAACGTTAACGTACAGGAAGGTCTCGCCACCCATCAACTCGGTAACCTCAACGTTCGCCTTAACCTTACAGTCGGCGAACTCCTCCAGCAGACGGGGCTCGTCGTGGACGTCCTCGGGACGGATACCCATAATGACCTCTTTGCCCACGTACTCTTCCAGGCCCTTGCCCTCAACCTTGGCGGCGGGCAGGGGGATCTGGTACTTGAGACCGCGGCGGGTCTTGGTGTCCTCAGAGCCGAACTCGACGTAATAACCCTTCTCGTTCTTGCCGATGACGGAGTCGATGAAGTTCATCTGGGGAGAGCCGATGAAGCCGGCAACGAACATGTTGCAGGGCAGGTCGTACAGACGCTGGGGAGTGTCAACCTGCTGGATCAGACCATCCTTCATAACCACGATGCGATCGCCCATGGTCATAGCCTCGGTCTGGTCGTGGGTAACGTAGATGAAGGTGGTACCCAGCTTCTGGTGCAGCTTGGACAGCCCGGTACGCATCTGGGCACGCAGCTTAGCATCCAGGTTGGACAGAGGCTCGTCGAGCAAGAAGACCTTGGGCTCACGCACGATAGCACGACCCAGAGCCACACGCTGACGCTGACCACCGGACAGAGCCTTGGGCTTACGATCCAGCAGGTGAGCGATATCCAGAATGCGGGCGGCCTCCTCAACGCGGCGCTTGATCTCGTCCTTGGAGACCTTACGCAGCTTCAGGCCGAAAGCCATGTTATCGAACACGGTCATGTGGGGATACAGAGCGTAGTTCTGGAACACCATGGCGATGTCGCGATCCTTGGGGGCCACGTCGTTGACCAGACGGTCACCGATGTACAGCTCACCGGCGGAAATCTCCTCCAGACCGGCGACCATACGCAGGGTGGTGGACTTACCACAGCCGGAGGGACCGACCATGATGATGAACTCTTTGTCCTTGATCTCCAGGTTGAAATCGGACACGGCGACCACGCCGCCGGGATACTTCTTGTAAATGTGCTTCAAAGAAAGACCTGCCATAATACATAAACCTCCGTTTTATACTGATACCACCCGTAGGTGGGCAAAATCTTACACGATTACTATACCACCATTTGAATCGTTTAGCAACTCTCAAAATGCACAAACTTTCGTCCACTAAACTATGGAGAATTTATATCACTCTGTGAGTTTGCCCAAAAAAGTTAAAAATTTATAGGCAAAATGCTATCTTTTTCTTCGGCGGTGAGCAGACGGCATTCCCCCTCCGCCAGAGTTTCGTCCAGCGGCAGGTCGCCCATTTTGACACGTTTTAACCAATCCACGTGGCACCCCACGGCGGCAAACATACGCTTGATCTGGTGATACTTACCCTCCACGAGGATAATCTCCACCAAGGGGGTCTCCCCCTCCTCCAGCAGGCGCACCTGCGCCGGCTTGCACTCCTCGCCGTTGTCCAGCTCCATACCCGCGGCAAAACGCTCGGGGGTGTCGGCGGGCATCGGCTTATCCAAGCGGGCGTGGTAGGTCTTGGGGATGTGATGGCGGGGAGACAGCATCCGATGGGCAAAGTCGCCGTCGTCGGTGATCAGCACCATGCCGTGGGTGTCCTTATCCAATCGTCCCGCGGGGAACAGACCCTTGCGCCGTGCGTCGGGGGGCAACAAATCCACCACGGTGGGCGCCTTAAGATCGCGGGAGACGCAGAGGATGCCCGCCGGCTTATTCAGCATCCAGTAGACGTACTCGGCATAGCCGATGACCTTGCCGTCCACCGCCACCTTCTGCTTGTCGGGGTCGATCTTCTGCGCCGCCTGACGGCAGACGGTGCCGTCCACCGTCACCCGCCCACAGCGAATCGCCCGACCCGCCTCGCTGCGGGTCAGGTTAACCTGGGAGCATAAGAATTTATCCAATCGTTCCATAGTCGATTCCTTTATCCATTCCGATGATTTTGCCGTCACACTCGTACAGGTAGACGGTGTCGCCCTCTGCCGTGGCGTAGGTGAAGCATTTGAGCCGCTTGCCGCGGTAGGCGGCGGGGATGGTCTCGGCGGAGGCCACCACCTCGCGAACGTCGGTCCATTGGGGCTCCACCGCATAGCCGCGCTCCTGCAAGTAGGCCACCCGTGTGGCGTCCGCCCCGTCGGCGGTGACTCCCTGAACCCGGGCGCTGCGTCGACCGCCCGCCACCGTCAGTGCCAGCAGCAGGCACACCGCCGCACCACCCACCGCCAGACGCGGACGGGTGGTTTTCATCGATAATACAAACATCCCTGCATCCCTCCCTAACGGAAAGTATGCAGGAATGCCGTCGTCTATTCGTTATTCGCCGAAGAAAACGCCGTACCAGACCAGGAACATATACACCGTCCAAATCTTGCGGCTGTTGTCCTTCTTGCCCGCCTTATGCTCGTCCAGCAGACCCACCAGATAGTCGGTGTTGAAGAACCGCTTGGACGCCTCGGACAGGAACGCCTCCTTGACCTTGTTGTAGTAGGCATCCTGACGCAGCCACACGCGGATGGGCACCGGAAAGCCCAGCTTCGGCTTGCTGGCGGAGGACTCGGGGATGTGGCGCTTGGCCGCCTCACGCATAGCGTACTTGGTGGTGCCGCCGCCGATGCGGTGCTTGACGGGAATAGTGGCCGCCACCTCGAACACCTTCTTATCCAGGAAGGGCACGCGCAATTCCAGCGAGTGCGCCATACTCATACGATCCGCCTTCAGCAGGATGTCGCCCACCATCCAGCGGTTGATATCCAGATACTGCATACGGGTGACGTCGTCCTGACCCTTGCAACGGTCGTAGTACTCCGCGGTGTACTCGGTGGGGTCGGTGACGGGGATGTCTTTCAGCAGTTTTGCCTTCTCCTTCTTGGAGAACATATTGGCGTTGCCGATGAAGCGCTCCTCCAGGCTCTTGGAGCCGCGGATGAGGAAGGATTTGCCCTTGATATCGGGCAGAATGGATACGCAACCGGCGATGGCACGGCGCAACCAACGAGGCAACTTCTGATACCCACGCAGGGAGGTAGGCTCGTGATAGATGCGGTAGCCGCCGAACAATTCGTCGGCGCCCTCACCGGACAGAACCACCTTGACGTGCTCTGCCGCCAACTTAGACACAAAATACAACGCCACACAGGAGGGGTCGGCCAGGGGCTGGTCCAGGTAATACTGCACCTTGGGCAGGCTCTCCCAATACTCATCCTCGCCGATGATGTGGGTGTAGTGGTTGATGCCCACCTCTTTGGCCAATTCGGCGGCGTAGTTGCTCTCGTTGTAGTGCTGACCGTTGTCGAAGCCCACGGTGAAGGCCTTTTGACCGCCAAAATAGGAGGCCACAAAGGAAGAATCCACGCCGCTGGACAGGAAGCAACCCACCTCCACGTCGGAGATGCGGTGAGCCGCCACGGAATCGGTGAAGGCCGCGTCGATGGCGTCCACCGCCTGTTCCAGGGTCATCTCCTCGTTAGGGGTAAAGGTAGGCTCCCAATAGCGATGGATCGACACCTCGCCACCCTTATAAATCAGATAATGGGCGGGAGGCAGGCAGGAAATGCCCTTGAAGAAGGTCTCGGTGGGCACGGAATACTGGAAGGACAGGTACTTGTCCAACGCGGCGGGATTAAACTCCTTCTTCACGTCGGGGTGACCCAAAATGGACTTAATCTCCGAGCCGAACACCAGGCGGCCGTCATCTAGCAGGGTGTAGTGCATCGGCTTGATGCCGAAATAGTCGCGGGCGATGAACAGGGTGTCCTCGGCGGCGTTCCAGATGACAAAGCCGAACATACCACGCAGGCGGGGCAGCAAATCGGCGCCCCACTGCTCGTAGCCGTGGATGAGGGTCTCGCCGTCGCCCTCGGTGGCGAAGGTGTGACCCAGCTCGATCAGTTCCTTGCGGAGATCCTGATAGTTGTAAATCTCGCCGTTGAACATCAGCACCAGAGACTTGTCCTCATTGAAGAGGGGCTGGGGGGCGCCCTCCACGTCAATGATGCTCAGGCGGCGGAAACCCAGGGACAGCACGTCGTCCATAAAATAGCCGTCGGAGTCGGGGCCGCGATGGGTGATGACCTCGGTCATCTGCTTTAAGTATTTCTCGCGGTCAACAATCTGACCGGTAAAACCGCAAAATCCGCACATAGTCGTATCTCCTTTGCGTAAAAATTCGCATAAAAGTACATTATCTTATGTATTATAACACACTTTTTGCCAATGTACAAAGAAATTTTTGCAAAAACCCACGCAAAAAACGGCTGACCCGCAGGTCAGCCGTTTTTGTTGGAAAAATTAGGCCTTGGCGTCCAGTTTCTTGCCGCGGATACGCATCACAGACAGGAAGCCGACGATCAGCGCCGCGCCCACGCCCAGGCAGATCCAGGGATTCTGCACAAAGCCGGCCAGCAGGAAGCAGACAAAGCTGATGGCCGCCACCGTGATGGCGTAGGGCAACTGGGTGGACACGTGGTTGACGTGGACGCAACGAGCGCCCGCAGAGGACATAATGGTGGTATCGGAGATGGGCGAGCAATGGTCGCCGCACACCGCACCGGCCAAGCAGGCGGACATACCGATGATCAGCAGAGGGTTGCTGATATCGAACATCTCGGACACGATGGGGATCAGGATGCCGAAGGTGCCCCAGCTGGTGCCGGAGGCAAAGGCCAGGAAGCAAGCCACCACAAAGATGACGGCGGGCAGGAAATTCTGCAGATTCTGAGCGACCTCGCTCTTCATCAGCATCTCCACGTAGGCGGCGGCGCCCAACTGGTCGTTGGAGATGTTCTTCAGGGCGGTGGCCATGGTCAGGATGATGATGGCGGGCACCATCGCCACGAAGCCTTTGGGGATGCACTCCATCGCCTCCTTGAAGGACACCAGCTTGCGGCACAGCATCCACAGGATGACGGCGGCCAGCGCGATCAGACCGCCCCAAGGCAGGGCCACGGTGGCGTCGGTGTTACCGAAGGCGCCCACCAGGTTGCCCACGTTGTCGGTGCCGCCCCACCAGTCGGCGCCCCACAGGCCGCCTACGTACAGCATACCCACCACGGAGATGGCGATCAGCACCGCCACGGGCAGCAGCAGGTCGACGACGCGGCCGGCGGGATTCTCCTCGGTGGTCATACCGTCCACACGCTCGTCGGTGGAGTGGACGTCACCCTTCAAGATGGCGTTGCGCTCGTGCACACGCATGGGGCCGTAGTCCGCCTTCAGCACGATCATAGCCACCACGAACACGATGGTCAGCAGGGAATAGAAATTGTAGGGGATGGCCTTGATAAACAGTTCAAAGCCGGACATACCGGTGCCGTCGGCATAGGAGGACACCGCCGCCGCCCAAGAGCTGATGGGGGCGATCATACAGATGGGTGCCGCGGTGGCGTCGATGATATACGCCAGCTTGGCACGGGAGATGCGGTGGTTGTCCGCCACGGGGGACATCACGGAGCCCACCGTCAGGCAGTTGAAATAGTCGTCGATGAAGATGAGCACGCCCAGGGCGAAGGTGGCCAACTGCGCGCCCACGCGGGACTTGATGTGGGTCTTGGCCCAACGACCGAATGCGGCCGCCGCGCCCGCCTTGTTAATCAGGGCGACGATGATGCCCAGCACCACCAGGAACAGGAAGATGCCGGCGGTGCCGCTGACGGCGGAGATGAAGCCGGTGTTGGTGACGTGGTCCACCGCCTTGGCCACCGAGCCGTCGCAGGCGAAGATGGCACCCACGGTGACACCCAGGAACAGGGAGGAATACACCTCTTTGGTAATCAGCGCCAAGCCGATGGCGATGACGGGGGGCACCAGCGCCCAGAAGGTGCCGTTGACCTCGATGCCGCTGGCGGCCACGCCGACAGACAGACCCAGCACGGCGGCGATGGCAACGATGGTGAGAATGTTTTTGAATTTCACTGTTTGACACAACCTCTCTAAATGACGCGATTCACTTTAACGATGTAAAGCGAATTCGTTGGGTATATCATCCCTCTTTGACACGAATTTGTCAAGCCTTTTGACGAAATTCGGCGGATTTTTACACTATTTTGCGGAATTTTCGCCCGTTGGACAGGAAAACGCCCCCACCGCAAGCGATAGGGGCGTTTTGTGAGGTTGATTAGTTGTTCTGAGCCGCAGCCTGGGCATAAGAGCCGATGATGGCGTCGCCCTCGATGGTGGTCTCAACGCCGTCGATCTCCACGATGTAGTAGGGCACCATAGTGATCGCGGTCTCGTAGCCGGTCTCGGGGATGTTGATGATACGGAAGGCAAACTGCAACCTGCCGGTCTCTTCATCGATGCCATAGACGCGCTTACCCTCGATGTTGGTCTCGGAGGTGCCGTTGGAGGCGATGACGCCCAAGCCCAGCAGCTTGTAGCCCATATAAGTAGCTTCGGTGTAATCGGCATTGCCGTTCTTGTTCACCAAGCCATCCACGTCGGCTTTGAACAGCACGGCGTAACCGCTCACGTCCTCGGAGATGGACTTCTGAGCGTTGCTCAGGGGGCAGACAACGTCACGGACATCGCCGCAGACGTTACAATCGGCGTCGAACTCGTTGTCGTAGGTGTGCTCGCCGGTGGCGGGCAGTTTCACGGCGCGCAGGTTGGTGTTCAGCGTGCAAGCCTCGTCCAGCCAAGCCATACCGCAGACGTCACAGTACCAGTACTCAACGTTACCGGTAGCCACACAGGTGGCGGCAACCGCCTCCACGTGGATGACGTTGTGGGAAACCTCACGCTCGTAGCCGCAAGCCTCGCAAAGGGCGGAACAATCGTCGAAGTAGACGTGCTCACCGGTGGCGGGGATGGACTCGGTGTAGGAATCACCGCAATTGCCGCAGGCGTAGGTGACAGAGCCGTCAGCACCGCAGGTAGCCTCCACGCGAGCGGACTCGGCGTAGGCGTGACCCAGAGCGGCGGTGTAGCTATCCTTGTAGCTGTCGCCGCAGACGGTGCAGGTGTAGGTGGTGTAGCCGCCGTTGACGCAATCGGGAGCGGTCACCTCAGTCTTGTAGTTATGACCCAGAGCCTCACCCTCGGTAGCACCGCAGACAGAGCAGGTCTTGGCGGTGTCGCAATCCGCGGCAATCCAATCGTGACCCAAAGCGTCGGTGTAGTTACCCTTATAGCTGTCGCCGCAGACGGTGCAGGTGTAGGTGGTGTAGCCGCCGTTGACGCAATCGGGAGCGGTCACCTCAGCCTTGTAGCTGTGACCCAGAGCCGCGCCCTCGGTAGCACCACAGACGGAGCAGGTCTTGGCAGTGTCGCAGTCGGCGGCGATCCAATCGTGACCCAGAGCAGCGGTGTAGTTACCCTTGTAGCTGTCGCCGCAGACGGTGCAAGTGTAGGTGGTGTAGCCCTGAGCGGTACAAGTGGGGGCGGTCACCACAGCCTTGTAGCTGTGGGAAGCCTGACGGACAGCACCGCAGGTGTTACAGTCGGTGTCGCAAGCATTGTCGTAGGTGTGACCGGCCACAGAGCGGATCTCGCCGCAGACGTTACAATCGGCGTCGCAAGCATTGTCATAGGTGTGAGACACGCCGATGCTAAAGCCGGTCTTCTTGGCGCCGCACAGGTTGCAATAGTTGTCGCAAGCGCCGCTGTAGGAGTGGGTAACAGTGCGGGTAGCACCGCAAACGTTACAAGAGGTGTCACAGGCGTTGTCATAGGTGTGAGCGCCGGTGGCGGGGATGGTCTCGGTGTAGGTACCCTCACCGCAGGAGCAGGTGTAGGTCTTGACACCGGTGGCACCGCAGGTAGGCTGCTTAGTCACGGTGCCGACGTACTCGTGGGTGTGGGCGGCGGTCTTCTCGATGGCCACGTCGTCCACGATGATGGTGCCGGGGTTGGAAGCCTCGGTGGAGAACTTGAGGATGATATTCTCAGCGGAGCCGGAGTTCACCACGTAGGTGCCCTTCTCCCAGCCGCCGGTGAAGTTGTTCATATAGTTCTTACCACCGGTAGAGGTCAGGTTGGCATAGCCGACGGCGTTCATCACGTACAGGTTGAACACGCCGGTGCCGGGGGTAGCCTTGTACCACCAGGTGATGGTGTAGCTGGTGTTGGGCTCCACGGCGATGGTCTGCTCGGCGGCAGAAGCCCACAGACCGGGGTTGGTCAGCTGAATGGCGTTGTTGCCGCTGTGGGCATCGGTGACCAGAGCATTGGTGCCGGAGCCGAAGGTCCAGCCGTCCTTGCCGTTCTCGAAGCCGCCGTTAACCACGCCAAAGACGGGAGCGGGAGCTTCCTTCTTGGTCATCACCACGTCGTCCACGGTGTAGGTGGAGCCGGCGGCGCCGCCCATAAAGCCGACGTAGATGGAAGTGTTGTTACCGGAGTTGAACTCTACGGTCACCTGCTTCCAGGTGGAGGAAGTGTTCAGCGCCTGGTTGACAATGTTCTGGCTGTCGGCGCTATCCTTGATCAGCAGAGAGCCGTTGACGCTGTCCTTAGACCACAGGGTGATGACGTAGTCGGTGTTCTTCTCCACAGTCACCTTCTGGCGCACCACGGTGTACAGGCCGGCATTGACCTTCATACCGTAGCTGCTGTCGTGACCGTCCACGATGGTGACGGTGTTGGAACCCCACAGATTATCCCAGGGGCTGGAAATACCGGTCTCGAAGTCGCCGTTGACCAGGTAGCCGTCGTTGGACTCGGTGACCTTCTCATACATCTTCACGTCGTCGATGGTCCAGGTCTTACCGGCGGAAGAGCCCATAAAGCCCAGATAGATGAACTCGTGGTTGCCGGAGTTGAACTCCAGAATGGTCTTGGTCCAGGTAGAACCGCTACCCTGCAGAGCCGTCTGCTTCAGGTTGGCGTCGGTGCTATCCTTGACGATCAGGGTGGTGCCGTTTACGTTCTTAGCCCACACCTCGATGACGTAGTCGGTGTTCTTCTCCACAGCAATCTTCTGACGCACCTGGGTGTAGCTGCCACCGGCAGTACCCTTCAGCGCGAACAGGCTGTCGCGGCCGTCCACCAGCTCCACGGTGTTGTTGTTCCACAGGTTTTCCCAACCGGTGGTGGAACCAACCTCGAAGTCGCCGTTCGTGATGTAGCCGTCAAAGGAGGGGGTGGTGGGGATCACCACGCTCTCGCCCGCCTCGTACAGGTAGACGTTGTCGATGGTGGCCACGCCGCCCAAGTCAACCACGCAGAGACCCAGCTGATCGTACTTACCGGTACTGATGCGGCCGGTGACGGTCTTAGTGCCGGTGGAGGAGAAGGACTGGGTCAGGTTCTCAAAGGGCAGCAGCTTGGCATCGTCCAGAATGGCCACGCGACCGCCACCTGCAGTGGTAACGTTGACGGTGTAAGAAACGTAATAGTCGGTGCCGGGCTTCACGTCAATCCACTTGGTGTAACGCACGCCCTTGGGATCGGAGGAAGCGGTATACTTCAGCGCGCCGTTAGCGATGGACATAAAGCCCTGCTTGTAGCCGGCGCCGGTGTTCCAGTAAGCAGCGTTGTTCACGTTGGGGTCAGCGACGGCATTGGTGGCGCCGCTGGCGGGGTTGTAGGTGGTGGAGGTGATGGCCTTGGAGGACTCACCGTTGTCGTACTTGACACCCTGGGTGGTCTCAAACAGAGACAGACCGTCCAGCCACATCTTGGTGGAAGCGCCGTACAGAGCGATGGTGGCGGTGGTCATATCGCCGGAGTTAAAGGTCACCGAGCGAATGTGCCAATCGTTGTCGTAGGCGGTGGGATAAATCTGCTTGGTCTCGCGGGAAGAGCGAGGATAGGAGCGGAAATACTCCCAATAGAACATAAACTTGCCGGTATCGGGGTCGATGACACCGATGGAGGCGTTGCCCTTATTGTCGTCGGCCAGATAGGCACCCTTAATAAAAGTAGAGAAGGTGTACTCGGTATTAGCCTTCAGGCCGCTGACGGTGAAGGTGTACCAGCCGTTGGCAGAGGCATCGGTGTTGACGTACAGGCTCTTGCTGCCGTCGGGAGCGGTGGAATCGGACACCACCTGGGCATAGCTCAGGAAGTTCGCGTTGTTCCACTGACCGCCGGTAGACTCGAAGCTGCCGTTCTGAATCAGGTTGACAGAATCACTCAGGGGGCGGTTCTTGTCGGTACCGAAGGAGGTCAGCTTGGCGTCGGTCTGCTTCAGAGAAGAGGTGATATACCACTCGCCGGGCACGTAGGTGGGGGCGGTAAAGGTCTTCTTGAAGGACTTGTCGGTGCCGGCCAAATCGTTGGGGGCGGAGGTGACGGTATTGCCGTTGTCATCGCTGGCGATGATGCGGTAGCAATAGCCGCTGGTGGGACGGGTGGTAGAATCGGTGTAAGTACCGATCAGGTAGGTGCTGTTGACGTAGGTGGACTGCGCCACGTTGGTCACCAAGCTCTTCCAGGTATTACCGCCGTCGTCGGAACGCTGAACGGTAATCTTGGTGGCGCGCTTAGAGGGGATGAACAGCACCTTGCCGTCGCCGGCGTTGGCGTACAGCACGGGAGCATCCAAGGTGATGGTCTCACCGCGGTACTCGGCACGATACTCGTCCATATAGTAGCGCAGCAGGGCAACCGTCTTACGGAAAGCGGTGCCGCTGGCGTTGCGTTGCAGAGCGTAGGCGCCGCTGTACTGACCGGGGGTCCAGCACCACTGGAAACCGCCCTTGTAGCCATTGGCCATCATCCACTCACGGAAGGTGATCAGCTTATCGGCATAGGCGGTGTCGTCAGCAATGCGGTTGCCCACGTTGTACTCGGTCAGGATGGGGTCGGCGTCGGTGAGCAGGCTCTCCACGCTCTTGAAGGTGTTGCCATCGGTGTACTGATTGTGACCCATCAGATCCAGATCGAAATCACGGTAGATGGTCTTGTTGCCGTTGTTGGAGGCAACGGTGCGGGCCACGTTAGGCAGCTCCTCGCGAGCCACCTCGTTGATCTGCTGCATGAAGTAGATCATATCCTCGTGGGTGACACCGTACATCTCACGGCCGTTGGTGGGGAAATGATCGCCCTTGCCCAGGTCGTTAATCTCGTTCTCCGGCTCGTCGGCGATGGAGACCATGGCCACCACGTCGGGGTACTCGGCCAGCATCTCGCACAGAGGACGGACAAAGCGCTCGGCGTAGTGATCCGCCACGGTGGGGTTGCCCAGCATCTGGGTGATGAAGTGCCAGCCCTCAATGCCGTAGTAGGAAGGCATAGAAGAGGAGTGGAAATAGATATTCCACATCACGGGCATACCGATCTCACGGCACATATTCAGCAGGCGGCGGGCATTGTTGAGGTACTCCTCTTTAATGCCGATGACGTGGCCGTTGTCGTCAAACACGACGCCCTCGGCGAAGATGGGGCCGCCGTAGGCCATGATGTTATAGCCCATAGCCTTCAGGTTGTAGATCTCGCGATAGATCTTGTCGGCGCCATAGTAATCCAACTCCACACGGTTCCAATCCTTGGTGGAAGAGGAGTTGTACTTGGCCATCAGTTCGTTGCCGGTCAGGTTATGGCCGGTCTGGCCCTCGTTGAACCAGGGCATCCAAATACCGTCGATGAAACCATCGCGCTCGAGGATTTCTTCGATCAGCATCTTCTCGGACTCGCCGGTCCAGGGGAAGTCGCCGCCCATTTCGGCAGAGACGGGGATAGCCGCGACCACAGAGGTGATCATCAGCATCAGCGCCGCCAAAAGGGCAATCAGCTTGCGGAATTTCATAGGGGGTTACCTCCTAAACATAAAAATACAGGATAAGTATACCATAAAGAGACGCGACGAGGCAATCATCGGAAATGTACAAAAGACGCCCTCGCTTTTGTGCAATCAATACAAAAGTGTAGAACGCCAACCCCGCCGAATGGGATACGCTACCCATTGAAAACGACCCAAAATTGTGGTACAATCAACCTGACAAAAGAAACATCTTTTGATCCATTCTTACGAAAGGAGTTTTCTGCCATGAAGAAGATTATCTGCAAGGTTGAGTACGATACCGAGGCTTCTCAGCTGATCGGTAAGTTCACCTCCGGTGAGTTCGGCGATCCCGCCGGCTACGAGGAGACCCTGTACGAGACTGCTGACGGCAAGTTCTTCCTGTACGTCAACGGCGGCGCCGAGTCCATCTACGCCAAAGAGGACATCAAGCGTCTGGCCAAGGACAAGGTCAAGGCTTGGAAGGCCGAGCACAACATCTAATCGTAGATACAATGAAAACGGCGCATCGATTTTCGGTGCGCCGTTTTTGCGTCTCGGCAGCCCTCCCCTGCCGCGAAACACCACATTTTCACATATTGACTTTTTGTCGATAAATGATATAATTGCTGTTTAGTGACTATATTATGGCGGAGCGTTGTTTTATGGAATTACTCAACTATAAAATTTTCTCCGAGAGCAAGACCATCTCCCATCAAAAGCCGGTGCTGGTCTTTGTTCACGGTCTCGGCGGCGGATACTCCAACTGGCTGTATCAGGCCCGCTATCTAAAACACCAATACGACCTGCTGATGATCGAACTGCCCTCCCACGGCAAGCGGAAATTCCTGATGTCCGAGATGGAACCCACCTTTGACGTCGTGTCCCGTATGATTATGGACGTGCTGGACCATCTGGGGATTGAAAAAGCCACCTTTGCCGGCATCTCGCTGGGCACCCTAATCGTCAAGCACCTCGTGTACACCTACCCCCAGCGGGTGGACAAGTACATCCTGGTCGGTCCCATCGGCAAGTTCACCTGGCTGCTGAAATTCGCCATCCGTCTGGCGATGTTCCTGCTGCCCATCCTGCCCATCAAGACGGTGCTGACCCTGGTGTGTCTGGTGGTCATCCCCTACAAGAGTCTGGCCTACGGCCGCAACCTATTCGTGGCCTGCGCCCAGCGGGTGCCCAGCAAGGAGTTTGTGGCCTGGTGTCGGGTGGTGCTCTCCTTTGCCAAGACGCAGAAGCATTACGTCAAGGTGATGAAGGACGAGCCCAACGGCCTGTACATCGTGGGTGAGAAGGACCATTTCTTCCGCACCATGCTGCGCAGCGACGTCAAGCGCATCAAGAATCTGGCCATCGTCAAGGATGCCGGCCATATTTGCAGCATCGACCAGTACGAGGCGGTCAACGCCCTGATCTCCGCCTTCCAGGACACCGGCACCGTCGCCAGCCTGTGAAAACGAATGAAAAAAGCAGCCGTTGTCACCGACAGCGGCTGCTTTTTTGCCCGTTTCGGCGCCTCTCCCCCACCCCGATGGCGGAAAATCGGTATTTTGCGCCGCAGGACGGATTTTTGCTTGAAAATTGATACACGATGTGCTATACTACTACATTATAGTCCGAAAAACGGAGGAATCGTATTATGTTGGATATCAAGTTTATTCGTGAGAATCCCGAAATTGTTAAGGAGAACATCCACAAGAAGTTCAAGGATCACAAACTGCCCCTGGTGGACGAGGTCATCGAACTGGACGCGAAAAAGCGTGAGGTCAACACCCGCGCCAACGACCTGCGCGCCAACCGCAACAAGGTCTCTAAGGAGATCGGCGGCCTGATGGCTAAGGGCTTACGCGAGGAGGCCGAGGCGAAGAAGCAGCTGGTCAGCCAGCAGGCTGCCGAACTGGCCGCCCTGGAGCAGCAGGAGGCCGAGCTGGCCCGCGAGCTCAACGACCGTATGATGAAGATCCCCAACATCATCGACCCCTCCGTACCTGTCGGCAAGAGCGACGAGGACAACGTGCAGGTGGAGGTCTACGGCGAGACCAAAGAGGCCGACTTCGAGATCCCCTACCACACCGACATTATGGCCAAGTTCAACGGCATCGACAAGGCGGCCGCAGGCAAGGTGGCCGGCGAGGGCTTCTACTACCTGATGGGCGACATCGCCCGCCTGCACTCCGCCGTGCTGGCCTACGCCCGCGACTTTATGATCGACAAGGGCTTCACCTACTGCATCCCCCCCTATATGATCCGCTCCAACGTGGTGACCGGCGTGATGAGCTTTGAAGAGATGGACGCCATGATGTACAAGATCGAGGGCGAGGACCTCTACCTCATCGGTACCAGCGAGCACTCCATGATCGGTAAGTTCATCGACACCTTCACCAATGAGGCTGAACTGCCCCTGACCCTGACCAGCTACTCCCCCTGCTTCCGCAAGGAGAAGGGCGCTCACGGCATCGAGGAGCGCGGCATCTAGCGCATCCACCAGTTCGAGAAGCAGGAAATGATCGTCGTCTGCAAGCCCGAGGATTCGCCCTACTGGTTCGATCAGCTCTGGCAGAACACCGTTGACCTCTTCCGCTCGCTCGATATCCCCGTCCGCACGCTCGAGTGCTGCTCGGGTGACCTCGCTGACCTCAAGGTCAAGTCGGTCGACGTCGAGGCATGGTCCCCCCGTCAGAAAAAGTACTTCGAGGTGGGCTCCTGCTCCAACCTCGGTGACGCACAGGCGCGCCGCTTAAAGATCCGCGTCAAGGGCAGCGAGGGCAACTACCTCGCCCACACCCTCAACAACACCGTTGTTGCTCCCCCCAGAATGCTCATCGCATTCCTTGAGAACAACCTTGAGGCAGACGGGTCTGTTCGCATTCCTGTGGCACTGCGTCCGTATATGGGTGGAAAAGAGAAGATCCTTCCCAAAAATTGATTGCATA
>JAZREF010000011.1:0-78300 GCA_045660625.1 Acutalibacteraceae bacterium
AAGGGAGTGGTCAGCACATTGCCTTCGACCTTGAAAGCGCTCTTGGTTTCGTTGCTGGGGGCCAGCTTCAGGGCAACAGACTCCATAGCGGGGATGGAGACCTTCACAGCGGTCTTGGTGTTGCCGTCGAAGTCGGTGTAGACCTGAGCCTCCGCACCCTCAACGCCGTAAGCGCCGTCCAGAGTGACGACATCGTTGCGGTCGAAGGACAGGGGGTTGTACAGAGAAACGGTGTTCTCGGCAGCGGTGGCCATCTCGTTTGCGTAGACGGCAGTCTCGGACTTGGCCTTGGCGATCAGATCCAGCATCTCGGGGATGGCGATCTCGTAGACTCTGGGGATACTGGTGCCGGGCAGGATGTCGTGGAACTGGTTCTCCAACACCTCCTTCAGCCACTTGTCGTAGTGGGCGGCGTTATAATCGGCGCCGGTCATCACCGCCATCAGCTCCATGTTGCGCAGAGCGTTCTCGCACAGGCGGTTGTTGCGCTTGGTCTGGTGGCGCTGGGTCAGGGTACCACGGTGCAACTCCAGATACAACTCACCGTTGTACACCGGCATCTTATCGTAGTTCTTCTCCATCTCCTGGCCGAACTCGCTGATGGTCTGGTATTCCACCTTGGGCATACCATTCAGCTGCATCACACGAGTGGCCTCTTCCACCATTACGTCGGTGGGACCGCCGCCGCCGTCACCGTAGCCAAAGGCCACCAGACGGCTCTCGTCAGAGGTCTTATCCTGCAGAGCGGACACGTGGTTCATCAGCAGATGAGGTGCCGGCTCGCAGTGGGTGATGTTGAAGTGGGTGATGACCTCGCTGCCATCGATACCCACCCAACGGAAGGTCTCAAAGGGGAATTTGTTGTGCTCGTTCCAGCTCAGCTTGGTGGTGTAGAAATACTTCATACCGCAACCGCGCATGATCTGGGGGATAGCGGCGTTGTAGCCGAAGGTGTCGGGCAGCCAGAAGGAGTCGTTGGTGATGCCGAACTTCTCCTGCAGGTACTTCTGACCCTTCAGGAACTGGCGCACCATATACTCACCGCCGGTGATGTTGCAATCGCACTCTACCCACGCACCGCCGTTGACCTCAAAGCGGCCCTCAGCCTGACGCTTCTTGATGTCCTCGAAGATCTCGGGGTACTTATCCTCCATCCAGTAGGTGTGCAGAACGGAAGACTGAATGAACTTGTAATCCGCGTACTGATCCATCAGCACCAGCGCATTGGCAAAGGTACGGGCACACTTACGCATGGTCTCGGCGATGGGCCACAGCCAGGCGGTGTCCATGTGGGAGTGACCCACGATGCCCACCTTGCCGTAGGTGTCGCCGCAAGTCTGACCGGTGAACATCTCGGCCATAATCTCGTTGCAGCGGCGCACGCCGGCGATGACCGTCTCGTAATCCACCATGGTGGGATGCAGAACGGCCTCACCAAACACGCGCTCCAGCATAGTGATGGCGCGAGCCTTCAGGAAGGGGTTCTGGTTGATCTGTGCCATAGACAAGAGGATGCGCAGGTCGCGCACGAAATTCTTAATCTCCCAGTTGCAGGTGGCCACGTACACGTTGTGGAAGGTGTGACGATAGTAGGAGTCGGGCATACCCTCCTCGCGGGCGTAGGGATGCACCTCACGCTCGTCGTGCCAGGCATAGCACTCCAGATCGATGTGGTAGGTCTTGCCGGCCACTGCCTTCTGGGTCAGCAGGATATTGTGCTGCAGACCGTCGTACTCCTTGATGATGGTGCCGTACATACCCATGGGCTTGCCGTCCACGAACAGCAGACCCTCGCGCAGCTCGGTGTTCTGCAGGACAAACAGCTCCTTGCCATCCAACTCGGCGGGCACGGTATAATCAAACTTCACCCACAGGTTGCCGAACTCGCCACCCCAGACGTAGCCGTCCTTGATGGTCTGATACTCCACGTCGGGAGCCTGACGGTGGTGCTCTTTGGTCTCATAGCCCAGCACCTCGCTGAAGGTCTGCTCGGCGTGGTAAATGTAGCCGGCATACTGCCAGGTCAGGTTCTGCAGCTTTTTGAGCATACGATCATTAAAGCTTTGATAATGCATAGATACTCCTCCTTGTCTATCATCGGCTTTTCACGGGCATCGACAAATCCTACTACCCGATTTTTCCATTTTTTATTGTAGCATTATATATAATGGAGTGCAACAATTTACAACGATTTTCAATAGAAACTTATACTTATATCGTTAAATTGCTATACCGTTTTCGCTTCCGCCTTGCGCCCTGTCCCCTTTCATGGTATAATCCTTGCGAAAGAGGTGGTTTGATGACCTACAAAACCGTGCGGGAGGGGGTATTTCGCGCCCGTCCCAACCGCTTTATCGCCATTGTCGACGTGGACGGCGCAGACACCGTCTGCCACGTAAAAAACACCGGCCGCTGCAAGGAATTATTGACCTCCGGATGCACCGTGGTGCTGGAGCAGGCGGCCAATCCCGCCCGCAAGACGCCCTACGACCTCATCGCGGTGTACAAGGGGGATCGTCTCATCAATATGGACAGTCAGGCCCCCAACGCGGTGGCCGCCGATTACCTGGCAGAGCGCTTCCCCGACGCCGTCATCCGCCGCGAGGTCACCTACGGCGATTCCCGCTTTGATTTTCACGTCCAAAACGGGGACGAACAGTGGTTTGTGGAGGCCAAGGGATGCACGCTGGAGGTAGACAACGTGGGCTACTTCCCCGACGCCCCCACCGAGCGGGGTGTCAAGCACATCCGCCACCTCATCCGCGCCGTGGACGAGGGGTACAAGGCCGCTATTCTCTTCGTCATCCAGATGGAGGGCATCGCCGCCATCCGCCCCAACGACAGCACCCACCCCGCCTTCGGCGAGGCGCTCCGCGAGGCGGCGCAGGCAGGCGTAGAGGTGTGGGCGGTGGACTGCGCCGTCACCCCCTCCACCCTCGCCCATAAAAACCCCGTTCCCGTCCAACTTTAAGCCGCAAAATTTGCCAAATTTCCTCATTCTGCCAGTTGTTATTTTTGTAACGGTATGATATACTGAAAATCGTGCTCGATTCCGAGCGAAATTTAAATGAAAAAGAGGTCGTAAACGATGAAAAAGCTGCTTTCTCTCGTCCTGTGCCTGCTGCTGATGGTCACTATGCTGGCCGCCTGCGGTAACGACACTGCCAAGGACAACGGCAACACCGACGGCACCACCACTACCACCACCGCCGACGGCACTACCACTACCGTCACCGTCACCCCCGATACCGACGCCGACAGCACCACCACTACCGTGGAGGGTACTGACGACACCACCACCACTGTGGAGGGTACCGAGGACGCCACCACCACCGTGGGTGGCAACGACAACACCACCACCGCGGGCAAGCCCACCACCGGCACCACCGCCGCCAAGCCCGATCCCAGCGATATCATGACCATCGCCAAGGCTCGCGCCGCTAAGGAAGGCGACAGCGTTAAGGTGCGCGGCGTTGTGGCTCAGATCACCTACGCCAACGGCAAGAAGCCTTCCGGCGTGATGCTGATTGACGACACCGGCTCCATCTACGTTTACGACAGCAATATCGCCACTCAGGTGAAGGTGGGCAACACCATCACCGTCAGCGGCACCAAGGATTTCTGGATTCTGGACACCGAGATCAACAGCGCCTCTAAGTTCGGCTACAAGGGCTGCAACCAGATTGCTTCCGCCACCCTGATCCAAAAGGAGGATACCACCTCCGCATTCAGCACCAAGGGTATCCCCACCGCCACCGTCAAGGAGATCATGGACACCCCCGTCACCGAGGACATCACCTCTAAGGTGTTCAAGGTGACTGCTCTGGTCAAGAAGGCTCCCGGCAGCGGCTTTGTCAACTACTACATCAACGACCTGGACGGCACCACCGGCACCTACGTCTACACCCAGTGCAACGGTTCCGACTTCAGCTGGCTGGACAAGTTCGACGGCAAGATCTGCACCGTCTACGTCACCGCCCTGAACGCCAAGTCCTCCTCCGCCGGCTGCATCTGGCGCTTCCTGCCCATCGCGGTGAAGGACGAGGGCTTTGACATCAAGACCGTCAACATCGCCGAGCACGTGGTCAAGTACTACGGCGTGCCCCAGTTCATGACCTCCTACACCGGCGACCCCGCCATGGAGCTGGTCTCCTCTGTCAGCGGCGACCTGCTGAACTACCAGGATGCCAAGCTGACCTACTCCTCCAGCGATACCAAGGTTGCCACCGTCAGCGGCAACGTGCTGCACTGCCTGTCCACCGGTAAGGTGACCATCACCGTCACCTGCTCCTACGGCGGCAAGACCTACTCCCAGAAGGTGACCATCAACGTCACCGTCCAGCAGCAGACCGAGCAGTACCCCACCGTGGCCGAGGCCATCGCCGCTAAGGTGGGCGACGCCGTCACCGTCAAGGGTATCGTCGGTCCCTCTCTGGTCAACAAGGTGGGCTTCTACCTGATCGATAAGACCGGCGTCATCGCCGTGGAGACCACCGCCGCCGTGATGGAGACCATCGAGATCGGCCACGAGGTGGTCATCGAGGCCAAGCGCGGTCTGAACACCAAGGACAAGGACTACGGTCAGACCTGCCTGAAGGAGGCCGCCATTAAGGTGAACTACTTCGGCAAGAACGAGTATCCCACTGACGCCTTCAAGGGCGAGCTGAGCCTGAAGGAGTTCTACGCTCTGTCCATCGCCACCGACTACACCACCCACGTGTACACCGTCACCGCCACCGTCGAGGTGGGCGGCACCGCTTACTACACCAACATCAAGCTGACCGACGACGGCACCTCCGTCAACCTGTATTGCTCCTCCGCCGCCCAGTACAAGTGGCTGCAGGCATACGCCGGTCAGGAGATCACCATGGAGATCGCTCCCTGCAACTGGAACAGCAAGAACTACTACACCGGTTGCGTGCTGGCTGTCATCAATGAGGACGGCAGCAAGGTGTACAACACCCTGAACTTCGACTAATTTCATCACGACCCTGCAGGGGCCTCGGCAATCCGCCGAGGCCCCTTTTTTTACCTTTTTTCGCCGAACTACTGGACAACCCCGTAAAAAATGTGTAGAATAGAAATGTTATGACTATGGGAAACTGTGTTTTTCCCACGAAGAAAGGAGGGGTCACGATGGAAAAATGGGATCTGCTGGACGCCGAGGGCAACCCCACCGGCCGCACCATTGTGCGGGGTGAGCCGTTGCTGGCAGGTATGTATCATCTGGTGGAGCACATCTGGATCGTGGACTCCAAGGGTCGCCTGCTGATTCAGCAGCGCAACCCCGATTTGCGCCTGATGCCCGGCGTATGGGCCGCCAACAGCGGCAGCGCCCAGGCCGGCGAGGACAGTGAATCTGCCGCCCGCCGCGAACTGTTTGAGGAGCTGAGCATCCGCACCACCCCCGGTGAGCTGGTGTACGGTGGTCGTATGCGCCGCCGCAACTCCTTCACCGATTTCTGGATTCTTTACCGCGACATCGACGCGTCCTCTCTGCGCTTGCAGCAGGAGGAGGTGGCGCAGGTCAAGTGGGTCACCCCCGAAGAGTTGGTGGCGATGCTGGGCGACCGCTCCTTCCACCACTACGGCGTGGCCTACTTCCAGTTTGTCTTCCGCGCCATCGAGCGCGGTCGCCGCACCCTGTACGTCACCGACCTGGACGGCACCCTGTTGCAGAACGACCAGACCCTCTCCGACCACACGGTAGAGACCATCAACCGCCTCATCAGCCGCGGTATGATGATCTCCGCCGCCACCGCCCGCGGCACCATCGGCGTGCAGTGCATCCAGCTGGGACGCATCCGCTTCCAGGTGCCCATCCTGATGCTGGGCGGCGTGCTGATGTACGACCTCTACCGCCGCCGTATCCTCCACAGTTGCGACCTGTCCGCCGCCACCGTGGGTGCGGTGTTGCAGGTGTTTGCGGACCTGGGGCGTCACCCCCAGTTGTACCGCCGTCGGGGCAACGAGGTGCACATCTACTACACCGACCTGACCCCCGAAGAGGAGAAGTTCATCCACCGCACCGACCCCAACGGTCGCACCTTTGACCATTTCTATCACCGCGTTTCCTACCTGCGCAGCACCCCCGCCATCTTCTTCAGCTGCCAGGGCCCCCACGCGGTGCAGTCCGAGCTGGCCGCCCGCCTGCAGAACATCCCCGGCATCCGTGTGGTGATGTATGCCGACACCTACGCCGAGGACAACTGGTTTGTGGAGATCTGCCGCGAGGACGCGGACAAGGGCAGCGCCGTGCGCCGTCTGTGTCAGCGCGTGGGCGCCGATCGCCTGGTGGTGTTCGGCGATAACCGCAACGACATCCCCCTCTTCCGCGAGGCGGATCTGGCGCTGTGCGTGGCCAACGGCTCCCCCGAGGCTAAGGCGGCGGCAGACCGCATCATCGACGCCAACACCGACGAGGGCGTCCCCAACTTCCTCCACGCGATTTACAACAGAAAGGTGTGATTCCTATGTTCAGCGACGCTCTCTGCCGCTGGTTCATTAAGGACAGCGCCAACATCGACGACCCCAAGGTGCGTCTGGCTCACGGCCGCCTGGCGGGTATTGTGGGCATCGTCTGCAACCTGCTATTGTGCGGGCTCAAACTGCTGGCGGGTATCCTGGCCGGCAGCCTGGCGATGATCGCCGACGCCTTCAACAACCTGTCCGACGCCGGCTCCTCCATCGTCACCCTGATCGGATTCAAGCTGGCCAGCGCGCCCCCTGACAAGGACCATCCCTTCGGCCACGGCCGTATGGAATACCTGTCCGCCATGGGCGTGGCGGTGCTGATCATCATCGCCGGCGTAGAGCTGGCCACCTCTGCGGTGGATAAGATGCTTCACCCCGCCGCCCCCAGTTTCAGCCTCATCTCCACCATCATCCTGGCGTTGTCCATCGGCGTGAAACTGTGGATGGCCTTCTTCAACCGCCGTATGGGCAAGAAGATTCGCTCCGACGCCCTCTGCGCCGCCGGCCTCGACAGCCGCAACGACGTCATCTGCACCGGCGTGGTGCTGGTGTCCTCGGTGCTGGGTCTGTGGCTACCCGTCTCCATCGACGGCTACGTGGGTATGGCGGTGGCGATGTTCGTCATCTGGTCCGGCTTTACGGTGATTAAGGATACCGTCTCCCCCCTGCTGGGCCAGGCCCCCGACCCCGAGCTGGTGCAGGGCATCCAGCAGACCGTCCTGGCCTACGAGGGTGTCACCGGCATCCACGACCTGATCGTCCACGATTACGGCCCCGGCCGTATGATGGTGTCCCTCCACGCCGAGGTGCCGGTGGATCAGCCCATCAGCAAGAGCCACGACGTCATCGACAACATCGAGATGGAGTTGCAGGCGAAGTTTAACGTGCTGGCCTGCATCCATATGGACCCCATTGACACCGACAACCCCGAAACCCTGCGGCTCAAGGCACTGGCCATCCAACTGATGAATCAGGTGGACGAGAGCCTGACCCTCCACGACTTCCGCGTGGTGACCGGCGACACCCACACCAATCTGTTGTTTGATTTGGTGGTGCCCCACCGTCACCCCGACCCCCAGGGAGCGGCCGCCCGCTTGCAGGACGCCGTCCACGCCCACGACGGCAGATTGTACGCCGTCATCAAGGTGGAATACAGCTATACATAACGAAAAAAGAGCAGGTGCGAGCCTGCTCTTTTTATTTTTTCACATTTCCTCTTCCTTTTCTTGTTATAATGTGTTATGATGAAGTAAATATGGGATGATATACCCAATTTTCACCGTTCAGGAGGGATTATTATGGCAAAGCAAACCTATTCCGTGCCCCTTTCCGCCGTTATCAAGGAGAATTCTCTGGAGGTCGTGTACACCCCCTGCGCCCCTGAGGAGCGTATGGTCACCGCGTCGGACGTCAACCGTCCCGGCTTGGCGCTCAGCGGCTATCTGGACTATTTCGACAGCGACCGCATCCAGGTAATGGGCAAGAACGAGCACTCCTTCCTGGAGAATCTGCCTCAGGACCTGCGCAACAGCCACCTGAACGACCTGGTGAGCACCAATCCGCCCGCCGTCATCCTGTGCCGCGACCTGCCCATCCTGCCGGAACTGCTGGAGGCCTGCCAGGAGCACGGCGTGCCCCTGTTGCATAGCAAGGAATCTACCTCCACCCTGATGGCGGCGCTGATCGCCTATCTGAACGTGCAGCTGGCCCCCCGCATCACCCGTCACGGCGTGCTGGTAGAGGTGTACGGCGAGGGCGTTCTGCTGCTGGGCGACAGCGGCATCGGTAAGAGCGAGACCGCCATCGAGCTGATCAAGCGCGGCCACCGTCTCATCGCCGACGACGCGGTGGAGATTCGCCGCGTGTCCACCAAGACGCTGGTGGGATCCTCCCCCGATAACATCCGCCATTTCATCGAGCTGCGCGGCATCGGCATCGTCAACGTCCGCCGTATGTACGGCATCGGTGCGGTCAAGAACACCGAGAAGATCAATATGGTCATCCAGATGGAACCCTGGGAGCAGGGCAAGAACTACGACCGCCTGGGTCTGGACGGCGAGACCGTGAACATCCTGGGCATCGAGGTGCCCAGCATCACCATCCCCGTCACCCCCGGCCGTAACCTGGCGGTGATCATCGAGAGCGCGGCTATGAACAACCGCCAGAAGAAGATGGGCTACAACGCCGCGCAAGAACTGCTGCACAAGCTGGGTATGGCAGAGGAGAACGGCGTGCCCGACGCCTCTCACTGGGAGCACTATTAACGACTGAACACAGGAGTTGACAAAATGAATTATCAACACCTCATCGATACCGCAACCGCCATGGGTTGTAGTGTCACCCTGCAGGCGCCTATGTCCGCCGCCACCACCTTTAAGGTGGGCGGACCCGCCGACCTGCTCATCGACCTGCCGAACGCCGACGCGGTGTCCGCGGTGGTGAAGCTATGCCGCGACGAGGAGATTCCCTATCTCTTCATCGGCAACGGCTCCAATTTGGTGGTGGGCGACAAGGGATTCCGCGGTGCCGTATTGCGGCTGGACCGCCATGCCCAACCCACCCTGGTGGACGACGTCACCATCTACGCCCCTGCGGGTATGTCCCTGCAGCGGCTGTGCCTCTTTGCCCGCGACCACAGCCTGACCGGTCTGGAATTTGCCTACGGCATCCCCGGTGCGGTGGGCGGCGCGGTGTATATGAACGCCGGCGCCTACGACGGCGAGATGGTGCAGGTCACCCTCTCTGCCGACTGCGTCACCGCCGACGGCACCCTCTGCACCCTCTCGGCTGATGAGTTGGGTATGACCTATCGCCACACCGCCCTGATGGAGATGGGCTACATCGTCACCGGTGTCACCCTGCGCCTGCAGGCGGGGGACTACGACGCCATCTGGGCCAAGATGAAGGACCTGATGGCCCGCCGCCACGACAAGCAGCCGCTGGAATACCCCAGCGCGGGCAGTTTCTTTAAGCGCCCCGCCGGCTATTTCGCCGGCAAGCTGGTGCAGGACGCCGGCCTCAAGGGCTTCACCGTGGGTGGCGCCCAGGTCAGCGAAAAGCACGCAGGCTTCGTCATCAACCGCGGTGGTGCCACCCCCGCCGACCTGGTGGCTCTGCGCGATCAGGTGCACGACAAGGTGTTCGCCGAATTCGGCGTCCATCTGGAGCCCGAGGTCCGCTTTGTGGGCGAATTTTGACCCCAATCGTAACGAAACAGAAAGGAACAACGCACTATGGAACTGATCATCGTCACCGGTATGTCCGGCGCAGGCAAATCCCTGGCCAGCAAGGCGCTGGAGGACATCGGCTACTACTGCGTGGATAATATGCCCCCCGCGCTGATGCCCCCCTTCCTGCAGCTGTGCCACCAGAGCGCCCAGCCCCTCTCCCGCATCGCGCTGGTCACCGACGTGCGCGCCGGCACCCTGTTTGAGGAGTTGCAGGCGGTGCTGCCGGTCCTCGCCGAGGCGGTGGACACCTGTCAGGTGCTGTTCCTGGATTGCAATACCGAGGTGCTGCGCCGCCGCTTTAAGGAAAGCCGCCGCACCCATCCCCTGGCGGGCCCCGAGTGCACGGTGGAGGAGGCACTGGCTCAGGAGCGTCAGCTGCTGGCCCCCCTCTTCGAGATGGCGGACTACCGCATCGACACCACCTACCTCAACTCCGCCCAGCTCAAGAGCCGCATCTCCGACTTCTTCCGCGACGAACCGGACACCGAGATGACGGTGCAGATTATGTCCTTCGGCTTCAAGTACGGCTATCCCGCCGAGGCGGACATTATGCTGGACGTACGTTGCCTGCCCAACCCCTACTACGTGGAGGAGTTGCGCCCCCTGACCGGTATGGACAAGCCGGTGCAGGACTACGTGATGAACAACCCCGACGCCCCCATTTTCCTGTCTCGTTTGCAGGCTCTGCTAGACCATCTACTCCCCCTGTATCAGAAGGAGGGACGCAGCCAGTTGGTCATCGCCATCGGCTGCACCGGCGGTAAGCACCGCTCGGTGACTATGGTCAACGAATTGGCCAAATCCTTTACCGACCGCCATCTGCTGGTGTACCACCGCGATATGGGTCGGGAATAATCGATTGTAACTACTAAATAAGGAGGCACAGCCGTGTCTTTTTCATCCGATGCTAAAAAAGAAATTGCCGCCGAGATGCCGGACAAGCTGTGCTGCCGTCGCGCCCAGGCCTACGGTATGTTGCAGTGCGGCCACGCCTTCTCCGCCGCCGAGATCTCGTTGCAGACCGAGTCGGAGGAGATTGCGGACGTGTACGACCGCCTGGTCAGCCGCATCTGCTCGGTGCCCCGCCCCACCCGCGACGTCCTGCGTCGCCGCACCGCTCTGCATCAGAGCGTCATCGCCGACCCCGCCCACCGCATGGCGGTGCTGGAGCACTTCGGTCACAGCGGCGGCGAGGTATCCCTGCGGCTCAACCGCGCCAACCTGGACTGCGACGCCTGCGCCCGCGCCTATCTGCGGGGCGCCTTCCTGGTCTGCGGTGCGGTCACCGACCCTGAGAAGGATTATCACCTGGAATTTGCCATCCCCCACTACAACCTCGCCCGCGACCTGCTGACCCTACTGCGGGAGGTGGATTTCCCCGCCAAGACCACCACCCGCGGCGGAAATTACATCGTCTATATCAAGGGCAGCGAGGCCATCGAGGACTGCCTGACCTATCTGGGCGCCACCATGGCGGCACTGCAGATGATGGGCGTCAAGATGGTCAAGAGCATCCGCAACGACACCAACCGCCGCATCAACTGCGAGTCTGCCAACATCGACAAGACGGTGCAGGCGGCGGGCAATCAACTGGACGCGGTGCGTAAGATTCAGGAGACCTGCGGTCTCTCCGCCCTGCCGGAGGACTTACAGGCCATCGCCCAACTGCGGTGGGACAACCCCGAACTGTCCCTGCGGGACCTGGGCGAGCTGATGGATCCCCCCCTCTCCCGCAGCGGGGTCAACCACCGCCTGCAACGCATCATCAAATTCGCCCAAAGTTTGGAAGAGTAAGCAATCAATGAAAGGAGGCGCCGGAAATGGCTGGTTTTGTTCACCTTCACGTACATACCGAATACTCTCTGCTGGACGGCGCCTGCCGTATCCCGGCGCTGGTGGCCCGCGCCAAGGAGCTGGGTCAACCCGCCATCGCCATCACCGACCACGGGTCGATGTACGGCGTCATCGATTTCTATAAAGAATGTAAGAAGCAGGGCGTCAAGCCCATCATCGGCTGCGAGGTGTACGTAGCCGCCCGCACCATGGCGGACAAGGTCCACGGCCCCGACAGCGAGTACCATCACCTGGTGCTGCTGTGCGAGAACGAGGTGGGCTATCAAAACCTGCTGAAGCTGGTGTCCGCCTCCTGGACCGAGGGATTCTACATCAAGCCCCGTGTGGACCACACCCTGCTGGAGCGGTACCACGAGGGTCTCATCGCCCTCTCCGCCTGCCTGGCGGGTGAGATTCCCCACGCCATCGCCCGCTCCGACTTTGCCACCGCCCGACGGCTGGTGCAGTGGTACGCCGCGGTGTTCGGCCCCGACCACTTCTATCTGGAGCTGCAGGATCACGGCCTGCGGGAGCAGAAGGAGCTCAACGGCGTGCTGACCCGTATGGGTCGGGAATTCGGCATCCCGCTGGTGGCCACCAACGACGTGCACTACATCAGTAAGGAGGACGCCGAGATGCAGCGGGTGCTGTGCTGCATCCAGACCGCCACCACCCTGCAGCAGCCCTCTCCCTTGAACTTTGAAACCGAAGAATTCTATCTCAAATCCGCCGACCAAATGGCGCCCCTCTTCCCCGCCGACGCCATCGAGAACACCGCGAAAATCGCAGAGAGATGCCAGGTGGACATTGAGTTTGGTAAGATTAAACTCCCCGCCTTTGACTCCCCCGGTGGGGATAGCAACGCCTATTTGGAGCAGCTCTGCCGCGCCGGTATGCATCGCCTATACGGCGCCAACCCTGCCCAAGAGGTCGTCGACCGCCTGGAGTACGAATTGTCGGTCATCCGCCGTATGGGCTACGCCGACTACTACCTCATCGTGGCGGACTATGTGAACTACGCCCGCACCCACGACATCCCCGTGGGCCCCGGCCGTGGCTCCGGCGCCGGCAGTCTGTGCGCCTACTGTATGGGCATCACCCTCATCGACCCCTTGCAGTACGACCTGCTGTTTGAGCGTTTCCTCAACCCCGAGCGCGACAGTATGCCCGACTTTGACGTGGACTTCTGCACCGAAAAGCGGCAGCAGGTCATCGACTACGTCATCCGCAAATACGGCGCCGACCGGGTGGCGCAGATCATCACCTTCGGCACCATGGCGGCCAAGGCCGCCGTCCGCGACGTGGCCCGCGCTATGGGTCTGCCCTATGCCGTGGGCGATAAGGTGTCCAAGCTCATCCCCCGCGGGATGAATATGACGCTGGAGCGGGCGCTGAAGGAGAGCGAGAAGCTCCGCGACCTGCGGGACGGCGATCCTCAGGTGGCCGCCCTGCTGGAGATGGCGATGAAGGTGGAGGGATCCCCACGTAACGCCTCCACCCACGCGGCGGGCGTGGTGATCGCGCCCAAGCCCGTGTGCGAGTACGTGCCGCTGTGTATGAATCACGAGGCGGTGGCCACCCAGTACCCTATGAACAATCTGGAGGAACTGGGCGTCCTCAAGATGGATTTCCTCGGCCTGCGCAACCTGACAGTCATCGCCGACGCAGAGAAAATGATTCAGAAACACACCCCCTCCTTCGCCGTGGCGGACATTCCGCTGGACGACAAGCGGGTGTACAAGATGCTGTCGGAGGGTAAATCCGACGGCGTATTCCAGATGGAATCTGGCGGCCTCAAGCGAGTGCTGATGCAGTTGCGCCCCACCCGATTCGAGGACCTGATCGCGGTGATTTCCCTCTACCGCCCCGGCCCCATGGACTCCATCCCCCGCTACATCGACAACAGCCGCCACCCCGAGCGGGTGAAGTACGCCCATCCCCTGCTGGAGCCTATCCTCAAGGTCACCTACGGGTGCATCGTGTACCAGGAGCAGGTGATGCAGGTGTTGCAGGCGCTGGCGGGCTACTCCTTCGGCCGCGCCGACGTGGTGAGACGCGCCATGGCTAAGAAAAAGCACGACGTAATGGAGAAGGAGCGGGATATTTTCGTAAACGGCCTCGTGGAGGACGGTCAGGTCAAGGTGGACGGTTGTGTGCGCCGCGGTGTACCTGCGGCGGTGGCCAACAAGATCTTTGACGAGATGGCCTCCTTCGCCTCCTACGCCTTTAACAAATCCCACGCCGCCGCCTACGCGCTGGTGGCGTATCAGACCGCCTATCTCAAATGCCTGTACCCCCGCGAGTATATGGCCGCCCTGCTGACCAGCGTCTTGGGCAGCGATAAGGTGGTCACCTACATCCGCGAGTGCGAGCGGATGGGTATCCCCGTGCTGCCCCCCTCCATCAACGAGTCCCACGCCGACTTCATCGTGGTGGGGGACCACATCCGCTTCGGTCTGCTGGCGGTGAAGAACATCGGCCGCGGATTCGTGGACGTGCTGGTGGCGGAGCGGGAGAAGAACGGCCCCTACACGGGATTCTATCAGTGCTGCAAGCGACTCTCCGCCCACCGCGAATTCAACCGCCTGGGTCTGGACAGCCTCATCCACTGCGGCGCCATGGACGGTATGGGTCTCAACCGCCGCCAGATGCTACAGATGGCCCCCATCGTGATGGATCAGCTGGATAATCAGAGCCGCTACGCCATGGACGGCCAGGTGGGCTTCTTTGACGCGGCGGAGGCCGCCGGCGACGCCCCCGTCACCGTCCCCGACGTGGAGGAGGTGTCCTACGCCCAACTGTTGCAGATGGAGAAGGACGCCACCGGCCTGTACCTGACGGGTCATCCCCTGACGCCGTATAAGGAGTATTACAAGCCCCTGCGCTGCGTGCGACTGGACCGCGTCCTCGCCGCCATCGAGGAGGGCGCCGACACCTATCAGGACGGCGCCACCATCCGCACCCTGTGTATGGTGGGTACCGTGCGCGTGCAACCCACCAAGACCGGTGCCAAAATGGCGTATATCCGCGTGGAGGATCTCTACGGTGCCATCGAGACGGTGGTGTTCCCCAAGACGCTGGCCCAGTACGAAGATCTGTTGCAGGCGGGCAACGCGGTGCTGGTCACCGGTCGCCTGGACGTGCAGGAAGAGGAGGCACCTAAGCTGATTTGTCAGCGGGTGGAACCCATCCCCGACACCCCCCCGGCCATGCCTCAGGCGGAGAAGAGCCACAACCCCCGCGCCGGGTTGTACCTGCGCCTGCCCGGCGAGAAATGCGCAGAGCTTGAAAGCGCTTACAATGCGATAAAATCAAGCCTTGGCAATACCCCCGTATATATCCGCTTCTCCGACAGCGGCAAGCTGGTAAAAGCGCCGAAAGAGTGGTGGGTGACCCCCACCCAGTGGCTGATTCAGGAGCTAAAACGCCTGCTGGGCGACGAAAACGTGGCCGTGGTGGAATAACCCAAAATAAAAAAACCGCTACCCTGACGGGTAGCGGTTTTTACTTTTTTATTGCTCGTCGTCTTTTTTATTATTCTGACGGTCCATCAGCGCACCAACAAACACTCCGATGGCCAAACCGATGCACATACCCACGGGAATGGCATCCATCGCCGCGCCGATGCCCAGACCAACGGAGAGACCGATGCTCATATAGATGGGCAGATAATGGGTTTGCTGCTCCGGCTCTTTTTTATTACTCATATGTCTTCTCCTTCGCGGTAGATTGGCCCCATTATAACATAGAGGAAAGGATTGTACAAGTGGTAAAATAAAAGACGCTGACCTTACGGCCAGCGTCTTTTCATTACATCTTATTGGCGGATTTCCACTCCAGATAATCGTCGTAGGACATCATCTTGTCGATGAGCTTGCCATCCTTGATCTCCATAATGCGGTCGGCCACCGTCTGGATGAACTGGTGGTCATAGGAGGAGAACAGCACGTTGCCACCAAAATGGGTCAGACCGTCGTTGACAGCGGTGATGGACTCCAGATCCAGGTGGTTGGTGGGCTGATCCAGCATCAGCACGTTGGAGCCGTACATCATCATACGGGACAGCATACAGCGCACCTTCTCGCCACCGGACAGCACCTTAACGGGCTTGAGCACGTCGTCGCCGGAGAACAGCATCTTGCCCAGGAAGCCACGCAGATAGGTCTCGGTGTTGTCCTTGGAATACTGGTTCAGCCACTGAATCAGGGGCAGATCCACGCCATCGAAGAACTCGGAGTTATCCTTGGGGAAGTAGGACAGGCTGGTGGTGCCGCCCCACTTGAAGGTACCCTCGTCGGGCTGAATCTCCTCAGCCAGAATCTTGAACAGGGTGGTGGTGGCAATCTCGTCCTGACCCACAAAGGCGACCTTGTCGCCCTTGTTGATGCGGAAGGAGACGTTGTCCAGCACCTTCACGCCGTCGACCGTCTTGGAGATGCCCTCCACGGCCAAAATCTCCTTGCCGGCCTCGCGGTCCATCTGGAAGCCCACGAAGGGATAGCGACGGGAGGAAGCAGGCATCTCCTCCACCGTCAGCTTATCCAGCAGCTTACGGCGGGAGGTGGCCTGACGGGACTTGGACTTGTTGGCAGAGAAGCGCTGGATGAAGGACTGGAGTTCCTTGATCTTTTCCTCGTTCTTCTTGTTCTGCTCGCGCATAATCTTCTGAATCAGCTGGCTGGACTCGTACCAGAAGTCGTAGTTACCCACGTAAATCTTGATCTTGTTGTAGTCCACGTCCACGATGTGGGTACAGACGTTATTCAGGAAGTGACGGTCGTGGGACACCACGATGACGGTGCCGTCGTAGTCCATCAGGAAGTCCTCCAGCCAACGGATGGAGTCGATGTCCAGGTGGTTGGTAGGCTCGTCCAGCAGGATGATGTCGGGGTGACCGAACAGGGCGCGAGCCAGCAGGATCTTCACCTTCTGCTTGTCGCCCAGGGTGCCCATGATATCGTACAGCATGCCGTCGCCCAGACCCAGACCGGAGAGGATCTGACCGGCCTCGGTCTCGGCCTCCCAGCCGTTCAGCTCGGCGAACTCACCCTCCAGCTGGGCGGCCAGCTCGCCGTCCTCATCGGTGAAATCCTCTTTGGCGTACAGGGCGTCCTTCTGCTGCATAATCTCAAACAGGCGAGGATTGCCCTGGATGATGGTGTCCAGCACGGTCTGATCGTCGTAGGCGAAGTGATCCTGCTTGAGCACCGACATACGGGTGCGCTTGTCGATGATGACCTCGCCGGAAGTGGGCTCCAGGTCGCCGGACAGGATGCGCAGGAAGGTGGACTTGCCCGCGCCGTTGGCGCCGATAACGCCGTAGCAGTTGCCGGGCACGAACTTCAGGTCCACGTGCTTAAACAGGTCCTGACCGCTAAAATTAATACCTAAATCGGAAACGGTAATCATAGTGTGATTGCCTCCTTTTGATTAGTGGGCGCGCAGTTGCGCATACTAATACAGTATAACAGAAAGAAACGCCGGAATCAATCCACAAAACAGAAAGAAACACCGCGGAAAATCCGCGGTGTTTCGTGTATTATGTGCAAAGGGGATCAGAAGCCCATCTCGGTCACCGTCAGATAGGCGGCGTCGTCATAGAGATTGTAGGCGTCGGCGTAATCGGTCCAGTCCACCACCAGGAAGACCAGGTATTTGCCGTTATAGCTAAGCAGCATGGTGGAGCCGTAGTCCGTGGAGTCGGGATCGGTGTCCGTGAACCAGGTTCGGGCGCTGTTGTAGCCGAAACTCTCCTGACGGTTCACCACGTCGCCCAACTCATCCAGAGTGATTTCGTACATATTCTCGGCATTCGCCATCGTGTCGAACTCGTAGTAGCACAGCACCGCAACCTCGCTGAAGGTCTCCTCCCCCAGGTTGCGCATACGATAGCCGGCGTAAAGATGCTTGTACACCACGCCAGAGGCCACTTCATCGCCGGTAATAACGTCGCTCTCGGCATCGTTCTCCAGAGCGTAGCCCTCCTCCAGCAGCGCCGACACCAGTTCCTCATCGGTGGGCACACGCTGCTGCACCGCATCGCTCAGCTGGGCGTTGGTGCGGGAGGTCGTGGTGGTGGTGGTGTAGTTGGGGTAGTTGGACGAAGAGGACGAGGAATCCTCCATCATCAGCGGTATCATCACCGCCAAGGGCGTCGAGCAGCAGGTGGTAAACACCGCAAACGCAATGATGAGGATGATCCACCATTTTTTCTTCTTTTTCTTGGGGGCGGGGGTCTCCGCCGCCACGGGCGCAGCCTCCACGGCCACGGGTACGACCTCCTCCACGACAGGAGTAGGCTCCTCCACGGGCGCAGGCTCCTCCACCTTCACCTCGCGGCAGGGTTCCAGCACAGAGGCGGTGGTGAGGGTCTGCACGAACGCCTCGATGCTCTCCTGGCGGTTCACGTACACCCGCTGGAAGCGGGCAGTCTGCATCTCGGTGCCCTCGGGCAGCACCACGTCCTCCTCCAAGAAGGCCAGCAGGGCCGGCTTGCGATGGGTCTTGGCGTAGGCCACCTCGTCCAGGCAGTTCTCCGACTTCACGCTGTTCTGCGACGCGAAGAACAGGAAGGCGCCGCAGCCGCGCAGGCGGGCGGCGATGTTGTTGGACCACTCGGTGCCCACCTCGATGCCCTGATCAAACCAAATGCGATAGCCCGCCGCCTGCATCGCGCGAATCAGCGGCAATACCGCCTCGCTGTCGCGGTGTGCGTAGCTGACGAACAGATACGGCTCGTCGCCGGTATAGACGGAAAAGACTTCTTTCTCTGCCATTGTCTATTCCCCCTCCTCATATCTCAGTAGATACGATGAGTGTACCACATCCCCCGCGAAAAAGCAAGCAAAAAGCCAAATCCGCGCAGAAAAGAGTGCACAACCCCCGCGATGGGGGAGTTCCTCAACTGCCGCCATACACCTCGCCACCATCGAACTCCCTCGCCTACGTCCGCTAAAGTAAAAAGGACACACCGATCGGTGTGTCCTTTTCGCACGAGTGGATTCCCCCACCCTACTGACCTCCGCGTTATGAGCACGTATAGTGGGGGTCGATAAACCCAGTGAAATCAAGGGATTTCGGGATTTCCGAAAATCCCACGCCGACCATACGCCACCCAGATACGAAAAAACGACATTTGTAACGGTGATTTAGGGGTTTGTGCGAGACGGCGAGAGAAGGGAGATGGAAGTGCTCTTTCGGGAGGTTGCTGCATTATTCCTAATTTTGAGAAAATCGGAATAATGCACTTGCGTTTTCGTAGAATATATGCTATAATCGGAATAATCCAAGAAAGGCAATTAGGAGGAAACTCTTATGAATTATATCAAAGTATCTGAGGCGGCAAAAAAATGGGGTATCTCCGATCGCCGTGTGCGCGTTCTGTGCGCCGAGGGAAAAATCGATGGTGTGACCCGCAAAGGAAACCTGTATATGATTCCTGAGAATGCCGAGAAACCCCAAGACGGCCGCCGGGCGAAAGCCAGTCTGTTAGACATCGTGGAAGCCAAGAAAGCACGTTTGGAGACTCTGCGCCCTTTGACCCAGGGTGAGGTCGAGCGCTTACGAGACGAGTTCATGGTGGAGTTCACCTACAACTCCAATGCCATCGAGGGGAATACGCTAACCTTAAAAGAAACCGCCATGGTCCTAGAGGGTATTACGATTGATCAGAAGCCGATGAAGGACCATTTGGAGGCTGTGGGTCATCGTGATGCATTCCTGTACGTGCAAGACGTTGCTCAGGATCAGATGCCCATTACCGAAAGTGTAATCAAGAATATCCATTCGTTGGTGCTGATGAATCGCCCCGAGGACAGAGGCACCTTCCGTCGTATCCCTGTACGTATCATGGGTGCCTATACCGAGCCTGTCCAGCCCTATTTGATTGAGCCTAAGATTACGGAGTTGCTTGCCACAGATGAGTGGCGCAAGGCAACCATGCCGGTGGTGGAGCGTGTGGCGCGCTTCCATTTGGAGTTCGAGGGCATCCATCCCTTCATTGATGGTAATGGCCGCACCGGTCGTCTGCTGCTAAATTTGGAGCTGATTCGCAACGACTACCCGCCTATTAATGTGAAATTTACCGCTCGCAAGCGCTACTACGATGCTTTTGATGCTTACTATCGTGACGGCGATGCCGGTAAGATGATTGACCTCATTGCAGAGTATGTCAACGAGCGGTTAGACGAGTATCTAATGGTGCTAGAGAATAGCGAACACAGAAAAGAGGAATAACAATGGCCAGACGTAATTTTTACGAAATAATAACGGAGACCCCGTATAACCCATTAGTAGAGTATAATCGAATATATGGTTTATTTTACGATGGGAATGATGAGTGTGTCCCAGCGGCAGAGACAATAGATGAAAACTTTCGATTGTTGCCTTGTTCCATTAAAGGCAGGACCGTATCGCTTTCTGATTTCGATGAAACTTATGGTTTTGATTTTCCTAGAAGACCTAGTGAAATTACAGCGGATGAATTGGTTTCGTTTTGTGAATATGTATGGAACCTTTGCTTTGCTACACACAAACACGCATGGCAGGCATTACATAGTTGCGATCAGGATTTCCTTGACAGTCTGTTAGGGTTGATTAAATCTTGTATGGCCGATTTGTATCATATGCCTGTAAAACTAGAAAGTTTTATTATTTTTGTCCCTCAAAAAGCGGAAGTTGTTGCGGTTGCCGAGATAGTTCCCAAAGAAACAGCGATAAATGTTTTGGAATATCATCATCATAGCTTGAAAGGGAACCTATCTAAGAAAAAAGCGATTCTTAAGGTATTGGCTGATGATATTGAACCACAACGCTCGTCGTTAAATAGTCTTAACAAAGCTTTTGCAAACAGTCTGTTTCAAATGCTACAGAAATTCGTTAGACATAACAATGATAGCAATGCCTATATAAGCGGGCTGGCTCCCAATGAACTTGAGGCATGTTATGACGATATTTATCAAATGTGGTTATTGGCCAAGCTGCAATTGGATCACTATCCAGCGCGAAAAGAGAGAGTAGAGGAAGTGCTAAACAAAATAAAAGAATAATGATTACGGCATGTACTGTAGCGAAGTCCATTTTGTACCAGAAGTGCCAAAAAAAGAGTCTCTTTGTCCCATCCGGGCAAAGAGGCTCTTTTCTTGTTTCTGTGCCTTCTACGTGGGGGATCGGGGGATTTGCTCATATAGGTATAAGATGCCGACTCTACCCTTAATGTTTGACTCCTTTCGCTTCCCCCACGTGCAAGGGGAAGTCCCCGCCACTAACCTTACTCTCCCTATTTTTGGGCAAAAATAAAAGGTGTTGTCTGTAACAACACCTGTAATCTTCTTAGTCAAATTTTATGCCGAGTAATAGTAAATGTGGTCATAAATATGGGTGGCTATATAGCCGAAGATGTCAATCAAAAATGGCGGAGTCAATTTTGTCGGCGGCGGCTTCATCCATCGCCGGTTGTACGTGAACATATCTTTGTAACGTGGTGCTAACATCGGCATGGCCTAAGCGGTGTTGCACCACTCGAGCGGAAACGTCGTTAGCAATTAACAAGGTCGCATTAGTGTGACGTAAATCATGTAGACGAATGTAGGGCAGGTCGGTTCTTTGGATGAATCGACCCCATAGCTGGGTGATGCAATCAGGGCGGTAAGGTTGTCCATCCTCTTTGAATAGGACATAACCTGCGCCATGAAACCAAGGGTTGTTGCGGCAAGCATCGTCATAGAAGTCTTTGATGTAACGCAGGGCATCTAGTGCTTGCTTGCCAATGGTGATCGTACGAATGCCCGATTCGCTCTTGGGAGCCTTCTCGATCACGCCTTTGCTAGACTGCACACGATTCTCACAGATGGTGACCTTCTTGTTAACAAAGTCTACCTGCTCCCAACGAAGGGCGGTCATCTCTCCTCTACGGAGTCCCAACAATGCACCGAGGATACAGATCGCATAAGCGCTGATGCTATCCTGTTTAGCTATCTCCAACAGATGCTGGATTTGTTCGGCATCATAGACCTCTGATTGGTAGCGTTTCAATTTGGGGAGCACCACTCCCGTGCACGGATTATGGGCCAAAATCTTCAGCTGAACGGCTTTGTTCAGTGATGCATTAAGGTTATTGTACAGCGCACGTATGCTCTTTGGAGCCATGCCACGATCGATACGAGAGTTGATAAAACGCTGTATCTGCGTAGTATCTAGCTGGTTGATAGGGGTGCCACCAAGCGCTGGGCTTATATGGTTGCGAATTTTCTCCTCATAACCATCGCGCGTAGTCTGCGCAATGTGAGGAAGGTATTCGTCCAGCCACGTTCTCATCCAGTCCCTCAAACGAATGGACGATTGAACAGCATTTAGATTCTCGTCGGGGTTCAGCAGTAGCTTCTTTAGCATCTCCTGCGCCTCCCTCTTGGAGCCATGCACAGTGTGGTAGCGGCGGTGACGAACCCCGGTAATGGGGTCGCGGTCAAGTTCTAGGGTAATTTGGTAGGTCACATTACCCTTGCTATCGGTTCTTTTTCTTATGGATCCTATGGCCATAATAGTTGCCTCCTTACAGCTTAAACGGTGGATGTGCGGACATTACAGGCCAACGATGACGACGCCTTTACGCTGTACAAACGCAAGAAACTTGCTTGACAGCACGCGGTACTGATGGCCAATTTTTAGATAGTCGACGCCTGATTGCTTGATCCATGCTAGAGCTGAATCATAGCTGATTTTAAGGGCGTCGGCTATTTCCTGTGGGGTTAAAAAATCAGGCATTAGCGTTACCTCCTTAATGTTAATGGTTTAGGTAATAATATATATATGAAAAACGGACTTATACGGTTGGAGTGGGAGGGCGCGAGAGTGCATACTCCCACTCCAAATACTCGTCAATACGCTCCCATGGCAAGTACCAGTTGCGGCCAATTTGGATGGCAAAACCGGACGCCTTGAAGCGCTTCAACACTTCTCGGTAATCCAGCCCAAGGACGTCAGCGACGCCCTTGGGTGATACTAGGTATGGATGAGTCATTTTAATCACCTCTTAATCACCTCCTTTCTGCATCACGCAACGCTTTAGCTTACACGAGAGCGCTTAGCACTTTGCTGCCATGCTACGAAATCCTCGTAATAGCTATCATATAGAAACCAGCGGCGGCCAATCTTCCACGCCAAACCTGACTGCTGTAAATCGCCTAGCGCTTTGTTGTAGCTGGTACCTTGCATCTCTGCAATATCCTGCGGAGTGAATACTTTAGGCCACATCGCACTCATCCTCCTCGAGATAAGAAAAATCGTCGAAGTCATCATCGTCGTCCTGTAGGAAGAACGCAATGCGACTTTCTGTGGTTTTGGGCTCTTGACCCCCCTCCGGTATGGAGAGGGGGGCAAGGGTGACATCGTCATCATCGGGCTCCTCGAACTCCCAAAAGACATACATTCTGTCTTTGTGCTCGGAGCCACTGATTATTTGACGCTTTCGAGTACGATGCGAGTCGTCGTCGTAGCTCAGCACGCCCATGTCCATCCAGGCATCTTCGCAGGATTTAACGCTATCATGACCTTTTTTCTTTAAAATGTCCTCGACGATTGGGGTGAAAACTTCATATTCTCGGATGATCACACGACCATCATCGAGAGTGACTTTTTGGTCGGTAATTCTGCCCCACAGTTTGCCGCTTGGAATGGTTTGACGGGATTTTCCGCCTAAAGTCTTTCGAGCGGGTTTGGTGGAATTTCTGCGAATGAAGCGATCGTGGTTCATCGCAAATTCCTGTAACAGTTGTTCGTAACTCAACTCACTGGTCGCACGTTTGTGGCCGTGTTTAGCCTCGTAATCGATGAAGAACTGCAGAACGCGATCAACGTCAAAAGGTATCTCTAACGCTTCTTTCGATAGCTCTATGGTCAGGAGACAAGGAGCGACAAAGGTCTGTATAAAGCGCTCCACGCTCGGCGTTTTGGGGAAGTGCTGACGTAGCTCTCTGCACATAGCGTCATAGCGCTTGCTCAAAGGCTTGTAACCACCTTCGGCAATAATGTGCTTAGCAAGCATAGGCGCCGCAAAACCATAGTTATCACGACACACGTCAGCAATTCGGTTTGCGTGATCGGCATCGACAGTCAATGGAGTATCCATTTCGAGGATGCGAAGTGCTAAACCTTCTGTTTTGCTGCGGCATCTGCTGGTGAGGGGGACCTCACCGTTACTGATAAAGACACAGGCAAAACCCTCGTTGCGGCGCACCTTCAAATCGGACGTCATACGCATTTTCTCAGTTCCCTCACTAAGGTGATAACAACACTGCGATAAGTCCTTTTCCAAACAAGTTCCTAGCTCGTTTAAAACCACAACAGCTCCAAAGTTGCCTCGCTGATTCGCTCCAATCGCATTGGCGGTCGCACCCCAAGTGGCCATCAAGGGCTGTTTGAAGACTGTCTGACCAGCGGCATTAACGCCAGGGGTAGACGAGCTAGCTCCTGTGCCCAATGTACTCAGGGCTAAAATACTTGACGTCGTCTTTCCGCGACCACTTTGAAGGTGTGTGTGATACAGCGGGCGGAGCACGTTTCTGTAAAGACCAAGGAGACCAATAACAACAGATGAAAGAGCGGCTAACAAAACTATCTGCAAGCCGATGTGCGGGAGAACATCGGTCACTACCATTTTTTGCCACGTCTCATAGTCGCCCTTCGGCATCACATCGTAGATACCTTCGTAACGAGATGCTTCGTTAGTGCCTTCGAGTTTGTAGGCACGGAAAAGCAGCTCAACCTCTTGACCGGTATCGGTAGCCTTAAAACGAGGATACCATCCCAAATTCTCAAAGGTAGTTGTTGGTGTTATGTCAGCTTCTTCCTGCTCATCAACGAGCATGCGTAGAGCTTCTACAAAACATCTACCCTGGCCACTACGGACATCGAAGCCCTTAGCCGTCAGCTCCTCGAGGCCACGGGTGTTGTAAAGGCTAGTGCCATCGAGTAGCGCTATCTTCTTTTGGCGGAACTTGGTTTCGGAAATCTTGAGTGTGATGTGCTCACTTTCCAGACCGACAGAGATTTCCTCCAGTATTGGAACTCGTCCAATACGCTCGAAGTAAGGCTCAGTTGAGTCACTAGTAATCAAGTAACCATACCAACCATCTTCCATATACACCTGTTTTCTCATCATAAGAAAAACCTCCTAATATTTGAATTTCAAGGTATTAAGCTCGTCGTAATCATCCATCAGTCTCAATAGTGGGGTTGCCCTCTCCATTGTATACTGCTGTATAATCATAAACAGCTCGGCGGTTCCTATCGCCTTACGTTGTCTTACTATTTTCAGCCTTAAAACTATACCTGAATGTTAAGCTTTTGCGCTTGGTTTTGGGAACATCATTAGTATACCACATATCTAAAATCCTGTCAACCATGCGGGTTTGCGTCGTTTTTGCATAAAATCCGGTAATATACAAAAATTACGTTTGAAAGGCAAAAAAACCGTCTTCCTTTCGCCGACTACATCCTTCCTATCATGCCCGCGCACCCGTCCTGTCGATGATTATAAATATACATAAAAAGTGCATAAAACGAGAAAGATATTCATTTATTAAAAGTTTATGAACAAATTTGTGAACATAAAATTAAGGAGCAAATGGCCGCAAGGCGGCTCATTTGCTCCTTACCAAAACTAAACCGATACGAAAGGTGGTGACTAACCATGAGGCGCTACTATCTCACATCCGGCGACGCAAGAAGGACTGTTGACTTGCGTGACTACGCTGATGTGATCACGAAGGCTATAACGACCATAATGACCGGAAAAGACGTAACCGTCATAGTTAATGAAAATAGCTATGCTGTTTCGCCCGCTCCCAGCAGAAGTGAAGCCATAAAAATAGGCCGCTTAATCTGCAAATCTACGTTAAGTAAATATTGCGTACAACGACCGGTGCTATTTTCTGGCGAAGACGTTGAAATAAAGAAGGAGGAACCTAATGAATCAAGAACATAACCAAATGGAAACAACCGCTTGGGTCTCTATTGAGGCGCTAACTAAATACTACCTACCAATAAGCAAAAGGAAAGCTCGCAAATTCGTAGCCCTTTACCTAACACCAAAGCGTGTAGGCAACCGCATCTACGTCGAACGTCAACAGCTAGAGCGACTACTCAATGACCCTGACAGGGAACTATTCCCTTTGGACGTCTAAGGAGGGATGCAGATGGTAACCGCCTTGATGGTACAACCGGAGAGAAACCCTTGCATTACTCAGCTATGCTGTGATGGTCTATACCTCAACTACGCAGTGAGCAAAGACTGCGATACTCTTTGCTGTGCAAGTATGTTTGCGCTAGAAAAGGATATTGCCGTTGTCTACGCTGCTGATGGTATCTTCTACAACATGAAGCCCAACCGAAGGGTTGGTAAGCAGATTGTTTGTGGCACGTTCTACATAGTAAAGGTTAAGAATAAGACGCTATGCTCACTAACGGACAAGAAAATTGTAAAGTACAGCCTCCAGTTTCGTGAGCGTGAATGGTGGACAGACTCACAAGCTATTGACGCTGTCTACGATGAACTAGAAAATGCGTAAAGGTGATAAACATAAATATATATCCTATAAGTAAGCGTTGTATGGACTGGTGCCATACAACGCTAATTCTTTTTGTTAGGATGTGTTGTAAATGATACAGAAACCCGAAATCACGGTCGTTGCTTACTATCCTGGAAAACAGGCGGTAGTGACCCGGATTCAAAACACCCTTGAGGCTAAACAGGCTTTCGTTGGCGGCTATATCCAAGCCGTCTATCCTTTCGACGATCCTGTGGCATTGGTGGTCAATGAAGAAGGCAAGCTTAAAGGCATGGAGCCGTGCCGCGCCCTGATGGACGAAGAAGGCAACATCTACGATATCATTGTTGGCCCCTTCCTGATTTGTGGTTTGGATGATGAAGGCTTTGTCTCTCTGACTCCTCAACAGCAGAAAGCGTACTTAGCTATGTTCCATCACCCGCAGATGTTCGTCATGCTCAACGACGAAATGATTGCTATCCCTTACGAGGAGGACTAAGGCAATGCTACATAGAGTTGGAACCGCAGCAGAAGCTCTAGCCTTGGATGGCACTGTGCCGGATGATGTGCATAATGATATTGTCTATGGCGCCGAGATTTTAGATTCAGAATATGGAGCTGAAAGGAACTACTTGGTGGATGGTGGCTACGCCTTAATTGCCTACAATCGCAACGATGTAGAGATGGCATTAAGGATAATTGGAGATCGTTTGTGCGAATGGGTCATAAAGCTAGGCGGAAGCGGTTGGACATCCGTCCTGTACCTAATAGGTGACGAGTACGCAATTGTTCTTTACGCGCCGGAGGCGGCACTACCTGCCGCATTACTAAATCAAATGGAGGAAGATAAACAATGAAAACTGAAACGACTATCTTGACCACAGAGGCTATTTATAGCGACGATGGCGAGAAACGCTACTTGCTCAAGAAAACGTGGGATGAGAAGAAGCCCAAGATGGCAATCGTGATGCTCCATCCGAGCATCGCTGATGGCATTCAGTTAGACACCACTACCCAGTTGGTGATTAACAACGCCTCCCGGCTTGGCTATGGCAGTGTGGCTATTGTGAACCTCTCTGCCGTCCTTAATGACTTTACCCTGAGCCATAGCGAGGAGGATCCCGAGAACATCAACGCAATCCTTGATATGGCAAAAAGCGCTGAAGCCTTGGTGTACGCCCCCGGCACCGGAAAAAGCAAGAGTAAAACCTTTCTCTGCTTACAGGAGCGGGTATTGCTAGCCTTGAAGGACTATGAGCCGAAGCTCTACTGTTTGTGCAATGAGGATGGGGAAGGGCGACTCCAGCATCCCCTGTCTCCGCAGGTGCGGACATGGAGCCTTTCTCCCTTGAAAATCTCTGAGCTCATCACCATCCCCACCGAAACCGAGCAGAAGCCTAAGAAGAAAGCTAAGGCAAAAGAATCCAAAGAGGAAACCTCGGCATAACAGTAAACCCTCCCTGCCGGTTGGTGGCAGGGAGGGCATCTACTGAGGAACATAGAAGAACTTGTATGTTCCGTCTTTTTTTGCTGATAGCCTTTCTCGTCAAAATGCCTCACTTTGACGAGAAAGCTAATAGGAATGACGAGAATGCTTACCCCCTTCCTAGTAGCAGGGGATGCGGGGATTTCGCAAACGTGTCCAAAAGTCCGACTACATCCTGACCAAAGTAGGTGGCTTAAGTCCCCCTAGCTCCGGGGGACTATACCTTAAAACGCGGGGGATTCCCCTTTTAAATGAGAATGCCATCGCAATGATCCACTTCATGTTGAATGATCTGCGCTGGCCAACCGGTAAAGGTTTTGATACGGGTTTGAAATTCAGCTGTTTGCCATTGCACTTTAATAGTCTTGTAGCGTTTGCAAGGACGAGGGCCACCGAGGAGAGAAAGACAACCTTCTTCGGTGTTGTAGGGCTCGGACTTTTTGATAATCTCAGGGTTAAACATGGTCATGTATGTACCCTCGTTATCAAAAACGATAATCCGCTTGCGCACACCGATCATATTGGCCGCCATACCCACACAGCTGACTTTGTTGGCGATGAGCGTATCCAGCAAGTCCTGTGCAACTTGCAAATCTTCTTTTGTCGCCCGCTCCGACTTCCCAGCAAGGAATATCGGATCGTGGATTACTTCTTTAATCATTTTTGCCTCATTAATTATTCTATATTATCATGCTTTCTTAAATTGCAAGTTGCACAAAGCAGTTGTATGTTTGCTGCTGTTGTTGAAGATCCGCCTTTTGAAAACGGGAGAATATGATCATAGTGCAGATTAGTTTTAGAACCGCAATATACGCATTGTCCCTTATCGCGCTTGTATACTTCAACTTTTACGCCAGTAGGAATTAGACGGTTATGCTCTAGTTCTAGTACAGTCGGTTGTTCTGCCGTTGACAAGTTTTCCTCATCGTTTTTAAGCATCTCTAATCGGAACTTAAACACACTTCTTCCGTCTGCGTTCTCAACCCAAGCATCCGCCAATTTGAAATATCCGTTATATGACCAGATGCCGTCTTTTATTTTTTCGTACACTTTAATCGTTTTCGCATCTTTACCGTCTTGATATCCCTTTGCTGCTTCAAAGAATTTTCCGTTTTCCGTTAATGCTCCCGAAGGAAGTGTCATCGGTTGATCAACTTCTTTGGGATCCGTACCTGCCGACGCATAGTTTCTCTGAACATCATGGCCTTCGTAAATAATTGTAGTGCCATCGTCTTCAAAGCGATCCGCATAAGGTGCATTTGGGCGTACACTCATCAAAATAATGCCATACTCTTTGTTAGCAACGTTAAAGTTCATACCACGCTGTATAGAAAAACCTTCTTCGATTGTCATATCAACATATCTGATAATATCGCCACGCCTCATACCTCTAACCCCCTATTTTTAGAATACGATGTATGTGTTATCTCAATTTTCTTACGAGAAATACCTACTTCGGTAATTCCGCTTTTATAAACCATAGTAGTAATCTTTAATTTTCTTCGCCATCAGAACGCGACGTTTCTCCAAGAACTCCTCAAAATCCGCATGGGTCATCGTGCAAACCTCAAAGGGGATGCAGTTGGCCTTCAAGTTGGCTTTGAGCACTTCAATGTCCGTGATAGAACCGCAGGTAATCTCTTTGGTCTCGCATTGTTTGAGAGCTTCGGCAAAATACTCGCAAGGAGCTTTCTTGCCGATGGATTTGTTCACCTGAGTATCTAGATAGGCATAGTTGGCATCTTGGTTATACAAGTTCTTATCGTAGCCGTTAGATTTCAGATACTCTTTCGGGAAGATGTGGTGCACATCGCCCGCAATTTCAATCAAGTCTTTGACTGTGATGTTGTTGGACAGCAAAGACATATCGTTTGCCGCAACCTGTGCAGCCAAATAGACCAAATATGTAGGATTGATAGTGGAGGTATAAGCCAAATCCTGCACCACTTTGACATTCCAGAAGTTGTCGGACAGAACGGCTGCTTCAATATCTTCCAGAGTCTTAACCACACCAACTTCGTTAATTCTACGAATATCTTTGTAGAATGCAGATTCGGGAGAGCCGCTATATCTGCCAGTCAGCACAGAAAGGACGTACCATTTCTGCACAATGCGTTTCACTTCGCTGACAGACACTTCTTTCGTGATAGACAATCTCAGATACAACGCATATGCGAAATCCAGCGCCATATAAGAAGTAACCAGTTTACTTGAAATGAAACCAGCGCCACGGATGGCCAGCATGAATTGGCTGAAATTGTTGTGGTTAATTACATTGAGAACACCCTGCTTGAGTTTATCGTAGGTCTCCTCGGTGATTTCAATCTTGAATTCACGAGTTTCGAAATCACGGCCTGAGAGCAAACTGACAAGGTCAGCCAGCTTTGCGCGGGGATACATATGCATAAAAGCGATACGAAGAATGTCATCGCATTCAGGGTCGAACACGGTTTCCTTATCATCCTTCAACCAAGCCAGCTTTTGCATATACTCGGATGCTGCGAACTCCTCATCGTGCTCCTTGATATAGCCATAGAAGGAAGGTTCTACGCAGAGGTGAGCAAAATAGTCAATGGCTTTGCGGAGCATATTGCCACCATAGGTCTCGTCGGCGGCAATTTTGGACATAACGAAATCGCCCTGGCTCAGAGCGGTGCCCTTAGAGTTGATGCGAATGAAGATATCGGTAACGATATCGATGTCGAGGGTCTCCGACAGTTCAATGACGCCAATCAGTCTATTGCCGATGGAGCGTAGGTTGGTGAGGATTTTATCCAGCGTCTCAGGCTCCATCTCAGGATTATCTTCACAATACTTTTTGATGAATGCAAAGACAGAGAAGTCGTTCTTAAACACTTCGGCCACATCAGGTATCCATTTCTTGCCTCTCAAATGGCTCTGGTCCTGTACGGCAAAAATCTCAGCATCCTTGTCCTCGGACAGTGCTTCAAAAGGATTGAAAGCAATTTTAATGCGCTCTTTTCTGTAATCGCTATTGATGACAGGAATGCCAGCAATAGCGGTCATCAATGCAGTAACGCGTTGTTGACCATCAATCAGGATTTTCTTACCCGCAGAGACACTGCCATCCTTCAACTTGACATTGGGGTTCTTCCAGATGATAAGGTAGCCTGTGGGGTATCCTTTGTACAAAGAGTCAAGCAGGTCTCGCACTTGCTTTTTCTTCCACACAAAGGGCCTCTGGATTTCAGGGATAGCAATATCTCCTGATGCAATAAGGCCCAAAATGGCACTCACACTTAATGAATTGGGATTATATTTTTCAACTAACATAGTAGTTCTCCTATACAATTACTTTTCCGCAACAATTTCCATAATATCGTCCATCGTACAGTCTAGCGCAGTCTAAATTGGGATTAGATCTTCTACAATTACATGGTCATTTTTATTTTCATGCAACAGAGGAGGTAGTCCTTGTGTGATTACTAGCCACCACCAAAAGAAGTTTTTAAGAATCAAAGACACTGCGCTTTCTTGAGTTTAATGCTTTTTAAACAATCTGCTCATGAATGACGATTTGAAATCTATTCCAAAGAACTCTTTAGCTTCTTCAAGATTCATGACCACCCAGTCGCGAGACTTATGCGCCTCTAATGTTTCAGGCAATTCCTTAAGGATGCGGTCAGCTTCCCATGTTGCACCCGCATTGTAACGCAGCTCATTGTTGCGAGTGGAGAGTTCAAAGGAATTGCGACTTGTTTTCCAAGCGTTTTGAATGGTTTTGATGGCATAACTACCTGTGACGCGTTCGCTAAAATAATCCTCCAGACTTAATTCGCGCACGTAATCGGGCAGGACACCGTCACAATGCTCAGAAATAATGCTAACTAGGGTTTTAGATGAAACAGATAAAATATCTGGAGCGCTTTCGGATTCGTCAGACTTCATGATTTCGAGCAAATCGGGGACAAGCTCCATCATGCGTCTAAGATATTCTCGGTAAAAAGCTGTGCCAATCTCACGTTGCACCGTGCGCACAACACTACTGCGCATCACTTCAGTGTTAGTTAAGCCGGCTTGCACACGGCAAATAACCGTTCTGCGAATCACTTCAGGAGCAACAGCCTTCACATCCTCGTTGGCGCTAATCACCACCGCCGGATAATGCACCAAATGTTCAGCAACGCCAAAATCGTCATTTTTGATTGTTTCAATAGCATGTTGGTTAAAACGAGTATTGGTCAAATCGTCCACTATGATAGGTGCACCTTTTACAGTTCGTTTCAACCCTTCAATGCTGGAACGAGTAAAATCGGGTGCAGACAACTTGGTCTTTTGCCCAATCATCATTTTAAGTAACGTTTCCAAGAAACTGGTTTTACCAGCTTTACTTTGTCCGTACACTAAGCCGAAAACAGGATACGGCAACAAATTCTGGTTATACCGCACCGCCATGTCGCGCATACACCCCATAAAAGGAGAACAGAAAAACCAGTTCGCGAACTCAAAATAGCGGCGTTGCATGCCCGACACGTCGCCGTGGAACTTTTCATAGCCGTCCATGTACTTTAAGAACAACGACACATCATGCGCCACCTCTTCTCGGCGCGGTGCCAAATCAACATCGTTTCCGTTGAGCTTAACATAGCCATCCCCGGCGTATACTTCCAACTGAGGATACTCGCTACGAAGCTCTTTTTCCGTAGTTTGGTCGGCTACCACTTGACGGCGAATACTTTTGATTTTGTCTGGAGAGAGTAGTATCTTTCCTTTTTTATCCGGCTTGGGAACCGAGGGAGCAAGCTGTGCTGCTAGATTTTTCACATCTAAGGCAAAGCGGATTTCTTCCTTGTTCTCTGTTACGGTTTCTAGCACAATGGCCTTCTTGATACGAACGGTTCGCGCAATAGGCAATTCCTCTAGATTTTCTCCGCTGTCAGCAATCAAAAGAGCTTCCTTGGAAATCTGATCCGTGCTATTATCTCTCAAGGTTAGATAACAACTCATGTACCAATCATAGGCACGGTCTCCATCAATGTAACAGATATTTTCACGTTGTCTGCCCCCAAAAGCAGAAAAAGACATATTAGCAGAGCCCATAATAACGCGCTTACGACCATCTGCCGCAGACAAAAGATATATCTTCTCATGAGACAGCATATTGCGTGCAACAAAGAAATGTAAGCTTTCGTTTTCAATGCGCGAGATTAAATCCAATTTCATCTTGCTGGCACGTTCGCGCATGCGTTCAATGAGTTTGCATTGGTACGCCATCACCTCTTGCAAAGAGTAAGAGATGACCTCGTCGCAACCAAATACGATTTCTGCTTTCTCAAACAGATCTAACAGTTGATATATGAAGTTGATTCCAGAAGAGTAGGTGATGGCGTGCAACTCGTCAAAACCGGAAAACAGTTCTTGCCAAGACATAGTTTCGGCTTCCAGAAAATTCATCTTAACGACATCCAAAGACCCAGAGGGCGCAACAGCCTCTCCCACAATCTCTAGTTCATCGTTCGGATTAAACAAAGACAGATTTTCCATATAGACACCTCCATGAGCAAGCGTATTCAGTGTTGATATACGGTATATGTATACCACGTTTATTGTCCAATAGAAAGGACTTTACTTTTCCTGTACAATCTCCATAATATCCTCCACGCCGCAATCCAAAGCGGCGCAGATTTTGACTAACACCTCGGTAGTAACATGGCCACCCTTGCCCATTTTAGTGACAGAGGTGGGGCTGATACCGGCTTTGGCGCAAAGATCTTTTTTCTTCATATCTTTGTCAATTAGTAACTTCCAGAGTTTTTTGTAACTGACTGACATAAAAAGCTCCTCTCTAAAATGAAAATGCCCTGCCGTTTGGCAGGGCATTTATTGCTTGCTTCAACCAAACGCAACAACGTTTGGCACGTTGTATTCTAGCATAACATACGTTGCAACAAATTGCAACAAAAAATAACACATCCGCGCGATTTCCCTATTAATGCGTTACATTTTCTAAAAAACAACTCATAATCCATGTCCAGGTTGGAGGATAGGGTTTTTGGGGCAAACGCAATCCAAACAACGACCCAATCGAGAGCAAAGCCGATAACGGCAGTTCCCCTGCATCCGGGGGACTATCCCTCAATTTGTGGGGAATGCTACACGAACACAACCTATTAGAAGTTTCTCTACTATAAGAAATCACCATTTCTTGTTTTAACACTTGACGTATCGTATTCAGTGATGTATAATTAAATAAATAAATTTGTTTATTTGTTAAGAAGGGAGGGGATGTTGTGTTACAACCTTCAGAATTTGGCATATTCCTGAAAAAGAAAAGAACAGAAGCAAAAATTTTGCAGAACGAACTAGCTGAAGTGATTGGAAAGTCTGGGCAGTACATTAGTAACATTGAAAAAGGCAAAAACAACTCGCCGCCCAAAGAATCTGACATAGAGGCTTTGATAACTAAATTAGGTTTGTCTCCCGAGGAGGCAAGTGAGTTCCGTGCAAAGGCGGCAGCTGACCGCAATCGGCTACCACAAGCGCAAATGCAATACGTATTATCACATCCTTCCCTTTTAAAATTGATATGTGTCGCTGAGGAACGCGGAATTGATGACGCACATTGGAAAACAGTATTAGATGAACATATAGGAGGGCGCAACGATGACGCTAAATGAACTTTTCAAGAATACCACATACGATGATACTCTTTTTTCCGTTGAAGCAAAATCTGCTGTTGAGTCTCGCATTTTTTTAAAAACTGTCCGTGGCGTCGAGGCTCCTTATATCACTTGCGCTATTCGCAACAAAGATATTAAGCTTACTCCTGAAGAAGCCGTTCGCCAGCTCTATATTTACAAGTTGATGAATGAATATGGATATGTAGCCAGCCGCATTCAGTTGGAAACTCCAATTCACTTTGGCCGTGAGGTAAAGCGAGCAGATATTGCCATTATGGACAACGATCGTCCTATGGTGCCGTATATCATCGTGGAGCTAAAAAAGCCGAAGCTTACTGATGGCAAAGAGCAGCTGAAATCCTACTGCAATGCCACCGGTGCACCTATTGGCGTTTGGACAAACGGCGAACAGATTTCCTGCTACAATCGAAAAGATCCCAATTTCTTTGAGGAAATCAGTGATATTCCCAAAGCGACGCAGAAGCTTTCTGATATCATCAACGAAAAGTTTACCTATGAAGATCTGAAGCGCAAAGATAAAATCAGCACCCAAAAGAAGTCTCTGCGCTCCCTGATTAAAGAAATGGAGGATGAAGTTCTGGCAAGTGCCGGTGTAGATTCCTTTGAAGAAATCTTTAAGCTGATCTTCGCTAAACTGTATGATGAGCTGATCTGTGCCAATGACTCCACCGCTTATCTTCAGTTCCGCAACAACGGAAATACCGACTATGAACTGAAGGAAAAAATTCAGGGTCTGTTTGATGATGCCAAAAAGAAATGGGAAGGCATCTTCACGGACGAAAGCAAAATCCTGCTTTCTCCTTCTCATCTGGCAGTCTGTGTAGCTTCTCTGCAGGACATTAAACTCTTCAACAACAACCTTGATGTTGTGGATGATGCCTTTGAGTATCTGATGAGCAAGGCACAGAAAGGCGAAAAGGGCCAGTATTTTACTCCTCGATACGTTATTGATATGTGTGTTAAGATGATGAATCCCACTACGAAGGACAAAATCATCGACACCGCCTGCGGCAGCTCTGGCTTCACGGTCCATAGTATTTTTAAGGTTTGGAAAGATATCCGCAGAGAAAAAGGACTTCCCGAAGGTGATGGATTCACCGCTGCAGAGCGTATTCCTGAGGAGACTAATTTTGTCAGAGATAATGTTTTTGCCATTGACTTTGACGAAAAGACCGTCCGTGTAGCTCGTACACTGAATCTGATCGCTGGTGACGGTCAGACTAATGTGCTTCACCTGAACACGCTGGACTATTCCCGCTGGAGCGAAACCACAAAACAGGAAGACTGGATCGATACTTACAACGAAGGTTTTAAGAAGCTGAAGAAACTACAGCCTGCTGGAGTGAAGGATTATAGCCAGTTCCAGTTTGACCTTGTGATGGCCAACCCTCCTTTTGCTGGCGATATCAAGGAAAACACAATTATTTCTCATTACGAGCTTGGAAAAAATAGCACTGGCAAGTGGCAGAACAAAGTCGGTCGTGACGTTCTGTTTATTGAGCGCAACCTGAACTTTTTGAAACCGGGTGGACGTATGGCAATCGTGCTTCCACAGGGGCGTTTCAATAATTCCAGCGATAAGTACATTCGTGAATTTATTGCTGAGCGCTGCCGTATCCTTGCCGTTGTTGGCTTGCATGGCAACGTATTCAAACCTCATACGGGAACTAAGACTTCGGTTCTGTTTGTGCAGAAGTGGGATGATGAGCTATGTCCTAAGAAGGAAGATTATCCCATCTTCTTTGCCACTATGCAGAAGCAGAGCAAAAACAGTTCCGGTGATAAGATCTATGTGAAAGATCCTGTTACCGGTGAAAATGTGCTTGATCACCACGACCACTTGATTGTTGACCATGATTTATATAGTCACGATGGGATTACTCCTAATGGCATTGCTGAAGCATTTATTGAATTTGCTAAGAAAGAAAGTTTAAGTTTTTTTCAATAGGCCCATCTGTTGAACCTTTTGACGAAGCCCGGTATAAGGCTTTGATGGATGGGCTGGAGTGTAGTGAAATAAAACTATCCACCGTTATTCAATATCATGCTTTTCGGATCGATAGCCATTTTTATGAAAAACAGTATTTTGCGTTAAAGAACAAAATTGATGCGATTCCATGCGAGATTTTAAAAAACATCGTCGCAAAACCTATACAAACAGGACACACCCCTTCTATGGCGATTGAGGAATATTACGGCGGAAATATCCCCCTAATAAAAACGAACAATCTTCACGAGAACACCATCAGTACGGTGTTTGATGATTATTTAACGCAACAAGGGAACGCTTTGATATCCCGAACCGAGCTTGTAAAAGATGATATTATAACTACCATTATCGGTGCAACCGAAGAAATTATTGCTCGTAGTGCGTTGGTGACAGAAGCAGTACTCCCTGCCAATATTAACCAAAACATAGCCCAAATTAGAATAGATCCTCAAAAAATGGCTCCTGAATACGTCAACGCCTACTTGAACTCGTTTTATGGAAAACAGTACCTTTTATATCTTTCCAGACAAACAGAGCAGGTGAATTTGAATTGCAAGGAAGTGGAAATTGTACCAATCCCCATAGTCGGCAAACAATTTCAAGAGAATATTGTTGATCTGACAAAAAAGGCAACAGCACTATCTTTGGAGGCTTTAGAAGCGTATAAGACTGCCGAAAAATATCTTTCTAACGTTCTAACTGAAACACAAAGTAGTCATGCCGTTGAACTACCGCGTATTAAACCATTTCAAGAGTCTTACAAAAAGTCGGGCCGCTTAGATGCAGAGTATTATCAAGAAAAATATGAAAGATATACCGAGATGCTTCATACAAACGAAACTGTTAATTCTCTGTGTAAACTTCACGACAAAACCTATCTACCAAAAGAAGCTGAAAACTATCGATACATTGAGCTCTCTAATGTTGGTCTTACAGGAGACATTTCTGGTGTTGACGCAATAATTGGAGCAGAATTGCCATCAAGAGCCCGCCGAAGGGTGAAAGCGGGACAAATTGTTGTTTCCTCTGTTGAAGGTTCTTTGAAAAGCTGTGCACTGGTTACAAAAGATTATGATGAATGCCTTTGTTCTACCGGTTTTTACATTCTGGATTCTGAATACATTAATCCCGAAACTTTGCTTGTTCTATTTAAGTCCGAGCCTATTCAAGCATTGATGAAACAGCGTTGTTCTGGAACTATCTTAGCGGGAATCACAAAAGACGAGTTGCTTTCTATGCCATTACCCAAGATCGACGAGGAGCTACAAAAAGATGTTTCCAAAAAGGTTCAAGAGTCTTTTGCTCTTCGTCAGCAATCCAAACAACTGCTTGAATATGCAAAGCAGGCTGTTGAGATGGCAATTGAAAAAGGCGAAGCTGCCGCACTGGCATGGCTGAAGGGTGCGATTACCAATTCGGAGGTATAACTATGTCGTCGAACAAGACGTATAAAAATTGGAAAGCAGTTACAGAAGCAGATTTCGTTTCACTTTTTATAAAGACATGGTTTGCTTACATCTCCACATTGAGGACAATGTTCCCAGAGGCATACAACCGTCGAGGAGACAAAAAATATTTGGATGCATACAAAAGATTCTATAAGACGACAGGATACAAAAACTTAATTGTCGATGAAAACATCATGGCTTCGATTGAGAAGGTGTATCAAGAAGGTCGAAATGTTATAATGGCTCAGTATCCTGAATACTATTTGTGGGATTTTTATAACATTAATGAGGATTTTGAATATACATTCAAAGAAATACCTCCCGACAAATCCGAATGCATCATAATCGGATTAAAAATGAATAGGAATCGCGGCACAAAGTGGAGCTTCATAGTTACTGGGTTTGTAAGAATATTTGGCAAGTACTACGGCGAGAATTACAACGAAAACATTCGCTTTAACGTAAATGTTTCTGAAATTTTGAATAATTCTCCCAAGTATATTGAAGATCATCCGAGCGTTAGCGAACAAGACTATTTAATGTGGCTATTACATCAGGTAAACTATGCCATCACTCATGAAATAATAGAGGCATTTAAAGAGGTTTATACCGCAAAGCGTTACGGAAAAAGAGTCTTACTAAAAATCCATGACCTAGAAAAGCAGGCGATTGCTACAGTTTGGTCGGTTTTTGCTCTAAATGGTAAGGATGAGAGCTATAAGACTGCTGACGAAATGTCGCTGAATAGGAATAGTTATGAGGTCATATCTCAGAGACCACTAAACTACTTCTTGTATCATAGAGATGTAGCGTGGCAACCGTCTCGAGAAATGACGGCAAGTGAAGAGCGGTGGTATAATACTTTGGCGGAAACCTTGAGGGGTAATAGCGTTCTGTGGTTCTTAGATTTTGTTTATCGTCTACGCAATGCTCTTTTCCACGAAATCATTGATCCCTTGGACGAGGAGTGGCAGATTATTTTCAAGAATGCCTACCTAGTGCTCAAAGAGGTTGTAGACATAAACATTTCGGAAATTGAAGCGCAAAAACCAGCTCAAGATGGTGCCGATTTGCCAGTCGAATACCAAGAGTGAAATGAAGATGTATCAAACGTCAGTTGGTGATTAACGTGAAAATAGAGGACATAAACTATACTCTCCCGACCGCCGAGGTGACAACGGAAGATTTTAATAAAGAAGAGTGGTTGCAGAAAAATCCAATCGACTATTATAAACTCATATATGTTCTCTTTAACACTGCCAACAATGCGCCAAGTGGTATGTCGCGCGATGCTGCGATGGAGATAACTTTTCATATGCTGTATGCAGTAACAAGGCTCTACATCCCCGATGTTCTCTATAAGTTCTACTCGTTCTCGAAAGACAAGGAATTGAACGCAAAAAAGTTGGCAACCTTAAAGAACAGACAGGTGTATATGTCAGATATTAAGGATTTCAATGATCCGTTTGATGGAAAGGCTTTTTTCTACGATCCTCACAAATTGATGGACATAGAACGATTGGTTGCTCATAAAGGTCGTTTCATTGATGACTTCACATCGTTTCATAAAGGTGCAGCACTAACAGAGAATGACACTAGCTGTATGCCTATGTGGGCTCACTATGCAAACAATCATCAAGGTTTTTGCGTTTCCTACGATATGACAGATCCCGACAATCAAAAGCTATCTTCCTGTACATTTCCCATTCAGTATACGAATGATCGCTTAGACATTACTAGCTTTATGAGGAAATATGCAGAAATGGTAGCAACAGAAGTTGATGCTCAACTTGCTCAAGGACAACAGCAAATCGGAATCAGTGATAAGTCTATCGTGTATGTGGCACAATATCTCAGTAACATAAAACATTTGACTTGGCAATATGAAAAAGAGTATCGTTGCGCCATGGGGTCAACTGCTGATGGGATGCCTTTTGCTAGCGCAACACCTCAAGCCATTTACATTGGTATGAATTGTAGTGAGGAAAATCGCAACAAACTAGTCGAAATTGCAAAAGAACTTTCGGTGCCTGTCTATCAAATGCAGTTTAATGAACTTTCGGAAGACTACATTTTGGAAGAAAAACCCATAGACTTTAACTGATAGCACCCCCCAACACTATCCGTGTGTTGGGGGGCTATTTGTAAGCTGTTTTAGAAATGACAATGTAAGAAAACCTGTTTAGAATGAAGGTTGCTTAGGGGATGCAGTTTCCCCAAAAACGTATCAACCAAGGAGCAAAAAATGCCTGAAAAGAAAAAGCAGCACTATGTTCCCAAGTTTTATATGCGATTGTTTGCGAATCAACAGGATGTATTTTCTGTGCTTAACATCTCAACTCGAAAAATTTTTCAAAATGTACCATACGATAGTCAGTGTTATAGAGACTATTTCTATGGCAAGGATGGTATTTGGGAAAATCGGCTTTCGAGTATGGAAAGTGTTTGGGCAAACACCATCCAACGCATCTTGGGTAAGAAACCGTTAATCAGTGAGGATATCGTGGCGCTCAAGCAATTTGCTTTGTATCAGCGTCAACGAACTATGGCCGAAATGAATCACTCAAAACAAATTCGAAAAGAGCTGTTGATAGAATACTTAGAAACCATTTGTGCCGACAAAGGATGGCAATTCGAAGAAGGGATTATAGAGGAGTTGTGCGAACAACGCGCCAACGAATCGATTGCGCCAGCTGAAACGTTGCAAATGGCAGAACAGCATTTGAAAATCATTGAAGATTTAAGTGTTGTTATCATCGAGTATGATACCAAGCTTGAGTTGATTTCTTCTGATGTGCCAGTAATATCGATAAATCCTTTTCATCAGCTTTCCATCGGTTATGGTTGTATGGGACTGATCATGTTGTTTCCTATATCGCCACACCATTTAGTGGTGCTATATGATCAAAAAATGTACCCGAAATTTAAAGGGCAAACCTACTTAAAGATGTCTAATGAAACGGAGGTTTTCAACCTCAACACACTACAATTGATTTCGGCGGAGAAAATCCTGTTTGCTAGAGAAAAAACGGCTTTCTCGGTGGCGAACGCTAAAAACTGGAGTACACGTGAACGAAACCGAAAGGCGACAGATGTGCACGCATTAGGCTCCGGTACACAAAAATTGATAGGAATATCCTTGAGGAAGGCAATACTTGATTGTACTTTCTCCTTTGGAAAAGTGCATCCGAATTTCGACAAAATTCCATTTTCTTGTAAAGAGGCTGTGCCAAGAGTGTGGGAAAAAGAATGGGAAGACAAACTGAATATGGAAGCTGATTTAATGGCACAGATTGCAGGACATCAGCCGAATATATTGAGAGATATTGGTCTAACCAAAAAGGAATTCCGGCAAGGATATGAAAAGATGGCAAAAGCAGCCAGATGGTATTGGCGTAACATCTAGAAGCACGCATTTCCTTGATTACAAGAAAATGTATGAACTAATGCTACCGTAAAATTTAAACTTCCATTTCCTGGTGACAAGGAAATGGGGAATTTGGGGAACATAGTGCAGACGACGACCTAAGCGAGAACAAAGCCGACAATGGCAGTCCCCCGGCATCTGGGGGACGTCCCCTTAAAAGCACAAAAGGTCCCCCATACGTAGGGGGACTAACACAAGCGGGAACTCCTTGGATGTAGTCGGCCTCTGAGCCACATTGGCAAAATCCCCCACAATTTCGACAAGGAGAGGGAGGAGAAAGAAGAAGTTACCCCCAATCGTCGACCGCGCCGACGGCGACGTCGACGAGGGTACAGATGAGGATTTGGTCGGCGTGACGACGCCGTGACGACCAAACAGATCGGTCTACATCGACTAAAAAGGACTATTTACGACTACATCGGAAAGCGAAAAAGCGCAAAAAAAAGACTGGTAATTCAAGGAATTACCAGTCTTTACTCTTGGTTGCGGGAGAAGGATTCGAACCTTCGACCTTCGGGTTATGAGCCCGACGAGCTACCCCTGCTCCACCCCGCGATATATGGGCGCGTCTCAGCGCTCACATAGTATACCGCATTGCACCATCAAAAGTCAAGTCTTTTTTCAAAAATAAACAATTTTATTTCCCGCCTTATTCTCCGACGGCGACGCAGCGCAGGGTGAACCGCTGCTTGCCGTTATAGGTGCAGGTGAACAGCGTCAGATCCCAGTTGGAATCCGTCACCATCTCCTCGCTCGCCGAGGGGGACATCTTCTCCGACCAGCCCACCGCATAGCGGTACACCCGTCCGTCGGCCGCGACAAAGCGCACCTCGTCCCCCACCTCCAGCCGATTCAGGCGGCCGAAGTGGCTGTTGTAATTGTGGGCGGCAATCACCATATCCCCCCGATACACCGAGCCGGCGTACAGGGCGGGGGTTTGGGTCAACTGCTTCATACTGAAATTGGCTGCCACAGGCAAATCCAGCCCCAGCCGCGGAATCTCCAGACGACCCACATAGCGGGTGGAGTCCAGCTCCACCGTGGGCATCTCCCGATCGGGGTGCTCCTCCTCCACAGGGACGGACGGCACCGCCTCCGCGGTGTCCCCCGCCTCGTCCGCGGGCTGGGTCATCAGCGGGGTCAGCGCGTCCACCACCGACGCGGACCGGGAGCCCGCGCGATCGGAGGAGGCCAGATTATACACGCTCAAACCCAGGGCGGCGATCAGACACAGGGTGCCGAACGCCAGCAAGGCGCGTCGCGTCTTCATCGCTCCGCCCTCCTTTGTCTGCCGCGGCAGGTGCCCAGCATCAGCGAGCACACGCCCAACGCCAACAAGATCGGCACCGGCCACCACAACTGACCCGTCTGGGGCAGATCGGGTGGCGGGGGCGGCGGAGGCCCGTCGTAGGTGTTGGTGATATAGATGACGGTGCGGTCCCGCTCCACCATCATAGTGTAGGGTTCGGGCACCGCCACCCCGGTGGCGGTATAGGTGTGCTCCGCCGGTAAATCCTCCCAGCGATAGCACCAGTTGTTGTCCGCCGTCAGCGTGACGGTGTCGTACACGACGCCGTCCTGCAACAGTTGCACGGTAACCGACACGGGGCGGTGGGACTCGTTGCCGTCGTCCCGCCACACCTTCACCACCTCGCGGTGGGTGCGATCGTCGGTCAGTTCCTCTTTCAGCGCCTTGTTGTGCTCCACGATGACGTAGGTCTTCCACGCATCGTTGGTATCACGGGCGGGCACCGTCACCACAATCGGCGAGGGGGTATAGCGATACTGCCCGTCGGTGGTGGACTCGCCCAGCACCAGATACGCCCCCTGCTCTATCGGCGCCAGGCGCAGCACGCCGTCGTCGGCGGTGGCCGCCGTCACGGTGGGGGCGATGCCGTCCCGCAGCACCACCGATTCCATAGTGGTGGACAGCAGACGGGTCTCCTCGGCGGTCAACCCCTCGATGCCCACGAGCAGCGGCACCGTGTCGGTATAGCGGTCAAAGGGAGCGGCGGGGACAAAGCCCTCCCCCTCCACGTAGTCCGCCAGCTTGTAAAAATCAAAGGTACAAGCCCCGTGGGCATAGCGAATCTCGATGCCCACCTCTTCCAAAGCAAAAGCCGTCGAGGTCGGCACCAGTATTAACATCAAAGCAAGCAGGCACAGGATGCCTTTACGCAGAGCTTTCATCGACGCGCTTTTCCTTTCCTCAAAATTTATCGCCGCAGACGGCGAATGATGATCACAATCAGCACCACCATCGCAATCGGCAGTGCCACCACCGCCGTCACCAGCCAGCGGTTGACCTGAACGGCACCGGCGGTCACGCGGACCACCGATGCCTTACCCTTCTCAATGCGGTGACCGCGCACCAGCAGGCGGTGGGAATTGACGCCGTAAGGCGTGCAGGTGACCAGCGTACACAGATCCATACCATCCTCAAAGGTCATCAGACTGAGGTCATCCGGCTTGACGATGGAGATCCGATCCACCTCGTAGTAAAACTCCTCGTGCAGCACCGACAGGATGAACACATCCCCCTCCCGCAGCTGGTCCAGGTTGGTGAACAGCTTGGCGTTGGTCAGACCGCGATGCCCCGACAATACGCAGTGGGAGCCGTCGCCGCCCACAGGCAGAGAGGACCCCTCCACGTGACCCACCGCCACCTGCAGCACCGTGTCGTCGGTGCCGTGATAGATGGGCAGGGTGCAGTGAATCTTGGGGATGTCAATGTAGCCCATAATGCCGCTGGAGGTAATGTTCAGCTGCTGCAAATAGTCCTGATAGCGTTCCTCGCTCAGCTCGGTCATGGTCAGTTCGTCAATGGAACTGTTGTACGCCTGAGCCGAGGACAGAATCTGCTGATAGGTCTCCTCGTCAATGCTGTCCACCGTCTCCACATAGCCGGCAATGGCGCGGCTCTGGTGCAGTGAATTCCAGTAGTTGCTGATGGTCGGATACAGCAACAAGGACAACCCTACCAGCAAAATAACCGGTAGCAATATGCTCTTTTTCTTCATATAGGGTTCTCCTTGCGGTTGTATCCCTTATGAGGCGCACCCGCCCCATAGGGAATCACGCCGTGGCGGGGAAACCCCCGCCACAGCGCGTATCATTCCTAAAATCAGCTGTTCTTCATACGCTTCTTGGCGACCACGAAGATCATGGCGCCAACCACCAGCAGACCGCCGGCGACGTACAGAATGGTGGTACCCATACCACCGGTCTCGGGCAGGATGACGCCGCGGTCGTTGACCACGTCGGTGGTCAGCTCGCCGGCGACCAGATCGGAGGCGAAGGAGATGGCGCCGGTGGCCACGTCACCGGTCAGGGAGGTCAGCACGTCCTCACGATCCTGCACCTCCCACACCACGTCGTGCTCGGCGTTGACGGCAAAGCGGATGGGCTCGATCTTGTTGTAGTGCTTGGGAGCCTCCACCTCGGTCAGGCGGTACTCGCCATCGTCCAGGCCGGTGAAGGTGAAGGTGGTGTCGGGGGTGGTCTCAACGGTGCTCAGCGCAACCCAGTTGCCCTGCACGCCGTTCAGAGCCTCGGTGCCGGCCGCATTGGCCACGAACTTCTCCAGAGAGAAGATGGCGCCGGACAGGGGCTGCAGGTCCTCATCGACCTTGTTCACCTCGACGGTGTAGGTGAACACGATAACGGCATCCTCGGTGGTGGTGCCGCGATCCTCATTGTTGGGGTTGTTGGAGAACTCGCCGTACACCTTGTTGACGTTACCCTGGTTGCCCAGGACGGCGTTCTCATTCAGCACGGACTTGTACAGCACGTCGATGGTGCTGCCGGCAGCGGCGGCGGTATCCTTCAGGTTGGCAAAGACGATCTCGAAGGTGCAGCCGTCCTTGGCGTCCAGCACGACCTCATAGCCCGCGGTCATCAGAGTGCCGTCCAGATACACCTTAACAGAGGTAGCGTCAAAGGTCAGACCGGCATCCTCGGTATCGTGCAGAGCCAGATAGTAGGTGTCGTACTCGGCATAGTTCTCGCTGATGGTGGCGGAAATCTTAAAGTCGATGGCGTCGCCGATGTCGTGGTCGGCAGAGTCATGCCACTCGATGTTGTCCTCGGAGGTGTTGGAGTCGTTCTTGTCGTCAACCTTCTTCTCCACGGTGGTCTCGCCGTCCTTGGGGGTGGCGGTGACGTCGCCCACGACCTTCATGATGAAGGCGGTGTAGCCCTCGGTGGCGGGCAGAGAGTTGTCCTTATCCTTGATCAGATAGTAACCGGGAGCCAGACCGGCGATCTCGTACACCTGCTCGTCGGCGTTGTAGACGGCGGTGGCGCAGGCAGTGGTCAGGTAGGCGGACACGGCGTCGGCAAAGTCGGCGGCGTCAGCCACGGTCAGCAGGGAGTCGGCCTTAGCCTGGGCGTCGCCAAAGGCGGTCTGGCCATCGGCGGAGACGCCGGTACCCCAGGTGATGGTGGACAGCACCAGGTCGCCGTCGTCTTCCTCAGACAGGGTGCCGGCGAAGATCTGGTAGGCCTCGTAGGTGTGGCCCTCGTCCTTCTTATCGATGGTGAGGGTGTAGGTGTCGGCAGCGGCCACCGACACGGCGGTGAGCAGCAGAGCCATGGTCATAACGATGCTGAGGATAGTTGCAAACTTTTTCATGAGTGATACTTCCTTTCGTTTTTTGTCTATGTGATGCGGGGATTATGTGTTATTCCAAAACGCGGATGGCGTCGAAGGGCCAAACGCGTAAAATCACCTTACCGATGATTTGTTCCTGTGTCACACACCCTATCTCGGTGTGGCGGGAGTCGATGGAGATGCTCCGATGGTCGCCCATCACGAACACCTTGCCGTCGGATACGCGATAGGGATAGGTGATGTTGCACTCCCCATACGCCTTCTCGGTGAGATAGGGTTCGTCCAGCGGCTGATCGTTCACCGTGACGTTGCCGTAGACGTCCACCGAGACCACGTCGCCGCCCACGGCGATGACGCGCTTGATCTGAATCTTGTTGTTGTAATAGAAGGCGATGACGTCACCGGGCTGCACCTGAGAGCGCCGCAGGGTGACCACCAGCTGGTCGGCGGCCAGCGTCGGACTCATATCCGTGCCGCTGACGCGGAATACCGGCAGCACCATCACCGACAGCAGCACGATGGCCGCCGCGATGCACAAGAGCGCGCAGAAGGTACTGCGCAGGGTGCGTCGATAGGTGCTGCGGTAGGTGACCCGATTGAGCTCTGCCTCTACCACCTCGGGGGTTGGGATGCCAGAGGGTCGCCGTCGTTTAGCCATAGCCACCTCCCGGAATCTGGCCCGTCTTGCGCAGGAGTTCTTTCAGTCCCTCGTGAGCAGAGTAGAACGACTCCAGCCTATCGCTGAGCTGCTCCCAATGCTCATCAATCTCTGCGCGGGCTCGATCTGTCATGGTGGCGCAGGCGTTACGCGTCTGCTGCTCCATAGCCGTGCACTGCTCTTGCGTGGTGCGCACCAACTCGTCGCACTCGGCGCGGGCATTCTCCAGAATGCGGCGTGCCTGACGCTTGGTCTGTGCCTCCTTCTCCTCGCAGCGGACGGTCTCACGCACCTCCAAATCCTTCAGGTTGTCCAGATACTGGGCGGCAGCCGCCTGGGTGGCCTCCACCACCCCGTTGAGCAACAGCGACGCCTCTGCAAGCGTACCGGCCCTCTCGATCTTGATGCGTTTATCCTCCAACTGCCGTTGCAGTGTCCGATTCTCCTCCGTGAGCGCCGCCATATCCTTGCGCAGCTGCTGATTTTCGCGGCTGCATTCCAGCAGCACCTCCAGCAGGCGGCGGCGGTTCATCCGCCGCAGGTCGGCGGCGGTGTAGGCGCCCTCCTCCACCGCAGGCTCCTCCGTGACGGCGGGCTCGGCCGCGGGGGTCTCGTACACCACCGTGGGTGCCGCAGGCGGCTCCTGGGCGGGTGGTGCCTCCTCCTCAAAGGCAAAGGCGGGCATCGGCGGCTCGTAGGCAAATGCCGACGCCGGCGGCGCATACGCGGCGGGTGCCCCCTCCCCCATCGTGGGGGTGGGTACCGAGGGCGGCGGGGGTGCCGCACTCTGACGCTCCAGCGCCTGCCGCAGGTCCGCCGACTCCTGATACGCCTCCGCCAGCACGTCGTTGTACATCGACGTCAGCTCGCGAATCGCCTCGTACACCTCGTCGGGGTTAAAACCGCCGCCCAAGGTCTTTTTGAATTCCATATTCTCGATGTATTCGGATATTTTGTGTTGGTCTGCCATACGAATACCACCTTAAAACGATAGATTGACTCATACTGGCGGTATCATAACATCCCTACCGTACCACAACCGTACCTATATAAAGAAAAAAGAGAGAATTTTCACCAAAAAAGCGAAAATTCTCTCTCTTTTTACACAATCGATGGTCAGCGGGCGTCCCGCATCTGCAAACTCAGCAGGGCGGTGGTCTCCTCCGCCCAGGAGTACTCAAACATATACTCGCCGAAGAACAGAGGCTTCTTCTCCGCCTCCAGAAACTCGTAATAATCGCAGTCCAGATTCTCCTTGACCACGTGGCAGGTGCCGTAGCCGCTAACGAACACGCCGGGCATATGGTGCTCCATAAACAGGGCGTTGAGATACGCCACCGCCTTGCGATAGCGGGTCTTGACGTTCTCGTCAAAGGGGCTGTCCTCCCACAATTTGTCCACCGCCTCCTCCATCTGCACCACGCCGCCCTTGCGGTCGATGCAAATGGCCAGCAACTCCTTAGCCTTGGCGTTGCTGAAGCGGATGGGGGCGCCGTCGATAAACAGGTCGAATCGGCCAAAGGTACGCACCTGCACCCGCTTCTTCTGCCGACGGGAGAGCAGTTCCACCCGCTCCAGCACGTCGCGGACGTCCTCGTCGGAATAGGGCTTGAGCATATAATAATCGGCGCGGACGTCACGATAGGCGTCGGAGAAATATTCGGGATAACTGCTGACGTACACGATGATGACGGTGGGGTACAACTGCCGCAGACGGCGACCCAATTCGATGCCGTCCATACCGTTCATCTTCACGTCCAGCAGGGCAAAATCCACCGGATTGCCCTGGGCGTATTGCAGTGCCTGCAACGGGTCGCGGAAGCAACCCATCAGCTGAATATTGGGCTGATCGCGGAAGGCGTCCTCCAGCTGGGTCACCGCCCACAATTCATCGTCCACGATGATGGTTTTCATTCCACTCACCTACTTTCGGGAATCTCAATGCGCACACGGGTGCCCGTTTTGCCACCCACGTCGCTGCGGATGGACACCGTCGCCTGCATCTCATTTTCCAAGCGCATCAGAGCGCTACGCAGACCGACGCTACTCTTATTCTCCAACAGGGCGCTCAAATTCTCCGCATCAAAACCCACGCCGTTGTCCACAATCTCCACCACGTGGCGGCCCGCCTCATGGTAGCAAGAGATGTTCAGCACACCGCCGCCTTCACTTTGGAAGAGACCGTGCTTGATGGCGTTCTCCACAAAGGGTTGAATGGTCAGTGGCAGCACGTAGAAGGCGGAGTCACGGATATCGTAATTTACCTCTACCGTGTCGCCGAAGCGCGCCTGCTCCAGCTTGAGATAGATGCGAATGTGCTCCAACTCCTCCTGGAACGGGATCGGTCGGGAGAAATCCTTCTGCTCCAGCTTGGTCCGCATATACTTGGAGAAATCGTATAGCAACTCCTGCGCCCGATCGGGGTCGCGGGGAATCAGCGAGCGGATGGCACCCACCGTATTCAGCACAAAATGGGGACGGATGCGATCGGTGAGCATCTGAATCTGCAGATTGCGGTTTTCCTCGGCAATGCGCTCTTGCTTGGCCCGCTCCATCCGCAGATTGCGCAGGAACAGCGTGGCCTCTGCCACCATCACCACCACCGCGCCGATGTAGCAGATCAGACCGGTATCAAAGGACATACTGCCTGCGAAATAGAACTGCACGTACTCTAACATCAACACCAGAAAAATGGTGATGGGCGATACCGTCGCCAACGCCGACCACGTCGTACGATGCCGACACAATGCCGTGATGGAATAGCACATGGCGGTGATGAGCACCACACACAGCAGCCCATATGCCGCCGGCAACAGGGTGTGAATATCCGCCACGCCTACGGCGTGCAACAAAAACGCCACCACCAGCACCACCGAGGACGCTACCGCCAAGATATTACACCAGCGCACCTGCTTGGGGAAATTCTCCACCTTACCACGGGTGTACAGTGCCAAGGGGATGGGCAGAGAATAGATGCTCAAATAACTGAAGAAATCCTGCGTAAAGGAGGTTACCCACTCCATCGGCATATTCTTCTGACCCGTGCGCAGGAACACGCTGAAGACCAGAAAGAACCAACCGGCGCAGAAGGCAAAATGGCGATACCGCCGCTTCAGCGGCTGAATCAACGCCAGCACTATAAAGGTAATGCCGGTCCACACCATAATCGAGTTGAGTGTCGTGTTGATGGCATAGCGGATATGTAGCCAATTATGCAGATCTGGCATCGTGCCGATCATCACCTCGTTGAGGCGAAAATTGATGTCGGTATAGGGGGTGGTCATCTGCAGGGTGACCACCTTGCCACCGGCATCCGCCGGCAGCGGCACCATATGCCAACTGGAGGAGGAGGCTTCGCCAAAGGAGCCGTGGCCCGCATTATTGTGCAGATAGACCGTGCTGTCATCCACCATCACCCGCACGGTGGAATAATAGCTCCAGAAGCACAGCGCCTGATTGCTGTCCAACCGCTCCGGTAGCGTCGTGCTCAACGCCAACGTGCCGGGGCTGTCGCTGCGGATGCCGGAGGGCAGAACGATATCGTGCCCGGCCCGATCGGTCCAATGTTCCAGCTTAGCCACGTCATTCCTCACCGGTATGATCAATTGGGGAATGTACAGCGCGAGCACCAATCCCAGCAGCACGCACAACAGTATCATTCCGATGCGACCAGCCGTTCGTTTTTGCATGCCGGCACCTCCTGCCATAGTATAATTAAGGACATTGTAGCACGATTGCACGCCAAATGCAAGCCAAAGCTACCAATCAAAAAGAGAGCCACGGTAACGCTACCGTGGCTCTCGATCCAACTTACTCGCAGAGGGAAACGCGCTTTTTCGTAATGTAAAACAGCAGGGCTACCGCACACAGTAGACCGCCGCCGACCAACAACACCGTGGTGCCCGCGCCGCCGGTCTCCGGCAGGCGGATGCCGCGGTCGTTGGCCACGTAGCAGTAGGTGACGGCAGAGATGTCGGTGGGCTCCACCAGTAGCTTCACCGCCTCCAGCGGCAGCACGTAGCCGGTGGGGGCCTTAATCTCCTTGACGAAGTAGGTGCCGCAGGACAGTAGCGGCGACGACGCCTTACCGTCGGCGTCGGTGGTGAGGGTCAGGTGCTCGCCGTCCACCAGCACCGGCACCACCGCGCAGGTGGCACCGTCGTACACCAGCGTCTCCACGTCGGTGTCCGCCTCGGTGGCTGGACGATAGACGCGGAACTTGGCGCCCTCCAGCAGCAGATCCTTACTGTCGGAGTCGTGCTTGATCAGCATAAATTGACCCTCTTCCTCCTCGGGGGGTGGCGGAGGAGGCGGAGGAGGCGGAGGAGGCACCGGCGTATTCTTGGGATACACCGACACCACGTCCAGATACTCGATGGTGACCTCGCCGTCCACCTCGTTCTTCACGGGGTACGGCAGGGTGATGTAGAAGGGGGCGGCGGGCTTGAGCACCTTATCGGTGTTGTGGCGCTCCACCACCAGATAGTTGCCCTCCTCCAGCGCCAGACGGGCATAGCCGGTGGAGTCGGTGGTAACGGAACCAACCAGATTCTCCTCCACGGCGAAGCGGACGATCTCGGCGGCGGTGGGCTCGTCAGACAGCACCTCGCCATCCTCCAGCAGCACCTCGTAGATGTCAAAGGTGATGTCGGAGATGGGGGCCTGATCCTCGGTAGACTTCTTGTAGATACGCAGACCGGCCTCGATGTCGCGGCCGAACTCAAAGGTCTGCACGGCGTGGACGGGGGTGGCGCCGGAGGCCATACCCACCAGCGACTGGGACACCGTGGGACCGCCATCGGCCTCGTAGAAGTAGACGTCCATCGGCATATTCTGGGTGCCCTCGATCTCCACCTCGATGGTGTCGCCGTAGCGGGCGTTGATGCTCAGACCATACTCGCGCGCATCCTCCGCCAGCACCGCCAGGGAGGCGGTCTTGACCTTGTTGCCCTCGCTATCGGTGGAGTAGCTGGTCACACGCAGGGCGATGTTGTCCTCTTCCTTCGGCACGCCGTTGAGCAGCACCTGCAGGCCGATCTTGTACAGATCGTTCTCGTTGGGCACCAGATCCACACGGCCCACCTGCACCTCGGAGATGATGATGCTCTCCTGCGCCACCTTCTTCGGCTGCAAACCGCAGAGATAATAAATCAAATTATTAATGCGGGGTGCCGATTTGGGGTCGTAGCTACGCTGTCTGGCGGCGGGCAACCACTGCCACAGCTCGGTGGTGTAGTCGTGCATGGGGGTAAAGTAGTAATTGATATTCGGGGTGACGCTGATGTCGGCAAAATACTTGGCGTCCTCTGCCGCCATCTCACCGGCGATGCTGTAATACCAGATAGCCATCTGCACGCCCGCGATGATATCGCTGCGGCTCAGGCTGTCCACGTAGTCGGGGTTGAGGCCGTCCGCCTTCATGGCGGCCTTCATCTGGTCCAGGGTGACGTAGGGGTAAGAATAGGACACGATGGCACGGATGTGCTCGGCAGAGGTCTTGCTGAAATAGCCGGCATCCTCCAGATTGATACGGCGATAGTCGTGACCCCATTCCAGACCGGTCAAGATATCGCAGCAATAGGTGACGTCGTAGTTGCTGACACCCGGCTCGTACAGACCGTTGGGGGTCCACTGGGTCTTACCGTCGGAGGTATCCACCAGCACGAAGGTCTGGGGAATCTCGCCGCCCGTCATAGCGTGGCTGACCTCGTAGACGTAACCCGCGGCACCGTACAGATGATCGGGGTCGCCCGCGGTCTCGAAGATATACTCGTCGTCGCGGGGGGTCACCGGGAAGGTGTCCACACGCACCGCCGTCTGCAGCGTGTCGGTCAGCTTGGCCACCAAGGCGGGGTCGATCTGGGCCTGCTCCTCAGGGGTCAGGGCGTCGTAGGCCGCCTGCGCCGCGGCACGCTGCGCGAACATCTGCGCCACGTAGGTCTCGTAATTGTTACGGGCCGTCAAGTGGGCGGTGATGGTGCTCTGCTTGGTGGTGGTGGTGTCATAGTGACCACTCGCCTTGTAGTTGGCACGCTTATTCTGCATCGTCTGCAACGAGTCGATGGCCTGCAACTGGGCGGTCACCGACTCCACCGTATGGGTATCTGCGAACACGCCGAAGGGAACCGTGCTGATGAGCATCATCAGCACAGCCGCCACAGCCGCGCATCGCATCCATTTCCGTTTCATAGGATCACCTGACTTTATCTCAAATTCACTGCACAAAGGGGCAGTTTTTCACTATCTGGGGCTATCTTACACCCCGCACCGTACCAAGACCGTACTTTTTTCGGGATATTTTTGAGAAAAATCGGATTTTTTGCCCTTTTTTCGCCATTTTCGCCTATTTGTCAAACCGATGAAAATTGTAGCGGTTATGTCCTTGCAATTCCTGTCGAAGATTGGTATAATGAAGAGGAAAATTACGAACATCGACGGAGGACGCAACTATGTCTAAGCTGTATTTCAAATTCGGTGCCATGGCCTCTTCCAAAACCGCTAACGCTCTGATGACCCGCTTCAATTATGAGGAGAAGGGCAACCACGTGTGGCTGATTAAGCCCGACCTGGACAACCCCGACGACTACACCGACGAGAACGGTGTGCGGGTGACGGTGGTTAAGTCCCGCATCGGCCTGTCCGCCGTGGCGGATGTGGTGCGCCGCGACGAGGACATCCACGCCCGCTTTGTGGCGCTGAATACCCAAGGCCACATCGACGTCATCATCTGCGACGAGTGCCAGTTCCTCACCGCCGCCCAGGTGGATCAGCTCAAATACATCGCCGAATTCTGCGACACCCCGGTGTTGTGCTTCGGCCTGCGTTCCGACTTCCTGACCCAGTTGTTCGAGGGGTCCAAGCGCCTATTTGAGATCGCCGACAGCATCACCGAGATCAAATCCGTCTGCCGTTGCGGCAAGAAGGCCATCGTCAACGCCCGCATCGCCGACGGCCGCGTGGTCACCGAGGGCGCCCAGATCGAGATCGGCGGCAACGACAAATACGAGGGTATGTGCTGGGGTTGCTGGCAACAGCGCATCCGCGAAGGAAAGTAAGGAGTACCTATGTATTACCGACACGATATGGACTACATCTATCCCGCGCAAAGCGATCAGCATATGATCGACGTGCGCCATCTGCGGGACGTGACGCTGGACGAGCAATATCCCTATCGTCAAAAGAGCGTGGGATACAAGCTGCGCCGCGCCTTTCTGTGGCTCATCTGCAACGGATTCATCTTCTTTCTGCTGCGCATCACCCACGGCCTGCGCATCCACGGCAAGGAGAATCTGAAGGCGTATAAGGCGGAGATGAAGGACGGCTTCATCACCGTGGCCAACCACGTATTTATGTGGGATTTCCTCTGCATTATGAAGGCGATGCGCCCCCGCCTGGGCTTCTTCCCCGCGTGGAAGACCAACCTGGAGGGCCCCAACGGCCCCCTCATCCGTCTGGCGGGCGGCATCCCCATCCCCACCGACAGCCTGGCCTGTATGAAGAAGTTTAAGCGGGCAATGGAGGAGGTGCTGGAGCAGAAGCGGTGGTTGCACTTCTACCCCGAGGGGTCGATGTGGTTCTTCTACCCCGACATCCGCCCGCTGAAGAAGGCGGTGTTCCAGTACGCGGTGCAGTACGACCGCCCGGTGATTCCGCTGGTGTTCACCTTCCGCCCCCGCAAGAATATCACCCGTCTCTTCACCCGCAAGCCGCTGGTGGATCTGACGGTGGGCGAGCCCATGCGCCACGACCCCGCCCTGACCCGCGCGGCGGCCACCGCCGACCTGCAGGCCCGCGTCTATCACGTGATGCAGGGTATGGCGGGCATCCACCCCGGCGACCCCAACTACAATGTGAATCAAGACCCCACCGCCTATCAAAAGACCATGGGATAAAGCAAAAGGACACCCGATCGGGTGTCCTTTTTTGCGCTTATTCGTGGGTGAGCATCGGCTCGGTCACCGCCAGGAAGCAGGCGGCCACCTCCTCCGGTGGGCGGGTGCATTCCTCCGCCAGCCACCACCGCACCGTCTGCACAAAGGCGGCGGCGATGTGCTGCACCAGATAGTCTCGCGGCAGGTCGGGGGTCAAGCGGTGGCCGTAAACCCCCTCCACCAGGCGGCACACCTCACCGCGGAAATAGTCCAGGAACAGGCCGTCGTTCTCCGACGCCAGCAGGTCCAGGACCCCGCGGTCATTCTGCCGCAGGTGGCGGATGAGGTGCAGAAACACCGAGTCCTGCGGGTCGCCGCAGGCGCAGGACACCTGCCCCAGGGCGGTGTCGGTGACGTGGCCGAACAATTCGGCGCAGAGGTCGCGGAGCAGGTACTCCTTGGTCTCAAAATGAGCGTAGAAGGTGGTGCGCCCCACGTCGGCGGCGTCCAGGATGTCCTGCACCGTGATCTGATGATAGTTTTTCTTGGAAAGTAGGCCCGTGAAGGCACGAAAGATCGCCTCGCGGGTCTTTTTTTGCCGTCTGTCCATAGGTTCCTCCCGAACATTTCGCCGTTTTTGTTCCGTAGGGAACAAAGTGGCTCTTTTGGTTATGGCCAAAGCCGATGCCGTCGCATATACTGATTACAGAACACTTTGTTCGCTATCAAATACAGTATACGGCAATCGACGCCGTAAGTCAAGGAGGAGAAAAAATGAAAACCGAGCGCAACATACGGATCGCATTCTTGCTGAATTTGGGTTTTTCCGTGTTTGAGTTTTTCGGCGGCCTGCTGACCGGCAGCGTGGCGATCCTGTCGGACGCGGTGCACGATTTGGGCGATGCCCTGGGCATCGGGGTGTCCTGGTTTTTGGAGCGCAAGAGCCGTCGCGCCCCCGACGGGGTGTACACCTACGGTTACGCCCGTTTTTCGGTGCTGGGGAGCGTCTTCACCTGCGGCATATTGCTGCTGGGGTCGGTGGGGTGCGTGGTCTCCGCCATCGGGCGGCTGACCCACCCCGTCCCCATCCGCTACGAGGGGATGATCCTCTTTGCCGTGGTGGGGGTGGCGGTAAATCTGGCCGCCGCCTTTGTCACCCGCCGCGGCGAGTCGCTGAACCAAAAGGCGGTGAACCTGCACATGTTGGAGGACGTGCTCACCTGGGTGGTGGTGCTTGTCGGCGCGGTAGTGATGCGGCATACCGATTGGTGGGTGCTCGACCCGCTGGTGTCCATCGCCGTGGCGGTGTACATCTTCATCCACGCCATCGGTCACCTCCGCGAGGCGGCGGATATTTTCCTCGAAAAGGTGCCTGAGGGCTACTCGGTAGAGGCAATCAAGGCGCGGGTGGAGCAGATTGAGGGCATCGAATACCCCCACCATATCCACATCCGCTCGATTGACGGCTACACCCACGCCGCGTCCCTCCACGTGGTGTCGGAACGCACCGACGCGGTGGCGGCGGTCGCGGCTGCGCTGGGCGAGATGGGCATCCTCCACGCGACAGTGCAGGTGGAGCAAGAGGTGTGCGAACAACCGCAATGCGACCTATTGGAGGGGCGAGAAAATTCTTGACAAAAAAATACAGAGTGATACACTGAGAATAGAAAGATAATGTGAAAGGAGCGATTGGGAATGAAAAAATGGTTGGCTTTACTGTTGGCGGTACTCATGCTGTGCGCTATGACAGGATGCGGTGACAAATCCAAACCCGACGACAAGGATACACCCACAACCACCACGACAACTACCACGCCGAATCCGGATGTCGTACCAATCGAGCTGATCGAGGGTGAGATTCCCGCCGACTGCTACTGGACGGAGGATATTTCCACCCCTGCACGCAATATGGCGGTGATGATGAAAGCCAACGTCAATCTGGCGGACGTCCGTTGGTTGGCACTGAATCCCGATCCGCCCACCATCGATCGGGTGCTGTACAACCGCTCTCTGAACAAGAGCGAAATTTGGACGATCAACACCTATATCAATGATGCCGTCCCCAATCGTGGCGTCGCCTGCACCGACGAGAACGGCCAGACCTACTACTACGCCATCACCTATTCGATGAAAGGCGACGGCTCTCCCTCCATCAGCCTGACCGAGCTGAATATCGAGGTGCTGTCCGAGGCGAAACTGGACGAAATCGAAGCCTATCTCAACTATAAGGAAAACAACGGCTTTGTGTCAATGAACGAATATGATTGTCCCGAGGAATCGTCGTTGGATGATATTCTATATGACCGTACCGCAGGGCAGCACCACAGCTCGTGGAGCGATGCGGAGCGGCAGGCGTGGCTGGACGCCAATGGTTTTACGGAAGATTACTTTGTGCGGCCGGTCTATCGTTTTTACCGCACTGATTTAGAGATGTTGATTCAACAAAAACTAGGCATCACCCTCTCCGCGTTGGAGAACGATATGCTGTATCTTGAGGAATACGACGCCTATTATGACTATTCCCACTCCGACTCTCAGCTCCAGCAGGCGGAGGTAGAGAGCGGCTACGCCGAGAGTGACTTCTGCGTGGTGTATTATAAAATGCGTCAAAGCGAAAATTTCGATTATGAGCTGTTCCGTGTCACCCTCAAACCCACCGACGACGGCTATCAGTTTGTGTCCAACGTAGAAATCTCTGCGGCGACCAATACCATCCATCTGTCCAGTGAACAACTGGAGAAAATCAACACCTTCCTCAACGATCCTGACAACTTGGGCTTTGTGCAGCGTACCTTTGACCGCCCTGAGGAGGTACAATGGGGCGAGGTGCTGACCGGCGACGTCACCTTCGGCGTGTATGAGACCGAGTGGAGCGATGCGGAACGGCAGGCGTTGGCGGATGCTCTCGAATACGATATGGCCGGCGGCATTGTCCGCTTCCCCCGCGCCGATGTGGAGGCACTTTTCCAAAAGCGGCTGGGCATTTCTCCCACGGAGTTGGACACCCCTATCAGCGCGGTCTATCTGGAAGAATACGATGCCTACTACCTCGCTTTCTTAGGCATTGAGTGGGTGCCCGTCTATGTGAAAAGCGGCAAAATTGAGAACGGTATCTATATCGTGGAATACAGTTTCGATGACCACGACGCAACACGGCGCGTGACTATGCGCTCCACCAACGACGGTTTTCAGTTTATCTCCAACGTCTCTATCGAAGACTAATCGAAAATCCCGAGGTATCGCAAGGTACCTCGGGATTTTTTGTGTAAAAAGGGTTGCAAATCATAGCGGGTTATGCTATGGTGTGAGGAGTTTGAAAATCGAGGTATTTCACTATGGTTTCTCTGCTGTTAGCACTCATTTATCTGGCTTTTATCAGCCTCGGGTTGCCCGACGGCTTACTTGGCTCCGCCTGGCCGGCGGTGCACACCGAGATGGCGGTGCCGGAATCCTATATGGGCATCGTGTCTATGATCATCTCTGCCGGCACCATCGTGTCCAGTCTCTTCTCTGACAAGATCACCCGCCGTCTCGGCACAGGCTTAGTCACCGCCCTGAGCGTCAGCCTCACCGCCGGTGCACTGCTGGGCTTCGCCCTGTCCCGTCAGTTTATTTGGTTGTGCGTCTTCTCGGTGCCCTACGGTCTGGGCGCCGGCGCAGTGGACGCCGCGCTGAATAACTACGTGGCGCTGCACTATTCCAGCCGCCATATGAGCTGGCTGCACTGTTTCTGGGGCGTGGGCGCCACCATCGGCCCCTACATTATGGGTTGGGCGTTGACCACTCAGCACGGCTGGCCGCTGGGTTACCATTCCGTGTTTGTCCTGCAGGTGGTGCTGACCGCCATCCTGTTCCTCTCGCTGCCGATGTGGAAGCGACGGGGCAACGTCACCGACGAAACCCACGAGGACTACGAGGCACCCATTGGCTTGCGTGACGCGGTGAAGATTCGCGGCGTCAAGGCGATGCTGATCGCCTTCTTCGCCTACTGCTCCTTGGAGTCCACCGCCTGCCTGTGGGCCAGCTCCTATCTGGTGGATCACTACGGGATGGACAAGCCTTCCGCCGCCACCTATGCTCTGCTCTACTTCGCGGGCATCACCATCGGCCGTTTCCTCAACGGCTTTGTGGCGGACAAGTTCGGCGACAAGACCATGATTCGGGTGGGCATCGCCATCCAGACCACGGGTTTGGTGCTCATTCTCATCCCCTCCGTCTATGCGGCGCTGGTGGGTCTGGCGGTGCTGGGTCTGGGCTGTGCGCCGGTGTACCCCTCCATCATCCACTCCACCCCCACCCACTTTGGGCGGGAGAATAGCCACGCCATCGTGGGTATCCAGATGGCCTTCGCCTACTGCGGTGCCACCTTTGTGCCCCCCATCTTCGGCGTGCTGGCGCAGCCCATCGGCATGTGGTTCTACCCCGTGTTTATGAGCGCATTCGCTCTGCTAGAGGTAGCCATGACCGAGCGGGTCAATCGGGTGTGTAAAGCGTGATAAAAAGCGGGACATCTGCGGATGTCCCGCTTTTTTTGCGCCCTTTCGGGGCATACTAACACCGACTTTTTTTGCGAAAGAGGCGGTGCGGGATGAACTACGCCATCGTATTGGCGGGCGGGACAGGCAAGCGATTAGGGGCAGACGTGCCCAAGCAATTCACCGAGATTGCAGGGCGGCCTGTCATCACCTACGTTCTGGAGATACTGGAAAACGCCGCCTGCGTGGACGGGGTGGTGGTGGTCGCCACCCCCGCCTATCGGCAGACGGTGTGGGAGTGGTGCGATCACTACGGCTACCGCAAGGTACGATGGGTGGTAGACGGCGGGGACACCTGCCAAGCCTCCACCTGCTGCGGTGTCCGCGCTTTGGAGGGGGTTGCCAACCCCGAGGACGTGGTGGCGGTGTGCCTGAGCACAGGCGTATTCCTCACCGAGGAGATACTGGAGGACAGTTTCGCCACCGCCACCCAACACGGCAACGCCATGGCGGCCATGCCCTGCATCTACAATCTGGCAGAGACCTTTGACGGAGTGGTGTGCGACACCATCCACTATAAGGAGAGCCACCGTACCCTCAACCTCCCCTGGACGGCAAAATACAGTATTATGCGGGAGTTGTACCACCGTGCGTGGGAGGAAGGAGTGCAGATGGATGAGGCCTCCTACCTGCCGACGTTGCTGCTCTATTATGGGTACACCCTGTATCTCTCCAAGGATACCTCGTTGAACAAGCTTCACCTCACCACCCCCGAGGACACGGAGATATTGACAGCCATATTGGAGCGGAGAAAAAAGAACAATCCCTCCGTCGGCTAACGCCGACACCTCCCTTTACACAAGGGAGGCACGCCGCTGACGCGGCTACGGGCGGCAGATTGCCGCCCCTACAAGTCTCATCTAAGGTTTTTCTGCATTTCGGCTTTACAAATGCGGTGGGATTTGCTAAAATGAAAAGGATAATGACGTCGAAAGGACGCGAAACGATATGAACGAGAAGATCAAACAGGATTTCCTCGCCATTCTGGGCGAGGAACTGGTGCCTGCCATGGGCTGTACCGAGCCCATCGCGCTGGCCTACGCCGCCGCCAAGGGGCGTGCCGCCCTGGGCTGTGAGCCTCAGCGCATCACCGCCCGATGCAGCGGTAACATCATCAAAAACGTGCGGTGTGTCCGCATCCCCAACTCCGGCGGTATGACCGGCATCGAGGCGGCCTGCGCCCTGGGTGCGCTGGCGGGCAACCCCGACCGCCATATGGAGGTGCTGGAGAGCGTCTCCGACGAGGGTCGCGTCGCCACCGCTCAATTCGTCACCGAGCGCCGCTGCAAGGTGGAATTTTTGGAGTCCGCCATCCCCCTCCACTTCATCATCGAGCTGGACGGCGACGGCCACCACGCCGAGGTGGAGGTGCGTTATAGCCACCAGAACATCGTGCGTATCGTCCGCGACGATCAGGTGCTCCACTACGTGGAGGATCTGCGCGAGGCGGTGGAGGTGGCCGACCGCAGCGCACTGAGCATCGAGAATATCTACGCCTTCGCCAACACGGTGGAGCTGGATCTCATCCGCCCCTTCACCGACAAGCAGATTGCCTGCAATATGGCCATCGCCGGTCGCGGTATGCAGGGCGACTACGGCATCGGCATCGGCAAAGCCATCCTGGACACCTACCAGAACGGTGTGTACGCCAAGATGCGTGCCTACGCCGCCGCCGCATCCGAGGCCCGTATGGACGGCTGTGATATGCCGGTGATCATCACCTCCGGCAGCGGTAATCAGGGCATCACCTCCACCGTCCCGGTGATCGTCTATGCCCGCGAGAAGCAGTTCCCCGAGGAGCATATGATGCGTGCGCTGGTGTTCTCCAGCCTGATGACGGTGTATCAGAAGGAGTATATCGGCAAGCTGTCCGCCTTCTGCGGTGCGGTGTCTGCCGCCTGTGCGGCGGGTGCGGCCATCACCTATCTGGTGGGTGGCACGCTGGAGCAGATCAAGGACACGGTGGACAACACCCTGGCCAATGTCCCCGGCATCATCTGCGACGGCGCCAAGGCCTCCTGCGCGGTGAAGATTTCCTCCGCCCTGGATGCAGCGCTGTTCGCCCACACTCTGGCCATGCGCGGCAAGGCCTATTCTCAGGGTACCGGCATCCTCAAGAATGACACCGCCGCCACCATCCGCGACGTGGGTCATATCGGTCGCGTGGGTATGCAGCCCACGGATGAAGAGATTGTGAAATTGATGATTGAGTAAAGAAAAGGCTCTGTGCGATGCACAGAGCCTTTTTTGTTTACGGTGCTTTGGGATAATCGGGGCTAAAGACGTAGCGGTCAAACACCCAGTCGCGTAACGCCTGATCGTCGCCGTAGATGGCGTCCACAAACTGGCGGTAGGTGTAGGGCGCATACTCAAAGTGATCAGTTGCCTTTTCGTCCAGTTTGTCGCCCCAGCCGTACACCTCGATAAACTTCTCACGAGTGATGCCGGCATAGTTCACGAAACCAATGATGCTTTCGTTGTTACCTGACAAAGATCTATACTCTTTGTAGGACGTGTATCCCTCCAGGTTGTACAGCGGATCTTCGGGATAACTACTCAATCGATAACAATACTGGTACGGATAATCGGGGTCGTCCAGCACGCTGGATGCATCACTATGAAATACCCACGCCGTCAGGTGAGGATCGTCGCCATAGATGGCGTCGAAATAATCCCCATAAGTGAACAACGCATAGGGATTGCCGTTATCAAACGGCGTGTTAAGGAACGCCTCCACTCCTCCTAAAGAAGTAATGTAGTCCGGATGCCACACAGACGCAATAAACTCATCCCGGGTGATACCAGTGAATTTAACAAAGTTCACAATGTTACTTTCCGGATAATTGCACTCCGTGAAAGGATAGGTCAAATCGGGGTCGGGCAAGGGGTCATAATCGCCGTAGAGTTCCCAGAAGGCATCATACAACTCTTTACCTACGGCATCGGGAGAAACCGAGATGGTGTGATAGTCCAAGGTGTGCACCACACAGGATTTTTCGTCGCCGCCGGTGCCGTTAGGTTCGGTGGTGGGTGGGGTGGGTGGGGTGGAAACCGTGTTATTCATAGTCGTGGAAGTGGTATCCCCAACGGGGGTGTCGGAGTTAATAATCGGCAACTGACTCTCGGAACGGTGTTGCCACCACACCCCCACGCCGGCCACCATCACCGCGGCGGCGGCCACCGCCGCCACCCACCGCAGGGGGTGCGCCTTACGAGGCGGCTGTGCGGCACGTTCCACTAAATCGGGGTCAACATCCCCCAGCGTTTGTAACAGCCAAAACGTCATAGACAGATTCCCTCCTTTTCCAAGCAAACACGGAGTTTGTCCCGTGTGCGCTTGAGTATCATTTTCACTTTGCTTTCGCTGTATCCAAAGCGTTTGGCGATCTGCGCCACCGAATCGAAATACCAATAGCGGCGCAAAAACAGGCCACACTCCACAGCAGGCAGAGAACGGAGAAACGCCGACAGGACGGCAGCCATCTCTCCTGCCTCCACCGTCGCGGGAACGCTGTCGGCAGAGCCGACACACTCGCCCAGTTCATCCAAAGACAGCGCCACCTCGCCGCCGCCACGCTTTTGAGATTTTCGCTCACGCCAACGGTCCAGCGATAGCCGACGGGTGATGGCGCCCAAGTAGGCACGCAGACCTTGGGGACGGTCGGGCGGTATGGCGTTCCACGCACGCAGATAGGTATCATTCTCGCACTCGTCCGCATCCTCGCGGCTATGGAGAATCTGCCACGCAATGGCGTGGCAATAGGCACCGTATTTGCGACGGGTCAGGGCAAGCGCCTGCTCGTCCCTCTGCCAGTACATTTCGATAATCCGCTTATCCTCCATACACGTCCTCCTCTCTGCCTCTTGAAAAGATCCTTTCATCTGTCAAGACGGATAAAAATACGTTTCGTCACACACATTATAGCAATTTTCGGGAAATTGTGCTATGTTTTTTTCGAAACCTGTGCTATAATAGTGGTACTATGATAACCAAAGGAGGTTTTCTCCGTGAAAGTAAAAGAGATTTTGGATTTTTTGGGCGAAAAAGCGCCCTTTGATACCTGCGAGGAATGGGACAACGTGGGTCTGCTGGTGGGCAGTGGCTATCTGCCTGCCACCCGCGTGCTGGTGGCGCTGGACGTCACCGACGGCGCTCTGGAGGCCACCAAGGCGGTGGGCGCCGACCTCATCGTCACCCATCACCCCGTGATCTTCCGCCCCATCAGCCGTCTGTCCGCCGACAGTATGCCTTACCGCCTGGCGGCGGCGGGCATCAGCGTCATCTCCGCCCACACCAACTTGGATAAGGCGGTGGAAGGGGTCAACGACACCCTGGCGGCTCGCCTGGGGCTGACCGATATCGAGATCGCCGCCGACGGTATGACCCGTGTGGGCAACCTGCCCGAGGAGATGACCGCCACCGCCTTTGCCACCCACGTGGCGGCGGTGCTGGGCACTCCTGTGCGTGCCGCAGGCGACAAGACGGTGAAGCGCGTTGCCCTCTGTGGCGGTGCCGCCGGCAGCAGCCTGTTTGCCCAGATCGGCAACGCCGACTGCTTTATCACCGGCGAGGTGAAGCACCACGAATGGCTGGGTGCGGCAGGCCGCATCAACCTCATCGACGGCGGCCACTACTCCACCGAGGTACCGGTAGTAGATACCCTCTGTGGCTGGCTGACCGAAGCCTTCCCCGACCTTGCGGTAGTTCCCTACCACGAGGGCGAATGCTTTTCGGTTGTAAAATAATCTGATTTTTTGAGAAAGGTGGTGAGCGGAAATGGCATTGGACGGTGCGTTTTTGGCTTGCTTGCGGCAAGAACTGGCGGACACCCTGCAGGATGCCCGCATTGATAAAATTCATCAGCCCGGACGGGAAGAATTGGTGATTGCTCTGCGCTGGAAAGGCGGTGCGGAGAAACTGTACCTCTCGGCGGGTGCCAACTCCCCTCGCCTGCACTTTACCACTCAGGCGCTGGAGAATCCCGCCCAGCCGCCTATGTTCTGTATGCTGCTGCGCAAGCGGCTCACCGGCGGACGGCTTGCCGCCATCCGTCAAGAGGGTTGGGAGCGTGCGCTGTATCTGGACTTTGACTGTATCAACGAACTGGGCGATCCCGTCCGCCTCACCCTGGCGGTGGAGATTATGGGTCGCCACAGCAACATCATTCTGATTGGCCCCGACGGCATCATCATCGACTCCATCAAGCGTGTGGACCCCGCCATGTCCTCGGTGCGACCCATCCTGCCCGGTCTGCGGTACGAGGTACCGCCACCTGCGGATGGTCTTGACCTATCCGTCGCCACCCCCGACGAGGTGGTGGCCGCCATCCGCGGCGGCAAGGACGGCCCGCTATCCAAGGCCATCCAGTACACCGTGACGGGACTTTCCCCCCTCTCCTGCCGCGAGATCGCCTACCGCGCGACGGCGGGCGAGGATTCCCCCGTCAGCGCCCTCACCGAGCGAGAGTGGGAGAAGCTGACCGACTGCATCACCCGCACCCGCAACGCGGTGCTGACCGGTGAGCGCCGCGTGCCCTATCTGCTAATAAAGGCCGACGGCACGCCCCAGGAATTCAGTTTCCAGCCCATCATCCAATACGGCCCCACCGTGGCGGGTCAGGAGATGGAGTCTTTCTCCGCTCTGCTGGACGCTTTCTATGCCCGCCGCGCCGCGGCTGAGCGGATGAAGGTACGCAGCCACGATCTGCTGCGTGTGCTGCTGAGCGCCACCGAGCGCGTCAAGCGCAAGCTGGGCAACCAGCGGCAAGAACTGGCCGCCGCCGCCGACCGCGACACCCTGCGTCTGTACGGCGACCTCATTAACGCATCGATGCATATGATTCCCGCAGGAGCCTCCTCTTGCGAGCTCATCAACTACTACGACGAGAACTGCGCCACCATCACGGTGCCGCTGGACCCCGCCCTGTCGGCGGCGGCCAACGCGCAGAAATATTACAAGGACTACCGCAAGGCGCAGACCGCCGAGCGGATACTGACCGACCGCATCGCCGAGGGCGAGCAGGAGCTGATTTACCTCGACTCGGTGTTCGACAGCCTCACCCGCGCCGCCTCCACCCGCGAGTTGGAAGAGTTGCGCCGCGAGCTGGAGGAGCAGGGCTATCTCCGCCGCCAGAAGGGCAAAATCAAGCCCCCGCCCCCAATGAATGCGCTTACATTCCGCTCGGACGACGGCTTTACCATCTTGGTTGGTCGCAACAACTTGGAAAATGACCGCCTGACCCTCAAGGCCGCCAAGGGCAGCGACATCTGGTTCCACACCAAGAATATCCCCGGCAGCCACGTCATCGTGATCACCGAGGGGCAGACGCCTCCCGACCGCACCCTGGAGCAGGCGGCGATCCTCGCCGCCACCCACTCCAAGGCGGCGGACAGCGTGCAGGTGCCGGTGGACTATGCCGCTGCCAAGTTTGTCAAGAAGCCCTCCGGCGCCAAGCCGGGTATGGTCATCTACACCGACAACCGCACCGCCTACGTCAACCCCGATATGGGATTGTGCGAGCGCCTGAAAGTAGAATAAAAAGTAAAACAGCCGTGCAAGCGAATGCTTGCACGGCTGTTTTGTTGTCTTATCAATCCTTCTTGAGATGGACGTCCATCTGGGGATAAGGAATCTTGATGCCGTTCTCGTCGAAGGCCTTCTTGATGCTCTCGGTCATGTCGAAATACACCGTCCAATAGTCCTCACTCTTACACCAGGTACGCACCACGTAGGTGAGACCATTCTGGCCGTGCTCCTTGACACGCACCTGAGGAGCGGGCTCTGCCAGCGCCAGGGGATGCTCCTCCGCCAGCTTGGTCATCAGCGCCTTGACCTGCTCCATATCATTGGAATAGTCCGCACTGATGGTCAGATCCACGCGGCGCAGTTCCTCGGCGGAATAGTTCTCAATCACCGCGTTGGTCAGGCCGCCGTTGGGGATGGTGATGCGCTTATTATCGGGGGTCAGCAGCACGGTGTACACCACCGTAATCTCCGCCACGGTGCCCGCCTCGCCAGAGGCCTCGATGTAATCGCCCACCTTGAAGGGGCGGAACAACAGCAGCATTAGACCACCTGCAAAGTTGCTCAGGGCGCCCTGCAGAGCCAGGCCAACCGCCACACCGGCAGAGGCCAGAATAGTGATCAGCGAGGTGGCGGGGATGCCCAGCAGGGTGGCCATCACGATCACCAGCACCGCGTACAGACCGATGGTGACGAAACTGGTCAGGAAGGTGCGGATACCCGGGTCCATCTTATCCAGCTTGGGGCTCTTTTTCAGCCACTTTTTGATCACGCTGATGACCTTCAGCGCGATGAGCAGTACCACAATAGCCTGCAGCAGTTTAATACCCCAGGTGGTGGCCACCTGCACCAGATAATTCAGAATTGCTTGCCAATCCATCAAAAAACACTCCTTTACACTTACACTTTATTCCGCATCCACAGACGACGAACGGCCAGGGCCGCGGCCAGGCCGATGGCGACGCCCAACAGAGCGCCCGCCACCACGTCGGTGGGATAATGGACGAACAGATACAGACGGGAATAGCCAATCACCGCCGCCAAAGCGAAGGCGACGACACCCCATCGGCGGTGGTAATACCACAGGGCGGTGGCGGCCTCAAAGGACACCAGCGTGTGCCCCGAGGGGAAGGAAAAGTCGTGGAGCTTAGCCACCAACAATTCCACCTCCACCATATCGTAGGGACGGGTGCGGGCGAAGAGGTTTTTCAGCCCCAGATTGCCCACCAGATAGCCGCAGGCGATGGCGACACCCATCGCCACGCCCGCTTTGCGGGTCTTCTTAAAACACAGTAGAATCACCGCCAGCAGAATCCACACCTCGCCGGCGTGAGCCAGAGAGGAGATATAGGGCATCACCGCGTCGAAGAACGGGGCGGTGAGGTGCTCCCGAATCCAAAAGAGGATGGGGAGTTCGGTGCCATTCAACCAGTTCATCGTAAATCCTCCAGCAACCATTCCGCACAGCGGATGCCGTCCACCGCGGCAGAGGTGATGCCGCCGGCATAGCCCGCACCCTCGCCGCAGGGGTAGATGCCCGCCACCGCCGACTGGCCGCGACTGTCGCGGGTGAGGCGGATGGGGGACGAGGAGCGGCTCTCTACACCCGTCAGCACCGCATCGGGGCGGTCAAAGCCGTTCAGCTGGCGACCGAATATGGGCAAGGCATCCTTGAGGGACGCCGCGACGAAAGGCGGCAAACATTCCCGCAAGTCGGTCCAGGTGACACCCGGCAAGTAGGAAGGAACAACCTCCCCCACCCCCGTAGAGGCGCGGCCTGCCATAAAGTCACCCACCAACTGGGCGGGGGCGTGATAGTTGCTACCGCCCAGCACGTAGGCAGCCTGCTCCATCTGCCGTTGGAGTTGGAATCCCGCCAGCGGATGGTCAGAGCCGAAATCCGCAGGGGTGACCCCCACCAGCAGGGCGGAGTTGGAATTGCGGGCGTCGCGGGCGTGCTCGCTCATACCGTTGACCGCCACGCCACCCTCTTCGGAGGCGGCGGCGATCACCACGCCACCGGGACACATACAGAAAGTATACACGCCCCGACCGCCGTCGGGGGTGCAGGACAGTTTATAGTCAGCGGCACCCAGGGCGGGGTGTCCCGCCGCAGGACCATACTGACTCTTGTCAATCATCTCGCGGGGATGCTCGATACGCACACCCACCGCAAAGGGTTTCTGCTCCATCGGCAGACCGTGGCGATACAGCATCTCGGCGGTATCGCGGGCGGAGTGACCGATGGCGAAGATGGCGTGGGAGCAAGGGATTTCCTTGTCGCCATTGACGATCAGCGCGGATAGGCGACCGCCGGCAATCACAATGTCGGTCACCTGATGGTGGAACAACACCTGACCGCCGAGGCGGATAATCTCCTCACGCAGGCCACGGACGGTGCCCTGCAACTTGTCGGTGCCGATATGGGGCTTGGCCTGCCACAGAATCTCCGCAGGGGCACCTGCGGAGACGAAGGTCTCCAACACGTGACGGATGCGAGGGTCCTTGATGCCGGTGTTCAGCTTGCCGTCCGAGAAGGTGCCGGCACCGCCCTCGCCAAACTGTACGTTGGAGGCGGTATCCAGCACACCGGTGCGGCGGAAGGTATCCACCGCCTGTCGGCGGCTATCCACGTCGCCGCCACGCTCCAACAGGATGGGGCGTGCGCCCGCCCGAGCCAGCGTCAGGGCGGCGAAGAGGCCGGCGGGACCGCTACCCACCACCACGGGAGGAGTAGCCGGTGCCGTAGGCAGAGCGGCGACGATATACGGCGTCTCGGTGACGCGGGTCACCTTGCCGCTCTTTTCACAGCGGCGCAGGATGGCGGACTCGTTATCCACCGCCACGTCCACCGTGGCGTTAAAATGCACGTCGTTCTTCTTGCGAGCGTCCACCGACCGCTTGCGCAGGGTCAGGGACACGATCGCTTTCGGGGAAATATGCAGACAGTCAGCGGCACACCGCCGCAAATCCTCGTCCGTATAGGACAAGGGCAAAGAAATACCGGTCACACGGAGCATACCGCTCACCTCCTTGTTTACCAGTTATGAATGATGGCTTGGGAAGCCACATAAGCGCTACTCCAAGCAAACTGCAGATTAAATCCGCCGCAGTTGCCGTCCACATCCAGCACCTCGCCTGCGGCGTAGACGCCGGGTAGGCGCTTGATCTCGAATGTGGTCGGGTCAATCTCGGTGGCGGCGATGCCGCCGGCGGTGACCTGTGCGCCACCGAAGCCTTGGGTGCCGGTAACGGGAATTTTCCAATTTTTAATCGTCTTAACAATGCGATTGAGCTCATCCTCGGTGAGGGTATCCACCTCACGGGTGAGGGGCAGGACGTCCGCCACGCGGAGGATGGTTTGACCCACTCGCTTGTGTAAGAGACCCGTCAGCAGGTCTTCCAGTGTGCGTCCTTTGAGCTGACTGCGCTGACGGATGCGGGAGAGCAGTTTGTCGCTATCCCAATCGGGGAGCAGATCGAGGCAAGCCACCACCTCTCCCCTCTTCTGCCGCTCCCAATCCGCCACAGGACGAGAAATAAACATCACCGCAGGGCCGGACAGACCGTAGTCGGCGAACAGCACTTCGCCCTGGCTCTGCGCCATCTCGCGGCCGTCGATACGCAGGGTGACGGTGGCATCCACGCGAATGCCCTTCACCGCACGAACATAGTCGGTGGCGGTTCGGATCTGCACGATGGAGGGGAACAACGGCTTTTTCTCACAGCCTAAATCGGTGAGCAGGCGATAACCTTCGGCGGAACCACCCAAAGCGGGTGCCGCCGCACCGCCCACCGTGACCAGCACGTTTTGGGCGATATATTTGCCGTTTTCGCAGGTCACGCACCAGATGTTACCCTGCTTTTTGAGGGCGGTGACCTTAGTATCACAGAGAATCTCCACGCCGATCGCCTGCGCCTCTAAGCGCAGGGCGTCCAGCACCGCGCCCGCCTGCTCGGACAGAGGATACACCTTGCCGTCGGGTCGGGTGGCGCAGTCCACGCCAATGGAGGTGAAGAAATCGATGGTCTGGGCCACCGAAAAGGCCTCCAAAGCCGCCTTAGCCAGCCGCGGTGCGCCGTGGTAATCGGCAGCGGTGGCCTTCACATTGGTTAAATTGCAGGTTCCGTTGCCGGTGGCCATCAGCTTTTTGCCCACACGAGGCCCCTTCTCCAGCACCAAGATGCGCCGCCCCTGAGCGGAGCGACCGAGAAAGACGGAGGCGGCCAATCCTGCCGCACCACCGCCGATAATAATCGCATCGTAAGACATATTAGCCTCTCCTTGCCAGCATCTTTAATGCGTCGCGGACTAAGGTTTCTACAGACAGGGAAGAATCCAGTTTACCCACCGCGGCGGAAGCCTCGCCTGCGGTGAAGCCCAGCACGGTCAGCGCCTCCACGGCCTGGGTGGCGTTGCCTGCGGCAGAAACGATGCCTGCGGCAGGGGCGGAGATGCCGCCCATATCCACGCCGCCGGAGGTAGCAAGACCACCCACCTTATCTTTGAGTTCCAGCACGATGCGCTGTGCCAGCTTGGGACCCACGCCTGCGGCCTTGGTCAGCGCCTTATAGTCCCCTGCGGCCACGGCCAGCGCCACCCGCTCAGGGGTCAGCTCGGAGAGGATGGAGATGCCCACCTTGGGACCCACGCCGGAGATGGCGGTGAGCTGCTTAAAGCAGGTCAGCTCGTTTTGGTCGGCAAAGCCGAACAGTTCCATGGCGTCCTCACGCACTACCATCTCGGTATACAGCATCGCCTCGGCGCCGATGGTGGGCATCTGGCGGGCGGTGTTCATGGTAATCTGCAGGCGGAAACCAACGCCGCCGCACATCAGCACCGCCATACGCGGCTCTAATTTTATGAGTTCACCTTTCACACAGTAGAGCATTTATCTCTCTCCTTTCAAAAGGGCTTGCTTAATGGTTGTGCCGCCGTACTGGGCGTGGCAGATGGCAATCGCCAGCGCGTCGGCGGTGTCGTCCGGCTTGGGTACGGCCTTGAGGCGTAAGACCCGCTTGGTCATCTCCATCTCCTGGGGCTTCTGCGCCTGGCCGAAGCCGGTGACGGCGGATTTGACCTGCAGGGGGGTGTATTCGTACACCGGCACGCCGTGCTGCTGCATCGCCAGCATGGTCACGCCGCGGGCCTGCGCCACGTCGATGGCAGTAGTCTTGTTGTTCTGGAAATACAGTTTTTCCACCGCCACGGCGTCGGGGTGGTGGGCATCCAGAAGCTCATTGAGCTGCTCGTAAATGATCTCCAAGCGGCGGTTAAAGGGCACGCCGGCCTTGGTGGTGATGGCGCCGAAATCCACGGGGATATACTTACCCCGCTCAAAGCGGATGAGACCCCAACCGATGATGGCGTAACCGGGGTCGATACCCAAAATCAGCATATCGCCACCCCCTCCAATTTGCGCACCAACAGCGACAGCACCGCGCAGGCCGCCTGACGGCGGATGGCGGCGCGATCGCCCTCGAAATGGTGCTCTTCGGTGACGGTGCCGCTCGCATCGGCGAGGCCGACAAACACGGTACCCACGGGATGATTTTCGGCGGTCACAGGGCCTGCCTCACCCGTCACCGACACGCCGATGACGGCGTCACCCAAACGACGCACGCCCTCGGCCATCTGAGCGGCGGTGGCTGCGCAGACGGCCCCCTCTGCCTCCAAAGTAGCGGCGGAAACGCCCAACAGTTTCATTTTACAATCGCAGGAATAGCTGACCACACCTGTGCCGAACACACGGGAGGCGCCCGCCACGTCGGTGAGGGCGGCGGCGATCATACCGCCGGTGCAGGACTCGGCGGTGGCCACGGTCAGCCCCTGTTCTTTCAGCAAGGCCACCGCACGGGTAGCGAGGGTATTCAGTTCCATACGATGACCTCCTTTTTAAGGGTAGAGAGACAAATCCAAACCCGTTTTAGAAAGAGGGATTTGTTGCTCTATCGTCGTTAAAATACTCGCGAATACATACAGTATTCGCTGCGTTTTATCCCTTGATAGAACAAAAATCCTCTTCTTTCTAAAATCTTCGACCTCAACGCGAGGAGATTTTGAGTGATTTTTATTCTATGTGGGCGAAGAAAGGCTGAATGCCTTTCGAGAACGCATAGGGTGAAAAGAACCAAAATCCACCGCGTTGAGGCGGGATGTGGATTTGTTTCTCTACCCTATTAAATCTTCAGGGTGCGGATGCCCTCCAGGGCGTCCTTCATCAGCGCCTCCACGTCCAGCACCGACTCCGCCTCCTCCACCAAGCGGCGCTTAGGGCGGGTGTTGGGGTGACGGGGGGTGAACACAGTGCAGCAGTCCTCGTAGGGCTGGATGGAGGTCTCGAAAGTGTCAATCTTGCGAGAGATGACCACGATCTCCTCCTTATCCATACCGATTAGAGGACGGAATACCGGCATATGCGCCAGGCAATCCACCACCGACATAGCGGGGATGGTCTGGCTGGCCACCTGACCCAGGCTCTCGCCGGTGATGATGGCACCGCAATCGTGATCGCGGGCCACCCATTGCGCCAACCGCATCATAAAGCGGCGCATAATGATGGTGAAATACTCCTCGGGGCAATTCTTCTGAATCTCCTCCTGAATGCGGGTGAAGGGGATGATATACAGATTCATATTGCCGGCATAGCGACCCACCTTCTCCATCAGGGTGATCACCTTCTGCTCCGCACGCTCGCTGGTGTAGGGAGGGGAAGCAAAATGAATACCCGTCAGCTGGATGCCGCGCTTGGCCATCATATAGGCCGCCACGGGGCTGTCGATGCCGCCGGAGATCATGATGGCGGCCTTGCCACCGGTGCCAACAGGCATACCGCCTGCACCGGGCAACTGGGTGGAGTGAATGTAGGCGCCGAAATCGCGGATCTCCACCATAATCAGCACCTCGGGATTGTGGACGTCCACCTTCAGGTGGTGATAGTGGCTGAGCACGTATCCGCCCACCTCACGGCTGATCTCGGGGGAGGTGTAGGGGAAGGATTTGTCGGCGCGCTTGGCCTCCACCTTAAAGGTCTTGGCGGTGGCGAGACGGTCGCCCAGATACTCCACCGCCGCCTGCTGGATGGCAGCCAAATCCTTCACCGTCACGCGGGCGCGGGAGAAGGCGGCGATGCCGAACACGCGGGAGACGGCGTCGCAGGCCTCCTCCAGGTCGGCGTAGTCGTTCTTGGGCTCGATGAAGATGGTGGACTGCGCCTTGCGCAGGGTAAAGTCGCCTGCGTGGCGCAGACGATAGCGCAAATTGGACATCAGCGCCTCTTCAAAGGTGCGGCGATTGAGGCCCTTCAGCGCCAATTCGCCGTTCTTAATCAGGAGGATCTCCTGAGGGATGTACTTTTCTTCCATAGGTATCGCTTCCTTATTATTCAGTCGGTTCGGCGGGGTCGGTAGGCGTCTCCGTCGGCTCGGTGGGCGGAGTCTCGGTGGTCGTGGTGGTGGCCTCCGTCGACTCGGTGGTCGTGGTGGTCGGCTCGGTAGCCTCCGTAGACTCCGTGGTCGGCTCGGTGCTCTCGGTGGTGGGCTCGGTAGATTCCGTCGGCTCGGTAGATTCCGTCGGCTCGGTGCTCTCGCCGGAGGTGCCGGTGGTAGTCTCGTCGGAGCCGCCCGCGGTGGTGGTATCGGTCACCGTGGTGCTATCGGAGGACCCACCGGTGGTGGGCTTGGTCGTAGTCGTAGTATCGCCGCCCGCGGTGGTGGTCGTAGTGGTGTCGTCATCGTCACCACCGCCCACGGTGGTGGTCATATCGTCGTCGGGCAGGGTGGTGGTATCATCCGCACCGCCCACGGTGGTGGTGCCGGTGGTGGGCTTGGTGGTGCTGGTGGGCAGGTTGGGGGTGGCGGGGGTGTTCAGACCCGCATCCACGTAATACTGGTGGGGGGTCTTATTCTGGTTGATGTACCAGTAGTAGGGCATAATCACGTCGCTGTTCTTGACGATGGCGTTGGTGTTGACCTCCACCGTCTCGCCGGCGCGGACGCGGCGTGCCACCACAACCAGACGGCCGTCCTTCACCTTGGCGCTGGTCTTGCCGGTGCAGGTGGACAGCACCAGAATCTGGTCGCTGCCCCGCACGTCCACGGGATAGTCGAACAGAGAGCGGTCGCGCATCTCCTGGACGTAGTTTAAGAAGTCGGTGTCGTCCGCGAACTCGGTGCGGCGGGTGTTGAAATAGCGGCCCTTGACCTTATCCGACTCGTCGGTGAGGATCACCGCGAACACCAGATACTGATCCTCGCGGAACAGGGTGCTCATGGTCAGGGTGGCGGCGGCACGGGCGTTATTGACACTGCCCATAAACTTGTTCAGGCCCGCAAACATCTGGCCGCTGGCCATATTGTGACCGTAGACGATCAGCGAGCGGTTCTTGTCCTGGAAGCTATCCAGCTGGTTGTTCTCGTCAAAGAACAGGGTGCCGTTGCGGTTCTTATTGCCGTCAAAATCCTTGCGCAGGTACTTCTCATTATCACCGGAATAGACGATGGGATACTCGATGTCCAAGAAATCCTTGGTGCCCTCGGCGTGGAAGGAGATCCAGCCGCGCACCTCGTCGTTGCGGTCGTACAGGTCCTTGAAGGAGGCCAGCATACGGGCGGGGTAATCGCCGTCGGCGGGAGACACCGTCACCTTAGAGGACTCGGGGTGATAGAGACTCAGCAGCTCATCCTTCTTGCGGGTGTTGAGGCCGGGGATGATCAGCAGATCCACCGCCAGGTAGATCACCGCCACCAGCATCACCGCCAGCGAGGTGAAGAATCCGTATTTGCGCGCCTTGGTGCCGACGGCATCCTCCTTGCGGGGCAGGTTATCGGCAAAGGCGCCCCACAACACTTGGAAGGGGTTGCGGCGTTCCACAGGACCGCGATAGCCATAGTGGGGGACGTCGTCCTCCTCCACGTAGGGGGTGGTGTCGTATTCGTCGGTGATCAGCAATTCCTGCCAATCCTCGTCGGACATCTCCACGGGGTTGAAGCGATCCAGGCGGAGATTGTCCTCCTCCATCTCGATGAGATCCGCCGGCTCCTCGGTGAAGTTCTGCAGATTGCGGCGATAGATGCCGATGCGGTCCCGCTTCTCCAGGCGGTCCAGCAGTTCGAACAACTCCTTAGCGTCGTCTTGTTCGTTATTGAAAGGCTTGTAATCAGACATAATTTCGATCCTTTCTGGCCAATTTCTCGACCGCCTCCAGCAGGCCGTCGGCAAAGCGGTCCATATCCTCGATGGTGTTATCGCGACACAGGCTCACACGCAGGGCGCTGTCGATCTCCTCGGCAGGCAGGCCCATGGCGGTGAGGACAGGGCTCTTGGCTCCCTTAGAGCAGGCGGAGCCGCTGGATACGTAAATCTCCTTCTGTGCGAGGAAGTGTAAGAGGGTTTCGCTCTTATACCCCGGCACAGACAGGTGGATGATGTAGGGTACGCCGCCCACCGGCAGGTGAAAGCGAACGCGGGGGTCACTCTCCAAGCGCGCCAGCAGGTGACGGCGCAGGGCGTCGTAGTGCGCCATTTGCTTGGGCACCGGCGGCAATTCGCCAATCGCCGCGCCATAGGCGGCGATGAGGGGCGCGGCCTCGGTGCCGGGGCGCAGGCTTCCCTCCTGCTTGCCGCCGAACTGGCGGGGCAGCAGACGGGCGCCGCGACGCAGATACAGGGCGCCAACGCCCTTGGGTCCGTGAATCTTGTGGGCGCTGACCGCCATGGAATCGAAGCCCCAGCGGCCGACGCGGATGGGCAGTTTGCCCGCCGCCTGCACCGCATCGCAATGGATGTGGGCCTTGGGCGCCACGCGGCGGATGGCGGCCACCGCCTGCTCCAGCGGGAAGCGGGAGCCGATCTCGTTGTTGACCAGCATCACCGCCACCAGCACCGTATCGGCGCGGCAGGCGTCGGCAATCGCCGCGGCGGTGAGGGTGCCGCTCTCGTCAGGGACGAGGCGGGTGACGGTGTAACCGTCCTTTTCTAAAGCATCAATAGACGCGGCCACGGAGGCGTGCTCCACCGCGGTAGTGACGATGTGACGACCATCGTGGGAGTGGGCGGCCACGGCGCCGAAGATGGCCAAGTTATTGGCCTCGGTGCCGCCGGAGGTGAAGGTGATCTCCCCCTCCTCTGCCCCGATGAGGGCGGCCACCTGACGGCGCGCCGCCGTCAGTTCCTGCTCGGCGCGGAAGCCCAGGGTGTGGAGGGAGCTGGGGTTGCCGTACACCTCGGTCATCACCCGATAGGCGGCCTGTGCCGCCGCCTCGCACACCCGTGTGGTGGCGCTGTTATCCAGATAGGTTTGGGACACGCAGACCCCTCCAATCTAACATAATTATACAGAATATATTATATAATAAGGAAGTGTGTTTTGCAATAGTTTTGTGAGAGGGATCATTGAAAAATAACGACAGGTGTTGTATAATACATTCAGGTGATGGAAATGGCAAGAGATAACAAAAGAAGAGAGTCTATCCGATTACAAAGTTTTGACTATAATTCCGCCGGTGCATACTTCCTAACCATCTGTACGGAAAATCGGCAATCGGTGCTATCAACCGTTGTAGGGGGCGACGTCCTCGACGCCCCCTATCGCATCCACCTGTTGCCGTATGGCGAAATTGCGGATAAATACATCCAACAACTTAACGATTTTTACAGTAATATTCGTGTCGATGGATATGTGATTATGCCCAATCATATTCATTTGTTGTTGATGGTAACGGAGGATGGGGCGTCGAGGACGTCGCCCCCTACGAGACAGCACTCTGCGGTGTCTCGGTTTGTTTCCACATTCAAGCGTTTCTGCAACAAGGAATACGGTCATAATATCTGGCAACGGTATTACAACGACCACATCATCCGCAACCAAGAGGACTATGACAAACATCTAAAATACATACAGGAAAACCCCATTCGATGGCAAGAGGATGAATTGTATACGCAGATGTAAAAAAATCCCGACAGCAGACGCTGTCGGGATCTTTCTCATTTACGCATTTTTGCAAGGATGATATCTTTGCATTCTGCCCACGTGCCCTCTACAAAGGCATCTATGTACAAACGGATCGCCATATTGTCATTCAAATACAACATCACCACGTTGCCGTTTTCCTTAATGGCTTCAATGCGCTCGTATCGGAGATGAGACACCGAAGTGTGGTCGGTCAGCACGATATCTTCGTCGGTAAACTCCGTCGTGCGAAGCCATTCACTCACGCCGTAGGTAGCGGAGTATATCTGATATCTCTTGGACCAAGCTAATCTGCGAGCAACAAATAATCGAAATACCGCCAATCCAATAAACAAAAAAGCGAAGTACCAGTACAGCCACTCGCCTCCATTTATGAGAAGATTCACAAGCAAACCCACACCGAGCAAAGCAAGAAGGCACGACAATACCATACCGCGCTTGTTCACCTGGCTATGGAGGTCGTACTCTTTCGCCCAAGACATCATCAGGTCTTTCGTGACTTTGTATTGGTTTTTCATATTTTCTCTCCTCTTTTTTACTTTCGACTATCCAGGAAATCCTGCAGGATAATGGTCGCCGCCACGGTGTCCACCACCTGCTTGCGCTTTTTGCCACGGACGTCGGTCTGGTTGAGATAGCCGATGGCGGAGACGGTAGTCATCCGCTCGTCCCACAGTTTGACCGGCAGGCCGGTCATCTCTTCCAGCTTGGCGGCGATGTCCTCGGCGCGGCGGGCGGCCTCGCCACGGCTGCCGTCCATATTGCGGGGATGGCCCACCACGATCATCTCGGCGCGCTGCTCCTTCGCCGCGTCCGCCAGCTTGGGCAGCAGACGCTCGTCCACGTATTCGGTGATGGTGCCCACGGGAGAGGCCAACCGCTCGCCGATATCGCTCACCGCAATACCCGTGCGGGCGTGTCCCAAATCCACAGCCATAATTTTCATAGGGTTTCCTCCACTTTTTTGCTTTGATCCACCAACGACAGAATACCTCCACCAACCGAAAGTGTGTATGCGGCAAGAAGAAGGATGCTTCCGCCACACAAATATCTCACCACAACACCCAGTGTCGTATCCACCAAGCCGAGTTTGCTTAACAGCAAATATCGATAAATCGCCGGCAGAGCCATCATCACTATGCTCATATCGAGAAACACGGTGTTGAAAACAGCGACGAAGATCGGGAGTACTTTTCCGCTCTTATTCATCAGATTGCACATCAACAGAATAACCGTCGGCACCATCAACAACAATATAGATAAGGTCGGAATCAACTCGTTGAATACATAAAAGGTAACGATGCTGTCACCGTCCGTCACGCCGAATAAATGGATGAAAAAACGGGCAAGAGACCATAAAAAAGCAAAGACAAAACAACCATTGCCAATCAATAATATGATATTGTTAGGTTTTTTCATAGGGTGATCCCCCTTTCCTATTTCTCCCCCATTATACCACAGATTTTGGCGGTTGTCCACCGCCCATATTTGCAACATTTTCCTCTCTTTTTCGTCACTTTGGGGGATGTTTTTCGCTTTTGTGCTTAAAAGTGCGAAAAAATATGAAATTTTAGCAAGAATTTCTTGCATTGAAAGATTTTTCTGCTATAATGATACCATCGTCGCAAAAACAGCGGTTTTTACGACCCTACATTATCCCAAAGGAGTGTATTTCAATGTCTTATATCGATCGAGTATTGGACGATCTGAAGGTACGTTACAAGGATCAGCCCGAGTTCCTGCAGACCGCCGAAGAGGTGCTGGGCACCCTGCGTCCCATCATCGACGCCAATCCCAAGTACGAGGAGGCTTCCCTGCTGGAGCGTCTGGTGGAGCCCGAGCGCATCGTGATGTTCCGTGTGCCCTGGGTGGACGACAACGGCAAGATTCAGGTCAACCGCGGCTATCGCGTGCAGTTCAACAGCGCCATCGGCCCCTACAAGGGCGGCCTGCGCTTCCATCCCTCTGTGAACCTGAGCATCATCAAGTTCCTGGGCTTTGAGCAGACCTTCAAGAACTCCCTGACCAGCCTGCCCAT
>JAZREF010000012.1:0-11917 GCA_045660625.1 Acutalibacteraceae bacterium
GTGTCCTGTCCAATCTGGACGTGGACATCACCAACCTCCACGCCGCCGGTACCGTGCGTATGATGGAGGCCGCCATCGAGGGCCTGACCCGTCCCGACGGCACCCGCCCCCTGCTGATTGCGGTCACTCAGCTGACCTCCACCGACCAGGAGGCTATGGAGAACGACCTGCTGATTAAGCAGCCCATCGATCAGGTGGTGATGCACTACGCCTCCTGCGCCAAGAAGGCGGGTCTGGACGGCGTGGTTTGCTCCCCTCTGGAGGCGGGCAAGGTGCACGACACCTGCGGCGCCGACTTCCTGACCATCACCCCCGGCGTGCGTTTCGCCGACGGCGACATCGGCGACCAGAAGCGTGTGATGACCCCCGCCGCCGCCAAGGAGATTGGCTCCGACTACATCGTGGTGGGTCGTCCCATCACCGCCGCCGCCGACCCCGTGGCCGCCTACGAGCGCTGCGTGGCCGAGTTCTGCGACTGATTGTGAATTAACCGAAGGAGGACAATACAATGGAAGCATACAAGAGAGAATTTATCACCTTCCTGCAGGAGGCGGGCGTGCTGAAATTTGGCGATTTCACCGCCAAATCCGGCCGCAAGATTCCCTATTTCATCAACGCCGGTATGATCAAGACCGGTAACGACATCGCCCGCCTGGGCGAGTTCTACGCCAAGGCCTATTTCGAGAAGTTGGGCGAGAAGCAGGCGGTGCTGTACGGCCCCGCTTACAAGGGCATCTCCCTGTCGGTTTCCGCCGCCGTGGCTCTGTCCAAGAACGGCCTCAACGTCCCCTTCTTCTTCAATCGTAAAGAGGTGAAGGATCACGGCGAGGGCGGCGTGTTCGTGGGCTACGTGCCCCAGGCAGGCGAGGAGATCGTCATCATCGAGGACGTCATCACCGCCGGTACCGCCATCCGCGAGAGTATGGAGATTCTCTCCCACCTGGAGGGCTGCAAGGTAGCCGCCACCTTCATTATGGTGGACCGCAAGGAAAAGGGTCAGACCGAGAAGGGCGCTATGCAGGAGATCGAGGAGCAGTTCGGCTTCCCCGTCTACTCCATCGTGGACGTCTACGACATCATCGAGTATCTCGAGGAGGACCCCGCCAACGAGGAGAACGTCACCCGCATCAAGAACTATCTGGCTGTGAACGGAGCGAAGTAAGATATGCGTAGTGTAATTGATATTCTGGACCTGTCGGTGGAGGAGATCGACGCCCTGATCGCCACCGCCTGCGACATCATCGACAACCCCGACAAGTACGCCGAGGCTTGCAAGCGCAAGAAACTGGCTACCCTGTTTTTCGAGCCCTCCACCCGCACCCGTATGAGCTTTGAGGCGGCGATGCTGGAGCTGGGCGGCAACGTCATCAGCATGGCCTCCGCCTCCAGTTCCTCCGCCTCCAAGGGCGAGAGCGTGGCGGACACCGCCAAGGTGATCAGCTGTTACGCCGACATTATTGCGATGCGCCACCCCAAGGAGGGCGCCGCTCTGGTGGCGGCCAACAATGCCTCCATCCCGGTGATTAACGCCGGCGACGGCGGCCACTGCCATCCCACCCAGACCCTGGCCGACCTGCTCACCATCTATCGTGAAAAGGGTCACGTGGACAACCTGACCGTGGGCTTCTGCGGCGACCTGAAGTTCGGCCGCACCGTCCACTCGCTGATCAACGCCCTGTCCCGCTACAGCGGCATCAAGATCGTGCTCATCTCTCCCGATGAGCTGAAACTGCCCAGCTACGTCAAGAAGGACGTGCTGGAGAAGAAGGGCATTCCTTACGTCCAGACCACCAGCCTGGAGGAGGCTATGCCCGACCTGGATATTTTGTATATGACTCGCGTCCAGCAGGAGCGCTTCTTCAACGAGGAGGATTATCTCCGCCTGCGCGACAGTTATATTTTGGACTTGGCCAAGTTGGAGACCGCCAAGCCCGACCTGTGTATCCTGCACCCCCTGCCTCGCGTCAACGAGATCTCGGTGGCGGTGGATGCCGACCCCCGCGCCTGCTACTTTAAGCAGGTGCTCAATGGCAAGTATATGCGTATGGCATTGATTCTGAAATTGTTAGAGGAGGCGAGCGTATGAATATCGATTCCGTCCGTAACGGCGTAGTTATCGACCACATCACCGCCGGCAACGGCGCTCGTCTGTACGAGCTGCTGGGTCTGGACGGCCTCACCTGCACCGTGGCCTTCATCCGCAACGTCCCCAGCAAGAAGATGGGCCGCAAGGACATCATCAAGGTGGACGGCGACGTGAGCCTCAACCTGGACGTCATCGGTTACGTGGACCCCGCCGCCACCGTCAACATCATCCGCGACGGCGAGCTGGTGGACAAGCGCAACATCGAGATGCCCCTGCAGCTGGTCAACGTCATCAAGTGCAAGAACCCCCGTTGCATCACCACCACCGAGCAGGAGCTGGCGCATATCGTGCGGCTCACCGACCCGGAGAAGAAAGTGTACCGCTGCATTTACTGCGAGACCAAAGCGAACTAAGAAAGGAAGATACGATATGGCTAAGATTATCAACGAGCCCTCTCATACTTTTAACGAGTACCTGCTGATTCCCGGCTACTCCGACCACACCCACATCCCCGCCAACGTGTCCCTGAAGACCCCTCTGGTCAAGTTTAAGCGCGGCGAAAAGTCTGCCATCGAGATGAACATTCCCATGATCTCCGCCATCATGCAGTCGGTCTCCGGCGATCGTCTGGCGGTGGCGCTGGCCAAGGAGGGCGGCGTGTCCTTCATCTACGGCTCTCAGACCATCGAGGACGAGGCCGCTATGGTTAAGCGCGCCAAGGATCACAAAGCCGGCTTTGTCACCAGCGACTCCAACCTGTCCCCCGAGCACACTATGGCTGACGTGGTGGCGCTGAAGGAGCAGACCGGTCACTCCACCGTGGCTGTCACCGAGGACGGCACCGCCGCCGGCAAGTTGGTGGGTATCGTCACCGGCCGCGACTATCGTGTGACCCGTATGGACCCCGCCACTAAGGTCAAGGAGTTTATGACTCCTCTGGACAAGCTGATCACCGCTCCTCTGGGCACCACCCTGAAGGAGGCCAACGACATCATCTGGGACCACAAGCTGAACAGCCTGCCCATCGTGGACGCTGACGGCCGTCTGGTCTACTTCGTGTTCCGCAAGGACTACGATATGCACAAGCAGAACCCCAACGAGCTGCTGGACGCCGACAAGCGTTATGTGGTGGGCGCCGGTATCAACACCCGTGACTACGCCCAGCGCGTTCCTGCGCTGGTAGAGGCGGGCGCCGACGTGCTGTGCATCGACTCTTCCGAGGGTTTCTCCGAGTGGCAGTCTCTGACCATCGCTTGGATTCGTGAGCGCTACGGCGACACCGTCAAGGTAGGCGCCGGTAACGTGGTGGACGCCGCAGGTTTCCGCTTCCTGGCTGAGGCCGGTGCCGACTTTATCAAGGTGGGTATCGGTGGCGGCTCTATCTGCATCACCCGCGAGACCAAGGGCATCGGCCGCGGTCAGGCCACCGCTCTGATCGAGGTCTGCGCCGAGCGCGACCGCTACTTCGAGGAGACCGGCATCTATATCCCCGTCGGCTCCGACGGCGGTATCGTCTACGACCACCACATCACCCTGGCTCTGGCTATGGGCGCCGACTTTGTCATGCTGGGTCGTTATTTTGCCCGCTTTGACGAGTCTCCCACCAACAAGGTGAACATCGGCGGTACTTATTATAAGGAATATTGGGGTGAGGGCTCTGCCCGCGCCCGCAACTGGATGCGCTACGACCTGGGCGGCGATAAGAAGCTGTCCTTCGAGGAGGGCGTGGATTCCTACGTGCCTTACGCCGGCCGCCTGAAGGACAACGTGGCTCTGACCCTGTCTAAGGTCAAGTCCACCATGTGCAACTGCGGCGCTCTGTCCATCCCCGAGCTGCAGGAGAAGGCCACCCTCACTCTGGTGTCCGCCACCAGCATCGTGGAGGGCGGCGCTCACGATGTTATCCAAAAAGAGAAGAGTGTTTCCATCAAGTAATTGTGTAATGTGTAGAAACGTGTAAATCGAGTGTCTGTGCCTTGACACAATACCTGAAAATATGGTATAATTTGATGGTCAAATGAATGGGTTTTTCGCGACTGACGGATAATTGTGGAGCACCACAGAGGACCGAAAAATCTTGACTTTTTGCCGACCGTCTGGGCGCAGTTTTCTCCCGTGAGATAACTGCGCCCATTTCTGTTTTTTGGAGGTAATGAGTATGAAAAAAGTAGGCATTATTATGGGCAGTGACAGCGACCTGCCCATCATCAAGAAGGCCACCGACACCTTGAAGAGCCTGGATATCCCCTTTGAGGTGCACATCTACTCCGCCCACCGCACCCCGGTGGAGGCCCGTGACTTCGCGGTCAATGCTCGCGCTAATGGTTTCGGTGTGCTGATCTGCGCCGCCGGTATGGCGGCTCACCTGGCCGGTGCCATCGCCGCCAACACAACCCTGCCGGTCATCGGCATCCCCTGCAAATCCTCTGTGTTGGACGGTATGGACGCCCTGCTGTCCACCGTGATGATGCCCACCGGCATCCCCGTGGCCACCGTGGCCATCAACGGCGGTGCCAACGCCGCCTTGTTGGCAGCACAGATCTTGGCGGTCTCCGACGCCGACCTGGCGGCCAAGTTGGACGCAAAGCGTGCCGCCGATGCCGCCATCGTGCTGGAAAAAGATGCCAAGGTAATGGAAAATCTGTAAGTAAACCCATTCATATATAAAAAGGAGTTTTGATTATGAGCAAGGAACTGATTTACACCGGCAAGACCAAGGACGTTTACAAACTGGACAACGGCAACTGCCTGCTGAAGTTTAAGGACGACTGCACCGGCAAGGACGGCGTCTTTGATCCCGGCGAGAACGCCGTGGGCCTGACCATCGAGGGCGTGGGCGACGTCAACCTGCGTATGTCCATCTATTTCTTTGAGAAGACCAACGCCGCCGGCATCCTGACCCACTACGTCAGTGCCAATCTGGAGGATACCACCATGGAGGTACTGCCCGCCAAGGTGTTCGGCAAGGGTCTGGAGGTTATCTGCCGCAATAAGGCTGTCGGCTCCTTCATCCGCCGCTACGGCGCTCTGATCGAGAGCGGTGCCGACCTGCCCTCCTATGTGGAGACCACTCTGAAGGACGATGAGAAGGGCGATCCCCTGATCACCAAGGATGCGCTGGTGGCTATCGGCGTGATGTCTGACGCCCAGTACGAGGATCTGAAGGATATGACCCAGAAGATCACCAAAATCGTGGCCGACGACCTGGCCGCCAAGGGTATGGAACTGTACGACATCAAGTTTGAGTTCGGCTACGACCCCGAAGGTCGCGTGATGCTCATCGACGAGGTGGCCAGCGGCAATATGCGCGTGTACAAGAACGGCGAGTACGTCGACCCCATGACCCTGAACGAGTTGTTTTTTGCGTAAGACGGAATAGGAGTATCGTAGGGGCGATTCGTGATGCGCCTCTACAACCTCTATCCCACCTACCTTTCACCCCTGTTTATTTTGAGAGGAGATTTCCCCTATGGGCGGTTATTTTGGTATTGTGTCCCGACAGGACTGTATGGAGGACGTGTTTTTCGGCACCGACTACCATTCCCATCTGGGCACCCGCCGTGCCGGCATCGCCGTGTACGACCCCGAGATCGGTCTGCAGCGGCAGATTCACAGCATCCAGACCACACCTTTCCGCGCTCGCTTCAAGAACATCTTTGACGAGATGGAGGGTACCTCTGCCATCGGTTGCATCAGCGACTATTATCCCCAGCCCTTGCTGATTCGCTCCCGCTTGGGCACCTTCGCCCTGTGCGTCACCGGCGCGGTGAACAACGCCGAGCGGCTGGTGGAATTGTATCTGGCGGAGGGCGGTCACTTTGACGCCATGACCGGCGGCGGCATTAACGTCACCGAACTCATCGGCGCACTAATCAACCTGCGCAAGGACTTTGCCACCGGCATCCGCTTTGTGCAGGATCAGGTGGACGGCACCGCCTCCATCCTGATTCTCAAGGATGACGGCTCCCTCATTGCCGCCCGTGATAAGATGGGGCGTCTGCCCATCTGGATCGGTCAGCGGGAGGACGGCTACAGCGTGTCCTTCGAGCCCTTTGCTCACCAAAAGCTGGGGTTTGAGGATCTGCGCGAGTTGGGTCCCAACGAGATCGTGGAGATTACCACCGACGGCGTGACCACCTTATCGCCCGCCGACGAGGAGATGCGGATGTGCGCTTTCCTGTGGAGCTACTACGGCTATTCCACCTCCGCCTATGAGGGGGTCAACGTGGAGCTGATGCGCTACCGCAACGGTGCCATTATGGCTCAGCACGACAAGGACAATCCCGCCCTGGACGACGTGGACTATGTCTGCGGTATGCCGGATAGCGGCACCCCCCACGCCATCGGCTACGCCAACGAGAGCCACCTGCCCTTTGCCCGCGCCTACATCAAATACACTCCCACCTGGTCGCGGAGTTTCACACCTAGCAAGCAGTCGGATCGCAACCGCATCGCCAAGATGAAGCAGATTCCCGTCCCCGCCTTGATTGAGGACAAGAATCTTCTGCTGGTGGACGATTCCATCGTCCGCGGCACCCAGTTGCGTGAGACGGTGGAGTTCCTCTACGACAGCGGCGCCAAGACGGTGCATATGCGCTCCGCTTGCCCGCCCATTATGTTTAACTGCAAATATCTCAACTTCTCCCGCAGCAACAACGAGCTGGATCTCATCGCTCGCCGTACGATTTTAGAGTTGGAGGGAGAAGAGGGATTTAACTATCTCGAGGAGTATTGCGACGGCAATACCCAGCGCGGTAAAAACCTGCGTAACGCTATGGCAGAACAATTGCACTTAGGTTCGCTGGACTTCCAGTCTCTGCAGGGCGTGTTGGATGCCATCGGCATCGAGCCCTGCAAACTGTGTACCTATTGCTGGAACGGAAAGGAATAAAAATATGGATCACAAGAATTCTCAGTCTGCCAGCTATGCGGCGGCAGGCGTAGACATCACCGCCGGCTACAAGGCGGTGGAATTGATGAAGTCCCACATCGCCCGCACCAAGAATGAGGGTTGCCTGGACGACGTGGGCGGCTTCGGCGGCTGCTTCGGTCTGCCTTTGGCGGGTATGGAGGAGCCGGTGCTGGTATCCGGCACCGACGGTTGCGGCACCAAGGTCAAGTTGGCTCAGTTGATGGACAAGCACGACACCATCGGCATCGATGCGGTGGCGATGTGCGTCAACGACATCATCTGCTGCGGCGCTCGTCCTCTGTTTTTCCTGGACTACATCGCCTGCGGCAAGAACATCCCCGAGAAGATTGCCGAGATCGTCAGCGGCGTGGCCGAGGGTTGTGTCCAGTCTGGCGCCGCCCTCATCGGCGGCGAGACCGCCGAGCATCCCGGCTTGATGCCTGTGGACGACTACGATCTGGCCGGCTTTGCCGTGGGTATCGTGGATAAGAAGAAGATCATCGACAACACCCGTATGGCTGTGGGCGACGTGGTGATTGCTCTGCCCTCCACCGGCATTCACTCCAACGGCTTCTCTCTGTGCCGCAAGGCTTTTGACATTGATAACAACAACCCCGAACTGTATGTGGCTCGCGAGGAGCTGGGCGGCAAGACCATTGCCGAGGCTCTGCTGGTGCCCACCCGCATTTACGTGAAATCCATCCTCGCACTGTTGGAGCAGGTGGACGTGAAGGGCATCTCCCACATCACCGGCGGCGGTTTCTACGAGAATATTCCCCGCTCCATCCCCGACGGTCTGTGCGCCAAGATTGACCGCTCCGCCGTCAAGGTGTTGCCCATCTTCGACCTCATCGCCAAGTGGGGCAACGTGCCGGAGCGGGATATGTTCAACACCTACAATATGGGCGTGGGTATGAGCGTGGTGGTCCCTGCCGATCAGGTGGAGGCTGCGCTGGCCATCCTGCGCGCTAACGGCGACGACGCCTACGTCATCGGCGAGATTATCGCCGGCGAGGAGAAGATCGAGTTATGACGAAGATTGCTGTTTTAGTCTCCGGCGGCGGCACCAACCTGCAGGCGCTCATCGACGCCCAGGGTAGGGGAGAGATCCCCCACGGCGAGATCGTGCTGGTCATCTCCAATAAGGAGGGGGCTTACGCCCTCGAGCGTGCCGCCAATGCGGGCATCCCTGCCGTGGTGATCACCAAGGCGGCTTGCGGCGGCGACCAGGAGGCTTTCGAGGACGCTCTGCTGGCGCAGTTGGCCGCCTGCGAGATCGACCTCATCGTGCTGGCGGGTTTTATGTCCATTTTGAGCAAACGCTTCACCGATGCCTATGAAAAGCGCATCTTAAACGTGCATCCCTCCTTGATTCCCTCCTTCTGCGGAGAGGGCTTCTACGGTCTGCGGGTGCATCGTGCCGCTTTGGACTACGGCGTCAAGGTGACGGGTGCCACCGTGCATTTCGTCAACGAGATTCCCGACGGCGGCGAGATCATCCTGCAAAAGGCGGTCGCCATCGAGGAGGGGGACACCCCCGAAATCCTCCAGCGCCGCGTGATGGAGCAGGCCGAGTGGATTATCCTGCCCCGCGCCGTGGAAATTGTCAGCGAGAAATTGGCTAACAACTAACTATTACGTATAAAGTGAGGTACAACCCATGAAAATCTCCACCATCAAAGATGAACTGAACTCTCTGGCCTATCACGGCCGCGGCATCATCATCGGCAAGTCCGCCGACGGCAAAAAGGCGGTCACCGCCTACTTCATTATGGGTCGCAGCGTCAACAGCCGCAACCGCGTGTTTGTCGCCGACGGCGACGCGATGCGTACCAAGGCTTTTGACGAGTCCAAGATGGTGGATCCTCACCTGATCATCTACTATCCCGTCCGCGTGCTGGGCAACAAGACCATCGTCACCAACGGCGACCAGACCGACACCATCTACGACCTGATGGACAAGCAGATGACCTTTGAGCAGGCTCTGCGTACCCGTGAGTTTGAGGACGACGCCCCCAATTTCACCCCCCGTATTTCCGGTATCATCCACCACGACGGCGGCGAGATGAACTATGCCATGTCCATCCTCAAGTCCGCCGAGGGTGACGACTCCTCCTGCGAGCGCTTCACCTACGCCTACTCCAATCCCATCGCCGGTCGCGCCAAGTTTATCCACACCTACGCCTGCGACGGCGATCCCCTGCCCTCCTTCGAGGGTGAGCCCAAGACTTTGGAGCTGCCCGATCTGGACATCGACGCCCTGACCGACCTGATTTGGACCAATCTGAACGAGGACAACAAGGTGTCCCTGTTCGTTCGTACGATCGACCTCGCCAGCGGCGAGACCGAGACCCGTATCATCAACAAAAACGCGTGAGGTGCTGACAAATGAAAGAATTTGAACTGAAATACGGCTGTAACCCCAACCAGAAGCCGTCCCGTATCTTTATGAAGAATGACGCCGATCTGCCCATCACCGTGCTGAACGGTCGTCCCGGCTACATCAATTTCCTGGATGCTTTCAACGCTTGGCAGTTGGTGAAGGAGCTGAAAGAGGCGCTGGGTCTGCCCGCCGCTACTTCTTTCAAGCACGTCAGCCCCACCTCCGCCGCCGTGGGTCTGCCCCTGAGCGACGCGCTGAAAAAGGCTTGCTTCGTGGACGAGGTGGCGGATCTGGACGCTTCCCCCTTGGCTTGCGCCTACGTCCGTGCCCGCGGCACCGACCGCCTGTGCTCCTTCGGTGACTGGGTGGCGCTGTCCGACGTCTGCGACGTCACCACCGCCAAGTTGCTGGCCCGCGAGGTGTCCGACGGCATCATCGCCCCCGGCTACGAGCCCGAGGCACTGGAGATCCTCAAGGGCAAGCGCAAGGGCAACTACAACATCGTGGAAATTGACCCCAACTACGTCCCCGCGCCCATCGAGCAGAAGGACGTGTTCGGCATCACCTTCGAGCAGGGTCGCAATGAGTTTAAGATCGGCGAGCACCTGCTCACGAACATCGTGACCGCCAACAAGGATCTGCCCGAGTCCGCTAAGCGCGACCTCATCGTGGCACTGATCACCCTCAAATACACCCAGTCCAACTCCGTCTGCTACGCCGTGGACGGCCAGGCCATCGGCGTGGGCGCCGGCCAGCAGAGCCGCATCCACTGCACCCGTTTGGCCGGCACCAAGGCGGACACTTGGCTGATGCGTCAGCATCCCAAGGCACTGAACCTGCCCTTCCTGCCCACCATGGGTCGCCCCGAGCGTGACAACGTCATCGACGGCTACATCAACGGCAACGAAGAGGACGTCTGCGCCGACGGCATTTGGCAGAATTACTTTACCGAGCAGCCCGCCCCCCTCACCGCTGAGGACAAGGCAGAGTGGCTCTCCGGTTTCAAGGGTCTGGCTCTGGCCTCTGACGCCTTCTTCCCCTTTGCGGATAATATCAAGCGCGCCTACGCCAGCGGCGTCACCTACATCGCCGAGCCCGGCGGCTCTATCCGTGACGATTTGGTCATTGAGGAGTGCAACAAGAAGGGCATGGTCATGGCCTTCACCGGTATGCGTTTGTTCCATCATTAATTTCGACTACTTCCCATCATCTTTGGAGGATACAAAATGAAACTTCTCGTTGTGGGCGGTGGCGGCCGTGAGCACGCCATCATCAAAAAACTGAAAGAGAATCCCGCAGTGGAGCAGATTTTCGCTCTCCCCGGCAACGGCGGTATGGCCGCCAACGCCACCTGCGTGGACATCGGCGCCAAGGATATCCCCGCCATCGTGGACTTTGCGGTGGCACAGGGTATCGACTACGCCGTGGTGGCACCCGACGACCCGCTGGTGCTGGGTTGCGTGGATGCGCTGGAGGCTAAGGGCATTCCCTGCTTTGGCCCTCGCGCTAATGCCGCCATCATCGAAGGTAGTAAGGTGTTCTCCAAAAACCTGATGAAGAAATACGGCATCCCCACCGCCGCCTACGAGGTGTTTGACGAGTTGGATGCCGCTCTGACCTACTTGGACACCGCTCCCATCCCCACCGTCATCAAGGCGGACGGTTTGGCTCTGGGCAAGGGCGTCATCATCGCCACCACCCGCGAGGAGGCCAAAGCCGCCGCCATCTCCATGATGCAGGACAAGGCTTTCGGCGCCAGCGGCGACCACATCGTCATTGAGGAGTTCCTCACCGGTCCCGAGGTGTCGGTGCTGTCCTTCACCGACGGCGAGACGGTGGTGCCGATGATTTCCTCTATGGACCACAAGCGTGCCGGGGATAACGACACCGGTCTCAATACTGGTGGTATGGGTACCATCGCCCCCCACCCCTATTACACCGCGGATGTCGCCGCCGAGTGTATGGACACCATCTTCCTGCCCACCATCCGTGCGATGGCCGCCGAAGGTCGCCCCTTCAAGGGTTGCCTCTACTTCGGTCTGATGCTCACCCCTAACGGCCCCAACGTTATTGAGTACAACTGCCGTTTCGGCGACCCCGAGACCCAGGTGGTGCTTCCTCTGCTCACGAGTGACCTGCTCACCGTGATGCAGGCCACCACCAACGGTACGTTGGCCGACACCGAGGTCAAATTCTCCGACAAGCACGCCTGCTGCGTGATTATGGCCTCCGCCGGCTATCCCCAAGCCTACGATAAGGGCCTGCCCCTGACCATCCCCGCCGAGATTGCCGACTCCGTCTACGTGGCGGGTGCCGCCATCCAAGACGGCGTGCTGGTTACCAACGGCGGCCGTGTGCTGGGCGCTACCGCCATTGCGGACAGCCTGCCCGCCGCTATTGAGGCTTCTTACAAGCTGGTGGAGCAGATTCATTTTGACAACGCCTATTACCGTCACGACATCGGCGCCCGTGCATTGCAGGCGCAGGAGGTTTAATTATGGTTTATCGTGTATATGTAGAAAAGAAAGAGGGTCTG
>JAZREF010000013.1:0-18764 GCA_045660625.1 Acutalibacteraceae bacterium
GCCAGAGTACCGGCGCGGGCGCAGGACTTCTTCCAACGGCGCAGAGCACTGTCCAGAGACTCATTCTCTTTTACACGAACTTCAGACATTCTTTATTTCCCTCCCTCCGCCATATAGCAGGGGTATTTTGCAATTATGCACGAATCATTATAACGAAAAACGCCCCAAGAGTCAAGAGAAATTTTCGTTTTTTCGTAAAATTTTGCAATTTTTATTAATTATTGAGGTTTCACCACAATATTGACCAATTTGCCGGGCACGTACAGCTCCTTGACGATCTGCATACCCTCCAGCATAGGAGCCACTCGCTCGTCCGCCTTGGCCAAAGCCAGCGCATCGGCGGCGGTGATGTCGGCAGCCACAGAGATGCGGTTGCGGATCTTGCCGTTCACCTGCAATACGATCTCAAAGGACTGCTCAGCACACTTGGCCTCGTCATAGGTGGGCCAAGCCTCGTAGGCGATGGTGTTGTTGTGCCCCAGCTGCTGCCACATCTCCTCACCCACATGAGGTGCGATGCAGGAGATCATCTTAACAAAGCCCTCGGCGAACTCACGGGGGCAAGTGCCCATCTTGTAGCATTCATTGACGAACACCATCATCTGGGCGATGGCGGTGTTGAAGCCCAAGGTCTCAAAATCGTTGGTGACCTTCTTCACAGTCTGATGATACAGCTTAGTCAGCTTGCCATCGTCGGTCTCGATGATGTTGGCAGGCTCGGTGAAGAAGTTCCACACACGATTGATGAACTTGCGGGCACCCGCCACAGCGGAGGTAGACCAAGGCTTAGACACCTCCAAGGGACCCATAAACATCTCGTACAGACGCAGAGTATCGGCGCCGTAGTCACGGACAATGTCACTGGGATTGACCACAAACTCGGGGAAACGCTTGCCCATCTTGATGCCGTTCTCGCCCAGAATCATACCCTGGTGCACCAGCTTCTTGAAGGGCTCCTTCACGGGAGACAGACCCTGATCGTACAGGATGCGGTTCCAGATACGGGCATACATCAGGTGACCCACGGCGTGCTCGGGACCGCCGACATAGAGATCAACGGGCATCCAGTGCTTCAGCAGCTCGGGATCGCAGAACGCCTTGTCGTTGTGGGGATCGATGTAGCGCATAAAGTACCAAGAAGAACCGGCAGAACCGGGCATAGTGGAGGTCTCGCGCAGGCCCTTCAGGCCATTCTTATCGTAGTGCTTCCACTCCTCGGCGTTCTCCAGAGGAGCCTGACCGCCGCGACCCTTATAGTCCTCCAGCACGGGCAGCACCAGAGGCAACTCCTCATCAGGCAAGAACACGGTCTCGCCTTCCTCGGTGTAGACGCAAGGCACAGGCTCGCCCCAATAGCGCTGACGAGCGAAGATCCACTCACGGAAGTGGTAGTTGTTTTTACGGCGGGCAATACCCATATTCTCCAGTTTGCAGGTGATGGCCTCCTTGGCCTCCTCCACCGTCAGACCGGTGAACTCCTCGGAGTTCATCAGCTTGCAGCCCTTGCCCAGGTAATCTTGCTTCTCAAAGGCGCACTCGGACACGTCACGACCCTCGATGACCTGGATCATGGGGATGTTGTGGGCGATGGCGTACTCAAAGTCGCGCTGATCGTGGCTGGGAACAGCCATAACCGCGCCGGTGCCGTAGCTGGCCAGCACGAAATCGCCGATGAACACCGGTACTTCCTTGCCGTTGACGGGGTTGATGGCATAGACGCCCTTCAGGGGACAACCGGTCTTACCCTTGTTCATATCGGTACGATCCATATCGGACTTCTTCAGGGTCTCGTTTATGTAGGCCTGAACCTCGTCCTTATTCTCCACGCGATCCATCAGGCTGGCAGTGATCTTGCCATCGGGAGCCAGCACCATAAAGGTGATGCCATAGATGGTCTCGATGCAGGTGGTGTAGATGGAGAACTCGCCGCCACCAACCAGTTTAAAGTCCACCTCAACACCGGTGGATTTGCCGATCCAGTTGCGCTGAATCTCCTTGGTGGATTCGGGCCACTCGATGTCGTTCAGACCCTCCAACAGCTTCTCAGCAAAGGCAGGCTGGTCAATGACCCACTGCATCATATTCTTCTTCACCACGGGATAGCCGCCGCGTTCAGACTTACCATCGATGACCTCGTCGTTAGACAACACGGTGCCCAGCTCCTCGCACCAGTTAACAGGCATCTCGATGCGCTTGGCATAGCCGGCCTCGTACAGACGCTTGAAAATCCACTGGGTCCACTTGTAGAACTCGGGATCGGAGGTGGCGGTCAGCTTAGACCAGTCGTAGTCAAAGCCCAGCTCCTTGAGCTGCTTAGAGAAGGTCTTGATATTCTCCTGAGTGAAACCATCGGGATGATTACCAGTGGAGATCGCATACTGCTCCGCAGGCAGGCCGAAGGAGTCGTAGCCCATGGGATGCAGCACGTTGTAGCCCTGCATACGCTTCATACGGGACATAATATCGGTGCCAGTGTAGCCCTCGGGGTGGCCGGCGTGTAGACCCACACCGGAGGGATACGGGAACATATCCAAAACATAGTACTTGGGCTTAGAGAAGTCCCACACATCGGTGTGGAAGGTGTCGTTCTCCTCCCAATACTTTTGCCATTTTGCTTCAATTTCTGCGGGATTGTACTGTGCCATAGTCAAAAACTCCTTACTGCTTTATCAAATAGGGGTCGATATCCACGTCGGTGGCATCTACCCATAACCGTTCCAAATCGTAAAAATCGCGGGTCTCGCGGCGGAAGATGTGAATCATCACGTCGCCGTAATCCAGGGTCACCCAGTCGCCGCTCTGATAGCCCTCGTGGCGCAGAGGATGGATATCCTCCTTAGCCAATTTATCTTCCACATAGTCCGCCAGGCTACGCACCTGATTGGCGCTGTTGCCGCTGGCGATGAGGAAATAATCGGCAATGGAGGTGATGTTACCCACGCTGAGCACTCGGATATCCGTAGCCTTGTGCTCGTCCAAGGTGTGCACGGCACTCTGCCAAATTTTGTCGATATTCACGGGCTTACTCCTCCCCTTCCGTGGTCGGCAGCAGCTCCGCTAAGGTGCCGGTCGACAGATCTGCCTCTTTCGGCTTCGTAATCTCCTGAGGAATCACGACGGTGGTTTCGTCAAAGGTCAATCCGTAAGGATTCATATACTCATTCAACAGTTCCGTCGTTTGCTCACGATTGACGCTGTAAATCGTCAGGGTACCCGTCTTGGTGGACTGACCGGGTAGGATATGGAAAGTTACCTGATCCAATTCCACCTGCGCCAACTGCCACACAAAGCGAGAAACCGCATCCGACAGTTTGATGTCCGCTGCTTCCTCCTCGGAGATGTTCAACAAACGCGCCTTACCGAAAGAAGTGGTGTTGAAGCGGATGGGATTGGCTCCGGTCATCAATATACCCAAAATCCCCTTCGTAGAACCCAGATCGTTAATGTAATACAGATCCTTCAACTCGCACTCACTCAACCGCTGCCACAAAGAGGCCAGCACCTGGCGCTGACGAATCATACGCTCTCGGTCCGAAGCGGGGGTATTCTTGTAATTGTAGGTGATCGCATATTCAACGGCGGCCTGTCCATTTAGAGTCTGAACACCCTTAGCGTACGACTCGCCGGCCAAGGTCGTCTTCTTGCTCAATTCAACGTCTACGCCCTCTAACGAATCGATCAATTCAACCAATCCGGCGCGAGGTAAAATCAAATAGTTGTCAATCGGCAAACCATACTGCTCATTCATAATGCGAATGAGATCGCCGGTAGCAGAACCGGTACGATTTTCCAACGTGGCACCACAAGAGCCGTGATAGTTTCCGTCTCGATCCTCCTCGGGAACACGCACACGACACGCGGAGCAGAACACATCAGGAACAGGATTATACCACACGTCTCCGATAGTATCCACCGCGTATCCGGAATCCTTATCAATATACGTGGCAACCGGCATCTGGATCATCGACACCGTGCCGGCCTTACGGTCGTAGCACATCACAGCCAGCATATCCATAGGATCACCAACGTTCTCACCGGTGACGCCCACCAGATAGTAGGCGACATCGGACGCCATTGCGTCGGGAGTATAGACGTGCTCAACCATATCGCGCGCCGACAAGGAGGGCTTGTCCTCCTCATCCATAGCAAAGAACAGAAGAACGCCGACGACCAACAAGGCAATCAAACCGCCGCCAATGGCAATCCATTTCCACGGAGACAACCCATTCTTCTTTTCCTCCTGCACGCGAGCGGCACCGGCCAAACTCACCTGCTTGGAATCACGATTATTTTTCATTCGTTTGCCCTCCATTTCCTTCAGACAATACGATCTCATCGTACACCGCCAGAGTATCGGGGTGCACGGCTCTGCCCTGCTTTCTCAAGTCGCCGATAGTGTATTCCACGCCATAGCGAATAGCCTCGGTCAGCGATCGATCCGCCTTAGCACGCATCACGTCCACATCGGGATAATCTCGATCGGCAGAGGTAAAATCGGCGGTAAACACCACCTGTTCCAACAAGGTCATCCCTGCTCGACCGGTGGTATGATACCGCACCGCGGATAATATTTCTTCATCCGTCACGCCGAGGATATTCCGCAGAAACACCTCGCCGCATCGGGCGTGCCACAGCATAGGAGCACTCTGTTCCACCTCGTCCAGCGTCACGCCGTAATCCGCCAAGATCTGCAATTGGGCATCCTTGGCAGTATCCTTCATGATATCGTGGAGAATGCCGGCGGTGTAGGCCTTGTCAGGATCGGCGCCGTATTTTTTCGCCAGCCGCTTGGCCTCATCCGCCACACACAGCGAGTGACGGAAGCGATAATCGCTCAACCGCTGACGGATGATCTCGATATACTGCTCATCCGTTGTCTGTTGCAGCATCCCGTTCTGCTCGCGATAGAGGTCGTTGTCGAGGATATACCTCTCAACCGCCTCACCAACCAAATCAGCCACGCTCTCCCCCGCCGCAATCCGCTGACGCACCTGCGTCGAGGAATAGGGTTCCACGGGACACACCTCCACGTGGCAGCGAATGCCATCTGCGCGCAAACCCTTAGCGTATTCCGTAAGTTTTGCCGTATCGGTACCCTCGCGGGCGATGGTACACAGCACCGCCATCTCGGCAATATCCGAAAAGCGATGCCAAGTGCGCAGAGTGGTGAACATATCTGCCCCCACCAGCAAGTGCCACTGGGTATCCGGATACTGCTCGCACAGCGCCGTCAGAGTATCCACGGTGAAACTGGCACCACCGCGCTGCAATTCCAAATCCGACACGCATAACTGCGGATATGCCTCCACCGCCAACCGGCACATCGCCAATCGATGGTGAGCGGAAGCCATATTATTTCGTATCTTGTGGGGTGGTACAAAGGCAGGCATAAGCATCACGCCATCCAAATCCAAGGCTTCCGCCAAGCGCAGAGCCATAGACACGTGGCCTTTATGCACGGGATCGAAGGATCCACCAAACAGACCCATTTTCCTCATATCACCCCTCCTCTCTCAATGATTCCCGATGATTATTTTGCGCGAGGCAGTTTAATCTGGGAATCCTTCTCCTTCTGACGGAACAACACAAAGGTACGGCCAATTACCTGCACCACCTGGGCGTTCACCTGGGCGGCAATCTCCTCCGCCACCTCACGAGCAGAGGCGGGAGCGGTCTCCAGCACCTTACCCTTAATCAATTCACGAGCCTCCAGGGCATCATCCGCCTGCTTAATCATCGCATCGGAGATACCGCCCTTACCTGCGTGCAGGATGGGCTCCATAGTATTTGCGAGTCCGCGTAAATACGCGCGTTGTTTACTGGTCATAATCATTTACCTCATTTATTCTGCGCCAAATAGGCGGCTAAATCCTTAGAAAATACACGCAATGCATTGCCACGATGGCTCATGGAATCCTTCTCCGCAGGAGACATTTCGGCAGAGCTGCGCTCACCTACCATAAAGATGGGGTCATAGCCAAAGCCGTTCTCGCCCGCAGGAGCATAGCCGATCTCACCCTCAAAGGTGCCCTCGGCACGCAGCACGTCCCCATTGGGGAACACGCAGCAAATCGACGCCACAAAGCGAGCAGACCGCTCACCCTTGGGTACATCCTTCATCTCGCCCAGTAGCAGTACATTGCGGTCGGCGTCAGTGGCCTCCTCTCCACCATAACGAGCAGAGTACACACCGGGTCGACCACCCAGCGCATCCACCACCAAACCGGAATCGTCAGCGATGGCAGGCAGGCCGGTCGCCTCACAGGCAGAGGCCGCCTTGAGATAGGCGTTCTCGGCAAAGGTAGTGCCGGTCTCCTCCACCTCAGGCAACTCAATGCCGAGGTCACGGTCGGTGACACCCTCAATGCCCAGCGGCACCAAAATGCGCTTAAGTTCAATCAACTTATGGGCATTATGGGTAGCAATCACAAATTTCATACTCATTCCTCCGCGAACAAACCATCCGCAAACTGCTTGGGATCGAAGGGCTGCAGGTCATCGATACCCTCGCCCACGCCCACAAACTTAACGGGGACGCGCAGATCCTCACGGATTGCCAGCACCACGCCGCCGCGGGCGGTACCATCCAATTTGGTCAGCACGATACCGGTGATGCCGGCGGCGGACTTGAATTCACGCGCCTGATTGACGGCATTTTGACCGGTGGTGGCATCCACCACCAACAGAATCTCCTTGTCTGCATCGGGCAATTCGCGGTCGATAACGCGACCGATCTTGGCCAACTCTTCCATCAAGTGCTTTTTGTTATGCAGACGACCGGCGGTATCGCAGATCACGATGTCACAACCACGAGCTTTCGCCGCCTTAACAGTGTCAAACACCACAGCGGCAGGGTCGGCGCCCTGGCCGTGCTTAACAATATCCACGCCGGCGCGGTCCGCCCACACGCTTAACTGCTCGATGGCAGCGTCACGGAAGGTGTCCGCCGCACCAAGAATGACCTTTTTGCCCTGCGCCTTAAAGTTGGCGGCCATCTTACCGATGGTGGTGGTCTTACCCACGCCATTGACACCAATCACCAAGATAACAGAAGGCTTGGTGTTGAGATTCAGTTCCTGGCCGCCCTCCAGCATCTCCGCGATGATTTGACTCATCAAATCGCGAATTGCCATCGGATCGTTGACGCCTTGCTTTTTCACCTCTTCGCGAAGTCGCTCGCAGATGTGTGCCGCCGTATTGGCTCCCACGTCGCCCATCACCAGAATCTCTTCCAGTTCCTCAAACAAGTCTTCATCGATGCGGGTAAAGCCCTTCAACATCGACGAGACGGAATTCATCAGGGAATCACGGGTTTTCTTCAGTCCCTGACCGATTTTGCCAAACAAACCCATAATCAATTACTCCTTGTTCTCGTCATCCAACTTCAGACCCAGCTTCTGCTCCACCTCGCTGGCGCGCAGTTCTAACAACTTGGAAACGCCGCGCTCCTGCATGGTGACGCCGTACAGGGTGTCCGCCTCCTCCATCGTACCGCGACGATGGGTGATGGCGATAAACTGGATGCGGTCGCACATACGGCGCAGATAGGCGGCGTAACGGTCCACGTTCACGTCATCCAGAGCGGCCTCCACCTCGTCCAGTACGCAGAAAGGAGAGGGAGTAACCTTCAGGATAGCGAACAGCAGAGCGGTAGCGGCCAGCGCCTTTTCACCGCCGGACAGAGCCTCCAGATTGAGAATCACCTTTCCGGGAGGCTGGATGAACATATCGATACCGGAGCCGAGGATGTCGTCGGGATCGCTCAGGCGCAGTTCGCCCTTACCACCGCCGAACAGCTCGGCAAACACGATGCCGTACTGATAGTTAATCTGCTTAAAGCGCTCGATAAACACCTCGCGCATCTGCACGGTCAACTCGTTGATCTGCTTGAGCAGTTCCTCCTTGGTCTTCTCCACGTCGTCGATCTGCACCTTCAGGAACTGATAACGCTCGTTGACCTCTTTGAACTCCTCGATGGCGTCCACGTTGACGCTACCCAGCGCACGAATCTTGTTACGCAATTCCAACACACGGCGGTTGGCCACGGCGGCGTCCTCGATGGGCTTGGCCACCGCCTCAGCCTCCATACGGGTCAACTCGTACTCCTCATACAGGCGGCGGGACAGGTCGTCCACCTCACGCTTGATGCCGGCGGTCTTCTCCTCCAGACGCACCACTTCCTGACCCATGCGCTCGCGCTCATCGGTCTTTTCGCGGGACTGCAGGCGGAGCTGGGTCTGGCGAGCCTCACCCTCGGCACGCTGTGCCACCAGGCGGGCAATCTCGTCGGCAGAAGCCGCTGCCTGCTCACGCAGACCGGCAGCCTGAGCCTCCTGCTGGGCAATGCGGCTCTCAATCTCCGCATTCTGTGCCTGCAGATCGGCAATCTGTTGATTCAGCAACGCCTCGTGACCGGCAGAATCGTCCTGACGGGCACGGAGCTCCACGATAGCGGCCTCCAAGCCCTCGATTTCCTTTTCATAACCCAACACCGCCAGCTTCTGCTCCGCAATACGCTCGGAGAGCTGTTCACGCTGCTGCGCCAACTGCTGACGACCACCCGTCAACTCCGCCAACTTGGCCTCGATACCACCCTGCTCGGCGGTCAGGCGCTCCACCTCAGCGGCGGCGGCGTCCATCGCCGCCTGACAGGCGGCGGCACGCTCGTTGAGGGTGACAATCTCGTCGGCAGCCTCTTTAGCGGCACGCTTATTCTGGTCAGCCTGCTCCTGCAGACGGCGCACCTCACCCTCCAGACGGATTTTGTCCTCCTGGGCAGTGGTCAGCTCGCCACGGGCACCCAACAACTGGGCCTCCACCTCGGCGGCATCCTGCTGCAGCACACGATACTGCTCCTTGGCGGTTTCCAGCTTCTTCATTTCCTCAACGGCTTCTACCTTGAGGCGCTCGATATCCGCACGGCGGGACATCAAGCCCGCACCCTTGACGGTGGAGCCACCAGTCATGGAACCTCCGGCGTTGATCACCTGACCGTCCAGAGTCACGATGCGGAATTTATAGTTGTGACGGCGTGCCATAGACACGGCGTAGTCCATATCCTCTGCCACCACGGTACGACCCAGCAGATTCTTGGCAATGCCCTCGTATTTCTTGTCGTAGGACACCAGATCGCTGGCCAGACCCACAAAGCCCGGCTCGTCCTCGGGGATGTCCTGCATCACGTTGCCCTTAACCGAGGTCAGGGGCAGGAAGGTGGCACGACCACCCTTGGTTTCGCTCAGGTAGCGGATACCCTTCTTGGCATCCTCTTCCCGCTCGCAGATCAGGTTCTGTGCGGCGGCACCCAACGCGGTCTCGATGGCGAGAGCGTACTCGGCATCCGCCTGAATCAGGCGGGACACAGGACCCAAAATGCCCTGCAGAGCGCCACGCTCCGCCTGCTTGATGACGGCGCGGACAGAGAGCTGGAAGCCCTCCATGTTGCGCTCCATCTCCTCCAACATACGGACACGGCGCTGTTTCTCCTCCACGTCCAGGCCCTGCTTATCCAACGCCTCCTTGGCGGTGTTCAGCTTGGCAGAACGGTTCTGATAGCGATACTCATAGCCGGACAGGGTGTTTTGCAACCCCTCCACCTTGTCGGCGCAAACCTTATAGGCATCCTCGGCGTCCTTCAGCTCCGCATCAGCGGCCTCTGCCGCCTGCTGACGCAGGGTGGCGGCGGCGGTGAGCTGGGACAGACGCAGGGTGATCTCACGCAGAGAGGACTCGTTGGTGACACCGGTCACACGCACCTCGGAGATGTCCAACGCCAGCTTGGCGGCATCGGCGGACAGCGCCTCAATACGGTCGGAGGTCTCGTCGCTGCTGCGAGCCAGAGACTCCATCTCCTCGGTCAGCGCCAGTCGCTGCTGCTCCGCCTCGGTGATAGAGACACGGCGAGCCTCGATGTCCTCCTGACGGTGAGCGATCTCCTCGTCAATGTGCAGATTGCCCTCTCGTGCAGCGGCGATTTCGCCCTCCACACGCTGAATGTTCTCATTGTTGTGGAAAATGTCGTTGCGCAACACAGCCACCTGGCTGTCGCAGACGGCGGCCTGCTCCTCCAGAGCGGCGGCGGCACGGCGCACCTCGTCCATCTGCACCTCTAACTGCTGAGCAGCCAGAGCGATGCGCTCCACCTCCTCGTCGCAGGAGTCGATGGAACTGCCGGCAGCCTCATACTGCAGGCGAGCATTCTCCAACTTGGCATCCAAGTCGCGCAGAATACCGCGGGAATCGTTCATGGTACGCAGCCACAAACCGATCTCCAGCTCCTTCTTCTCGCCGGCATACTCCAGGAACTTCTTGGCCTTGTTGGCCTGGGTCTCCAGAGGACCTACGCGATCTTCCAGCTCTTGCAGAATATCGTGCAAACGATCCAGGTTATCCTGGGTCTTGCGCAGGCTATTCTCCGCCTTATCCTTCTTATAGCGATACTTGGCGATACCAGCCGCCTCGTCGAAGATCTCGCGGCGATTGTTAGCGCGGGAGGTAACAATCTCGTCGATACGACCCTGACCGATGATGGAATAACCGTCACGACCCAGACCCGTATTCATAAACAGCATACGGATATCCTCAAGACGCACGGTGGCGCCATTGAGCTGGTACTCGCTACCGCCGGAACGGTAGCAACGGCGGGTGACTCTCACCTCATCATTGTCCATCTCCAGCATACGGGTGGTGTTGTCGATCACCAGCGATACCTCCGCGTAGCCCATAGGGCGACGCTGAGCGGTACCGTTGAAGATGACGTCCTCCATCTTGGAACCACGCAGGGACTTGCTGGACTGTTCGCCCAGCACCCACTTGATGGCATCGCTGATATTGGACTTACCACTACCGTTGGGACCCACAACGGCGGTCATGCCGTCGCTGAAGTTCAGTACGGTCTTATCGGGAAAGGATTTAAATCCGTGTAATTCCAGTGCTTTTAAAAGCAAAGCGTTCTTGCTCCTTTTTGAGGTTCTATCAGGCTTTATTCGTAACCCATTAACTTGAGAGCTTCGTGAGCTGCCTGCTGCTCGGACTCTTTCTTACTGCGTCCGCGACCCACACCAATCACGTTGGAGTTGAGATGCACCTCGGTGATAAAGGTCTTGTTATGGTCGGGACCAGACTCGCCGGACAGGACATATTCCAACCTCTCGCCGGGATTCTGTTGGACGATCTCCTGCAAGGCGGTCTTATAATCTTTGAATTTGCGGCGGCGCTGGCTCTCCGCCTCGGGGATGATGAAACGCAGCACGAATTTCTCCGCCGGCTCCATACCGCCATCGAGATAAATAGCGGCCAGCACGGCCTCGTACATATCCGCCAGAATGGAGGGTCTCTCCGCGCCGCCGGTATGCTGCTCGCCGCGACCCAGAAGGGCGTACTTGCCCAGCCCCAACTGTTTGGAATAGCCGCATAGCGCCTTTTCGCACACCACGGCGGCTCTCAGCTTGGTCAACTCACCCTCGTCGGGAACACGATCCTTTTCAAACAGGTACTGCGCGGTCACAAAGCCCAGCACCGAGTCGCCCAAAAACTCCAAGCGCTCGTAGGACTCCACGCCGTGACCCTCGTTGGCATAAGAGGAGTGGGTCAGCGCCTGACAGAGCAGACTGTCATCCTTAAAATCATATCCAATTTCCTTCATCAAGGAAGTCAAATCCTTCGTCATTACGCTCACCCCTTTCCGTTCAAATAATCTTCCACATAGCCGACCACGTCCTCCACGGTCTCAAAGCCGTCGAGGGTGTCGTCGTCGATATCCACGCCGTACATCTCACCCAAGAATACCGCCATATCCTCCCGCTCGTGGGGAGCGATATTCAGTTCATCCAGGGTGGCCGCCATCTCCACATCATCGGGATCGCAGCCGTAGTTGCGGCAGAACAGCGCGGTCAGTACATCCAAAACGCGCATAGCCATTACTCCTCAACAGCCTCTTTCTTGGCCACCGCCGCCTCGATCTGGGCAATGGCACCGCTGGCGGCAAATTCCGACGCCACACGGATGGCGGAGCAGAAACCCTCTGCCTTAGAGTTGCCGTGGGCCTTGATTACAGGCTTGTTGACACCCAGTAGCACCGCACCACCATACTCGGAGGTGGACAGTTTCTTCTTCAGGCCACGCAGGGCGGGCAACACCAGCGCCGCACCGATCTTGGCACGCAAAGAAGATAAGAAGGATTGCTTGAGGTTCTTCATCAGCATATCCACTGTACCCTCCAGGGTCTTCAGCAGCACGTTGCCGGAAAAGCCGTCGGCCACCACCACGTCCGCCACACCGGCGGGTACGTCGCGAGCCTCTACGTTACCGATGAAGTTGAGGCCACTCTCCTTCAGCAGCGGGAAGGTGGCCAGCTGCAGCTCGCCACCCTTGGTGTCCTCGGTACCCACGTTCAGCAGGCCCACACGAGGACCACCCTCACGGGGATACATGTGACTCATATAGATGCTACCCATGTGAGCAAACTGCACCAGCATCTCGGGACGGCAGTCCGCATTGGCACCGCAGTCGATGAGCATAAAGGGTTGGTCGTCGGAGGGCATCACGGGCGCCAGCGCAGGACGGGAAACGCCCTTAATGCGCTTAACGATGAAGGTACCGCCCATCAGCAGGGCACCGGTGCTACCGGCACTCACCACGGCGTCGCCTTTGCCCTCAGAGAGCAAGCGCAGAGCCACCGCCATAGAGCAATCCTTATGCTCGCGCAGAATGCTCTTGGGGTGATCCTCCATAGTCATCACGTCGGAAGCGTGGACGATCTCCATGCGATCCAGAGAAATGTTGTTTTCAGCCGCCGCCTGACGAATCTTCTCTTCGTCGCCGGTCAGCACGATGTCGCAACCATAGGTGGCGACAGCCATGGCCGCACCCTTCAGAATCTCTACGGGGGCGTTATCGCCACCGAATGCATCTACGATAATACGCATTTATTCGTCCTCACTTTCTGTCGCTACGATGGTCTCGGGCATATCCGCCAGCGCGCGGTCAAGGCTTTCCAGCGCACGCTGTGCCAGAGCAGCATAGCGCAACTTTTTATCTCGAATGTGGGTGTCCAGCGTGGGCAGAATGCCAAAGTTGGCACCCATGGGCTGATAGTCCGCATTGGGGGTGCTGACGTGAGCCGCCAGCGCACCCATCATGGTGTCACGGGGTAAGATAAAAGGCTGCTGCCCACGCACCATACGGCAGGCATTGATACCTGCCAAAATACCAGCAGCGGCAGACTCCATATAGCCCTCCACACCGGTCATCTGCCCCGCAAACAACAGGTTGGGACGGCTCTTCATACGAAAAGCCGCATCCAGCAGCTCAGGGGCATTGAGGAAGGTGTTGCGGTGCATCACGCCGTAGCGCATAAACTCCGCATCCTTCAGCGCGGGAATCATACCGAACACTCGCTTCTGCTCGGGGAATTTCAGGTTGGTCTGGAAGCCAACCAGATTGTACAGTGTTCCCTCGGCATTCTCGGCACGCAACTGCACCACCGCCCAGGGACGATGACCCGTGTGAGGGTCACGCAGGCCCACCGGCTTCATAGGGCCGAAGCGGATGGAATCGCTGCCGCGCTTAGCCAGCACTTCGATGGGCATACAGCCCTCATACACGTGTAGCTTGTCAAACTCGTGGAGAGGGGCGGTCTCCGCCGTAATCAAAGCGGCGTGAAAAGCCTCGTACTCCTCCTTGTTGAGAGGGCAGTTGATATAATCACCATCACCGCTCTCTTCCCGATCGTAGCGGGAGGCACGGAAGGCACTGTTCATATCCACGCTATCAGCGGTAACGATAGGTGCCGCCGCATCGTAGAAGGACAGGCCGCCGCCGCACAGATCGGCGATGGCATCCGCCAACGGCTCGCTGGTCAGCGGACCGGTGGCGACAATCACCACACCCTCGTCAGGGATGGAGGTGACCTCTCCCTCTTTGACGGTGATCAGGGGATGCTTTTTAATGCGTCGGGTCACCTCGGCGGAGAACAGATGTCTGTCCACCGCCAGCGCACCGCCTGCTGGCACCGCGCAGCCATAGGCCACCGGTACACACAGGCTTCCCAGTCGCCGCATCTCCTCCTTGAGCAGACCGGCGGCGCTCTCGATACGCCGTGCCTTCAGCGAATTGGAGCAGACCAACTCGGCAAAGCCGCCGTGACGATGGGCGGGGGTATACTTATGCGGTTTCATCTCCCACAGGGTCACCGGAATGCCCTGTTGTGCCACGGTATAGGCGGCCTCACAGCCTGCCAAACCGGCACCAATCACCGTCACCATCGGTCATACTCCTCTCAAAAATCAAATCTTACTTTTCGTCGTTGCAACCGTCGGTCAGGCACACCAAACCATTGGTCTTGCCCTTCTTACGGAACAGGGTCTTGCCACACTTGGGGCAAAGCTCCTTGGTAGGCTCGTTCCAAGTGGCGAAATCGCACTTGGGATAGTTGGCGCAACCGAAGAACTTGCGGCCACCCTTGGACTTCTTGGCCACCACGGCACCGCCGCACTTGGGGCAGACACCGTCGGTATTCTCCACAATACGGCGGGTATTCTTACAGGTGGGATAGCCGGGGCAAGCCAGGAACTTGCCGTAGCGACCGGTCTTGATAACCATACGACGACCGCACACCTCACATACCTCGTCGCTCTCCACCTCGGGCACCTTCACCTTATCCAGGTTTTCCTCGGCTTTTTTCAGGCTCTCCACAAAGCCGCCGTAGAAGCCATCCAGAACCTTGACCCAATCGGACTTGCCGCTCTCCACGCCGTCCAGCTTCTGCTCCATCTGGGCAGTAAAGTCCAGATCGACGATTTCGGGGAACTGCTCCTTCATCAGCTGGGTGATCACCTCGCCCAGGTTGGTGGGTTTCAGACTCTTGCCGTCACGCTCCACGTACTCGCGGTTGAGTACCGTGCTGACAGTGGGGGCGTAGGTGGAGGGACGGCCAATTCCATTCTCTTCCATCGCCTTGATCAGCGTAGCTTCGGTATAGCGAGCGGGAGGCTGGGTGAAGTGCTGATTGCCCTCGATACTACGCAGGGTCAGCACGTCGCCCTGCTTGATCACGGGCAGGGGCTTGTTCTCGTCGTCCTTCTCGTCCTTACCCTCCACGTACAGAGCGGTGTGACCATCGAACTTGACGGTGTAACCGGAAGCCTTAAACACATAGTTGCCGGCGGTGATGTCCACCTGGCAGGTGTTCTGAATCTGGTCGGCCATCAGGCTGGCCATAAAGCGCTCCCAAATAAGCTTGTACAAACGATACTGGTCAGAGGTCAAGGAATCCTTCACCTCGGCGGGTGTCAGAGAAGGCACAGAGGGACGGATCGCCTCGTGGGCATCCTGCGCAGTGCTCTTCTGCTTAAACACACGGGCCTTAGCAGGCAAATACTCGGCGCCGAAAGCGGAGCGAATATAATCGTTACCCGCCTTGCGTGCCTCGTCGGAGATGCGCAACGAGTCGGTACGCATATAGGTGATCAAACCGGTGGCACCGATGCCGGCCACCTCCACACCTTCGTACAGTTCCTGCGCCGTCTTCATGGTACGGCGAGAGGAGAAGTTCAGCTTGCGGTTGGCCTCCTGCTGCATGGTGGAGGTAGTGAAGGGAGGCGCAGGCGCCACCTTACGGGTGCCGGTCTTGACACTGTCAGCCACGTAAGTAGCACCATTGAGCTCATCCAAAATAGCCTGGGCCTGTTCGCCGGTAGAAATTTTAATCTTGTCGGTCGCAGTGCCGAAGAAATGAGCCGGGAAGGTACGGCCCTTTTCGGTCACGGACAGGTCGGCATCCAGCGTCCAATACTCCTCGCTGACAAAGGCGCGGATCTCCTGCTCTCGGTCCACCACCAGGCTGACGGTAGCGGACTGCACACGGCCGGCGGAAAGACCCTTACGCACCTTCTTCCACAGGAAGGGGCTCAGCTTATAGCCCACAATGCGGTCCAGCACGCGGCGCGCCTGCTGGGCGTTCACCAGATTCATATCCAGCGAACGGGAGTTGGCCATACCGGCCGACACGCCGGTACGGGTAATCTCGTTAAAGGTCACACGGCTGGTCTGCTCCGCAGGAACGCCCAACACCTGTGCCAGATGCCACGCAATCGCCTCACCCTCACGGTCCGGGTCGGTTGCGAGATAGATGTGGTCGCTGCTCTGCGCCATATCCTTCAGGCTGCGGATAAGAGAAGTCTTGCCGGGGATGTCCATATAGCGGGGACGGAAGCCGTGCTCCACGTCCACACCCAGCAAGGTCTTAGGCAGGTCACGGATATGACCCATCGAAGCCACAACTTCGTAATCGCTGCCCAGATACTTCTTGACGGTTTTTGCCTTTGCAGGCGACTCCATAATCACCAAATTTGCCATAAAAATCTTCCTTCCTATCGAAAAACGGGAATCCGTTTATATACGCTGATATTGCTGACCGGCACTGTTGGCGGCACAGCCGAACATTTCCAATTCCGTGAGCGCTGCCAACAGCGCGGGAATCGGCATCTCCGCCTTCTCCGCCAGCAAATCGACCGGTTGCGGTTGTGCGGCGAGCACCTCGTAGACCTTTTTCGCTGCGGCACTAGCGGCATCGGGACAAGCGGTAGAAGCCACAACGGGAGTCGCGATTTCCACCGGTTCTGTCGCTTCCGCCTTGCGGCGAGAGCGTCTGGACTTTTTCGCCTTTTCGCGCTTTGGCTTCTCTGCTTTGCGAGTTTCTTCCACTTTCGGCAGCGGACGCCCTTCGACCTCTCGCTGCGCTGTTTCCGCCGCGTCCAAATCCAACACGCCAGGGTACATAGGTGCATACTCTCGCAGAATGTCGGTCGCGCGGATCACCAACGTCGCACCATTCTGTATCTCCTGGTGGGCACCGTCGTTGCGATGTCCCGACAGCGTGCCCGGCAGAGCAAACACCTCTCGGTTATACTCACGGGCTAATCGCGCCGTAATCCGAGCACCGCTGCGGCCGGGTGTCTGCGCCAAGCATACCGCCTGACACAAACCCGCCATCAAGCGGTTGCGTATGTGAAAATCACATTTGTATGGTTCGTCGGGAGGAAATTCGCTAAGCAGCAAACCTCCGCGATCCACGACCCGCTGACGCAACGCCGCATTCTCTGCGGGATAGTTTTCGTTGATTGGGCAAGCCATCACCACAATCGTGACGCCGCCACCGGCTAATGCGCCACTGTGTACTGCGGCGTCGATGCCGACAGCACCGCCGCTGACCACAACCATTCCGCCCGCCGCCAAACCGGCAGCCAGTGCGTACGCCTCTTTCGCGCCGTCCGACGTCGCGTGACGCGTGCCAACCACCGCCACAGCAGGTATACTGTCCAAATCCGGCATCACGCCACGTGCATACAGCACCGCAGGGGGCGCCATACTGTGACGCAAGCACAAAGGATACAACGCATCCTCCGGCGTCAACATCCAGTCGCCCAGTTCCAGCACACGGTTGAGTATCCGATGCGCGGTCTGCAAGGATTTATCCGACAAGCAACGACAAACGTCGTCGGACAACCCGGCCTTTTTGTATTCGTCAAGGGAGGCGTCATACACCATGCGTGCATGGCCAAAGACATCCAGCAAATCACCAACGGCACGACTGCCGGCCGGCAACACTTGCTGCAGCCAAATCCAATACAGACGGCTGTCCATATGCGTCCTCCCCTTTCGCCTATTATTTGTTACGGCACATCTCCCACAGGATGATGCCCGCCGCCATAGAGGCGTTCAGGGACTCGGCGCGACCGGCCATAGGAATGGTCACGCTGTGTTTGCAGGCGGCAACCGTCTCGGCACGCAGGCCGTTGCCCTCATTACCAATCAGTGCCACGGACCCCTTGCCCATACCTGCCTCGGTGATCGGCGTGGCGGATGCGTCCACGACGCAAGCGAAGACGGTCAACCCTCTGTCTTGCAGATTCGTCACCGCCTGTGCCATATCCCCCACCCGCATCAGCGGCATACGAAACACGCCGCCCATACTGGCGCGCAGCACCTTGGGGTTGTAGATGTCGCAGCATCCATCAGAGAGCAAGATGCCATCCAGTCCCAGCGCTTCGGCAGTACGGATCACCGTACCCATATTGCCGGGGTCTTGGATGTCCTCCAGCGCACTATAAGTCCCTATTATATTTATTTTATCTATTATAAGCGAATTGTCAAGCATTTTTGCAATACAAAATACACCTTGGGGATTAATTGTATCGCTCATATGTCGGCTCAGCTCCGGACTAATCTCCACAGCCGTCTCGGCAGAGGCCAGCAAAGGCTCCACCACGTTGCCGTACACGGCCAAGGCAGAAGCGGTATACAACACCGTCTGAAGCTCCACGCCGGAACGCACCGCATCCCCGCACAAACGAGCTCCCTCAATGGCAAACAGCCCCGTTTCTCGCCGATATTTGGCGGAATCGTTCAACCGACGCCACTCCTTGACCCACTGATTATCTTTACTTGTGACAGTCATAATTCACACTCTCCCATCACGAAAAACACCCAAAATAAGGGTAAATAACGCAAAAACAGCCGCTTGAAAAAAGCAAAAATTGCGCCCGACGGTAAATCCATCGGACGCAATTTTATCTAATTACAGAGCAGCCTTAGCCTTCTCCACCAGAGCGGTGAAAGCGGCAGCATCAGAAACAGCCAGCTCAGCCAGCATCTTGCGGTTCATGGTGATACCGGCCTTCTTCAGACCGTTCATGAAGGTGGAGTAGTTCATGCCGTTCATCTTAGCAGCGGCATTGATACGAGCGATCCACAGGCGGCGGAAA